>JALVST010000134.1 GCA_027024205.1 Flavobacteriales bacterium | reverse complement strand
TAATTTTTAAATGGTATATTTGCTGAGCTTTGCATACCTAAGATACAAAATCTTTAGGAACGGGGGAAGAAATTCTCCCGTTTTTTTTACAAAAAACAAAAAAAGGCTGCCCTTTTGAGACAGCCTCATTTTTTATTATCTTGTGGATTGACCAATAG
Source organism: Flavobacteriales bacterium (assembly GCA_027024205.1). GTDB lineage: Bacteria > Bacteroidota > Bacteroidia > Flavobacteriales > Flavobacteriaceae > WGBX01. The sequence goes on along the minus strand of JALVST010000134.1, from coordinate 65,081 downwards.
TTGTTTTGATGGATGTTTTAGATGTATTTAGAAAGATAATACCCGAATGCCACGGCAAATAATCCGACAATTAAGGTGCTAACAAAATAAGCAAGAAAGAATAAAAATTTACCGTTTTGAATTATTACCAGATTTTCGAATGCAAAAGACGAAAAAGTAGTAAAACCACCTAAAAAACCGGCAATCAACAAGGCTTGATATTCGTGATTGAGATTTAAAGTACGTAGATTGTAACCTGCTAATATTCCGATTAGTAAACTGCCTATAACATTTACAAAAAAAGTGCCGTATGGGGTTAAAAAATCATTACGGTTCAGTGCCAAACCGATTAAATATCTTATGGCACTCCCGAGTCCGCCACCGGCAAAAACCAATAAAATTCTACTCATCATTCTATCGTTGTTTCTTTTGGTTCTACTTCAATTACAGGGATATATAAATAAGTTATCCAATCGGCCGGATTTAACGATTTGGTATGACCGGCAGCATAAATTTCAAAAGGTTCTCTGGTAGTATCGACTATCAAATTCTCTTGCGAATTAATGTATTGATAACCGGCATCCCAAGCTTCATCCAAATATTTGTAATCACCTTGAAATTTGATTTTGAGATATAATCCACCGGGAGTTTGTCCCGTTAAAATATTTGCATTATTGACGCTTATTTTTTCTTTGGTAGGTATGGCTGCCGAAAAAATAACCGAATTATTGATAGTATCCCTTTTGTTGTAAATAACGAAGGGTTTTCCGTTGGTTTCCAATTGATTTTTAACAGCATACAAAATAACTTCCGGTAAAATTTTGTCCATTTGTTTGCCCAAACTGTCCATTTTACAACTGGCCGTTTTGTAGAGATAATAAGTCGGGCTTAATTCAACGGGTTTCAAGACCTTTGTTTCATGTTTATTCATATCGTTGTGAACGGAACGGTCTATAAGTTCCAAGCCACGTGCCATGGAAGGCCCTAACAATTCGTCCATTTGATCAGCAAAAAGTCGTTGGGTTAAATCCAATTCGCCTGAAACAGTCCAAGTCAGTTTAACGCCTTTTTTATCCGGTATTATTTGCCAACTGTATTCTTGTGTGTGTTCGTTTGACGATAAAGACTGTACAATCAAAGTATCAGGGGATAACGTTAAATTGGTCAATTTTTGCCGGTTACCGTCCGGGTCGGTAAACCTGAAATAATCCCCTTCTTTGTCTGTTGAGCCCGGATATTCAAATTTTATTAAACTGTCTTTGTCTTTCCAAGGGGCCCATTTTTCCCAATTTTTGAGGTTGGCTATTTGAGTAAAAACCAGGTTTGCAGGAGCTTCTATTTGTTTGGTTCTAACAACCTTATATTCATTATCTAACGATATCAGATACCCACCAACAGCCATGGCAATAGCCAAAATCAATAAGAAAAAATATTTAATTTTTTTGAGCATGTTGCTTTTTTTTTTGCAAATGTAGTATTTTTTACGAATTAAGCTCATTTTTTAACAACCATTTAATAGCCATGGCATAACCGTCCAGTCCTTGACCGGTAATACTGTGAGCCACAATGTCTTTAATATAAGAATGTTTGCGAAATGCTTCACGCTTATTGATATCCGAGATGTGCACTTCTACAACCGGAGTATCGATGGCTTTGATACAATCGGCAATGGCAATGGAAGTATGTGTGTAAGCTGCCGGATTCAATACAATGGCATCATATTGATTATCGGCGTCTTGCATTTTATCGATTATGCTCCCTTCGTGATTGGTTTGATAATAATCGATATGATGAGAAGCAAATTCTTTTTTTAATTTTTTTAAATAGGTTTCAAAACTTTGATAGCCGTAAATCTCGGGTTCTCTCTTACCCAAAAGATTTAAGTTTGGGCCGTTGATGATAATGATTTTCATCTGTATATTTTTTTATTTTAACATTATGGTCAGATGTAACCTTTGATGATTAAAATAATCATTTTTTTGTGTGTTTAATGATTATTTTAATCATGTCGGTTTCATCTGTTTATCTTTTATTTTTTGTGCGAATTTTGATAAATTGTAACAAAATTTGAATTGACTTTACAAAATAACTTCCTTATTTGTAAACAAAATTTTTCTGTAAAAAAACAGCAAACTTATGAAATATAAAATGTATGTGGTAAAGTAGGCTATCACGACGCCTTCCAATTGATAAATGGGCAACAAAACTTTGGTTAATATATAAAAAACTATCCAAAATCCGGTTTCGGTAATAATATATTGTTTGATATGCGCTTTGGCAAGCATCATGTAAGCAATGGTAAAGGAAGCAATTCGTAACAAATCACCGGTCAATTGCCACAAAAACAGATTTTGCATCGGTAGATATGCTTTTGAAAAAAATAAGAGGATTGCCCAATATCTAAAAAAATATATTACTGCCATTCCTATAAAAAATACGGGAAATATTTGTTTGAAAAATTTTTTAATTTCGGCTTTAAATTCCTTGTTTGTATGAATCTTGGCCAGTTGGGGATAATAATACAGACTGAAAATAGGCGAAATAAAAGCCAAGACCATTCCTGAAATTTTTTTGACTCCATCCCAGTATCCGGCATGTACCCCCATATCATTGGAAAAAAAATCAAAAATTTGGTTTCGTATCAAGATACTGAACAGGGGCGAAACAACTGCTGTTACCAATGCCATTATAATATAATTGTATAGACGTTTGTAATGAGCATTTTTTGATTGTTTTAGAGAGAATTGTAAAACTTCAACCATATCGGAACGGATAAGGAACAAGGTAGTTATAAAACTGATTATCTGGCTGATAAGTGTCAATAGTAAGGCGCCGAACAATTGAAAAACAATAATCAGATAAATAGCAATAATGGCCGATACGATATTGGTGATTATATTAATGTAAGTGATTTTTTTATATTTCTGGAAACCATTTAAAACTGCTAGCAAAATAACGTTTATAGATAGAATGGGGATTAGTATCCCGGTTAAAACAATCAACAAACTGAAATCATGAGAACCGAACAAATGCCGGTTTATAAAATTTGAAAAAACAATGATTAATAAACCGGCGGTAATCGAGGTAATTAAAACAATTTTGTAAGCAGATGCCAAAAATGATGACAATTGTTTGCGTTTATTTTGGTATTTGGAAGCATATTTGGTAACGCCTTCTGAAATTCCCAAGGTAGAAAAACCTTGAACGGTTTGTAATAAATTTCTGAATTGTTCGGTCAGACTGGTTCCTTGCGGTCCGATATAAACGGCTATGATTTTATTGATAACCCATCCGCTTATAATTCTTGAGAATACGGCAAATGCGTTAAAAAATGAAATTTTTAACCAAATATTTTGAATGACTATTTTTTTTATTTTGTTCAATACTTGTTTATTTTATCAATTATGTATTCAATTTCTTCATCGGTCAAATTTTCACGAACGGGTAAACTCAATATTTCACGATGAATTTGTTCCGTTATGGGCAAATCAAGTTTTTGCCATTCAAAGTAAGCTTGTTGTTTGTGAGGTGGAACCGGATAATGAATCATTGTCCCGATGCCATTTCGCTTTAAATATTGTTGAAAATGCTCCCGGTTTGCGGTTCTGACGGTAAATTGATGATAAACATGCGTTTTTTTGCCGTAAAGCGGCAAAATTATCTCCGGATGTTTGATGTGTTCGATATATGTCGCTGCAATTTGACGTCTTTTATCATTCGATTTATCGAGATAAGGTAACTTGACATTAAGGAATGCCGCTTGAAGTTCGTCCAAACGGCTGTTAAATCCTTTGTATTTACAAATATATTTTTTTTCTTGACCGTAATTTTTGAGTTTTTTGATAATATTTGCCAACGCCATATCACTGGTGGTTACGGCGCCACCGTCACCAAGTGCTCCGAGATTTTTGATGGGATAGAAACTAAAAGCAGCGGCATTGCCCAGATTACCGGCTTTTTTATTGTCCCACATAGCTCCATGTGCTTGAGCGGCATCTTCAATTAATAATAATCCGTATGAACGGGCAATTTCTTGTAAATTGTCCCAATCACTTATCAAGCCGTAAAGATGAACGCCGATAATCGCTTTAGTTTTAGGAGTGATATTTTCGATAACTTTATCCGGGTCGAGGTTGTATGTTGTCAATCGGGGTTCTGTCAAAACCGGTGTCAATCCGGCTTGACTGATAGCCAAAATTGTAGCGATAAAGGTGTTGGCCGGAACAATAATTTCATCACCGGGTTGTAGTTCTCCCTTTATTTTATAAGCCTCTAAAATTAAACGTATTGCATCGAGACCGTTTCCCGTACCTATGGCGTATTCTGTTCCGCAATACTGGGCAAAATTATTTTCAAAATTTTGATTTTCAGAACTTTCAATATAATTTCCGGCTGACAAAAATTGTTCAAACTTTTGTCTAAATTGATTTTCAAAAGGGGCATTGAGTTTATTTAAGTTTAAAAATTCAATCATTGCAAGACATTTTTTAGCCGGTTGTAATTTTTAGTCTTGATTTTAAAAAACAATTGGTTGATGATTTGACACCCCAGACTCTCTTTCCAATAAACTAAATTTTTATTCAAATTATTGTCTGAAACGGCTGAATTGCCAAAGCTGATATACATATATTTATTAAATTGTTTTACGAGTTCAAAAGTGAGAAATTCGACCGCTTGGCGGCTATCCGGCTCATCATTGGTATGAATGTATTGAAAATGAGCGGTTTGATTGATAAAATATACCAAAGCGCCGGCCAATATTTTGTGCTTGTGTTTGATGGTAAACAATTGTATCTGTTTCGGAAAACGCTTTGCCAACAAGCTAATTTCGTTTATGTTATGCACGGGAGCCGTTTTATAACGGTTTTGTAAATTTTTTTCAACTATTTTCCAAAATCCGGTCAAATCAGATATATTATTATCTATCTGAAAATTGTATTTCAATAGTTTTTTTAAATTTTTCCGGCGGTTCTGATTCGGTTTTATACTATTTCGGGTGTCTATTATAAAAAAGGGTAAGATTTTTTCTATGATGGCACCGGTTTTATGATAAATATAAATCTGACTTTCATCGGTAACGGATTGAAAAGGAAACGGAATGGAACGAATATATAAATTTTGAAAATTTTGTAACATCAAGTAATGTAAGACTTGTGCCACTATGGCGATTTTTCGTTCAATTTTAAGTTTTTTTTGAAAAATAAAATCACTGTAAGTCAATCCTTTATGTGCAAAAATATCCCTTCCGTACCGGTGTGCCGGTAAAACGGCACGTAATTTCAAACCTTCATATATCATCAATGAGAAATCTTCAAACCTGTGGGTGTGATAATCCATATAATGACGTAAATGTAAAAACGTTCCGTTTGAAGAACGCTTGATTAAATCGTCCCATCCGGCTTGTAAAGCGGCATTGTATTTTATGATTTCAAATCTCATTAGTTGTTGTTTATCAACAGTTTATCAAATTCATTTTTCAGTTTTTCCGGTGACTCCTGTAAATAAAATTGTAAATGTGCCATTAACAGTTGTATTATCTTATCTCTATCAAAAGTTTGACCTGTCAGATTTTTCATTGAAATAGCCGTAGGCAAATTTACAAAATTGGTTTGATTGACATTTAATCCGATACCTATAATGCTTTGAAGCCATTTTTTTCCGTTTATTTTATTTTCAATCAAAATACCGGCAATTTTTTGGCCGTCTGCCATTATGTCGTTTGGTAGTTTGATACGCACGGCGGGTATGTTAAATTTTTCCAAAACTTTTACAATACTCAAAGCAACGATCCGGTTAAGTTCGGTTTGTCTATCGGGTGTCAAATCCGGTTTAAGAAAAATACTTATTAAAACATTTTTACAACATTCTGATTGCCAGCTATTTGAATGCTGACCTCTTCCTTTGGTTTGATATTCGGCCGTCACATAAAAAAAATCTTTCAATTTATGATTGGCAGCATAACTTTTTAAGAAATCATTCGTTGATGTTATGGTATCAAATTTGATGTAATTCATATGAAATAAAAAACTTATTTTTGCAAAAAAATAGTAATAAATACGAATATATGACAAAAACCCAGAAAACTGATATTTTAATTGACAAAATTATAGAAGGTATAGAAGAAGTGAAAGGCCGGAATACGACAATTATTGATTTGAGAAATATTGACAATGCCGTAGCCGAATATTTTATCATTGCCGACGGGACTTCCAATACTCAAGTTAGTGCCATAGCAGATTCCATTAAAAAAACGGTTGGTAAAACATTACAACACAAACCTTGGCACGTTGAAGGAGATGACAATGCCGAATGGATATTAATAGATTATATCGATGTGGTGGTTCACGTTATGCAAAGACCGGTCCGTGAATATTATAATTTGGAAGAACTCTGGGGGGATGCCAAAGTTATGTTGTTAAAAAACGAATTGTAAAACCTATCCGAATTTATGAGTAATCAAGAAAAATATAAAAATACAAAAGAATCAGGAAAACAAAACAGGCCACAAAACTCTGAAAACGGCAAATCGCCTTTTAAGTTTAATGTTTTTTGGATATATATGGCTATTTCTCTTGTCATCTTCTTTGTTATGATGGGGGGAAATACAGGAAATGATGATAAGATATTGAGTTATAACAAATTTGAAGATATGTTAAATCACGGTAAAATAAAAGAAGTCGTGATTGAAAATAAGAAGATAGCCAATATTTACATAACTGACAAAGCCAAGGATGAGGTTAAACCGCGTAGCAAAGGCTTATTTTCTTCGCCCGTTGAGCCGGATTATATTGTTGAAATAGGAGATTTGAAGTTGTTTGAAGAGAAACTGGAAAAGGCCCAAGCCCGTGGCATACCGGTTGAATACCGTTTCAAAACAACGACGGATTATTTTATGGGTTTTTTGTTAAATGTCTTACCTTGGGTGTTAATCATCGGTTTCTGGTTGTACATGATGCGTCGGATGTCCGGGGCAACCGGTGGTAGTGGACCTGGTGGCGGTGGTATTTTCAGTATCGGGAAATCACGGGCACAGCTTTATGATGCCAAAAACAAAGAAAAAACGACTTTCAAGGATGTAGCCGGATTGGAAGGAGCCAAAGAGGAAGTGAAGGAAATAGTGGATTTTTTAAAAAACACTAAAAAATATACCAAATTGGGAGGCAAAATCCCCAAAGGTGTTTTGTTGGTAGGCCCCCCGGGAACCGGAAAAACTTTGCTAGCCAAAGCCGTTGCCGGTGAAGCCAAAGTGCCGTTTTTCTCTTTATCAGGTTCTGATTTTGTTGAAATGTTTGTAGGAGTAGGGGCTTCACGCGTGCGTGATTTGTTTAAAAAAGCCAAAGAAAAATCACCTTCCATTATTTTTATTGACGAAATTGATGCTATTGGCCGGGCTAGAGGAAAAAATAATTTTACAGGTAGTAATGATGAACGTGAAAATACTTTGAATCAATTGCTTACTGAAATGGACGGTTTCAGCTCAAAAGATAATGTTATTGTTATCGGGGCGACAAACCGTGCCGATATTTTGGATAAAGCTTTGTTGCGAGCCGGACGTTTTGACAGACAAATTTTTGTAGATCTTCCCGATTTAAACGAACGAAAAGAAATCTTTGAAGTACATCTCAAACCTTTAAAATTAGCAGATAATGTGGATGTGGAATTTTTAGCCAAACAAACTCCCGGATTTTCCGGGGCCGATATTGCCAATGTTTGTAATGAAGCTGCATTGATTGCGGCTCGTAAAAATAAGGATAAGGTGGATAAACAGGATTTCTTGGATGCCGTTGACCGTATTATTGGCGGATTGGAGAAGAAAAATAAAGTTATCAAACCTGAAGAGAAAAACCGGGTGGCACATCATGAAGCCGGGCATGCAACGGCTAGTTGGCTGTTGGAGCATGCACATCCTTTGGTAAAAGTAACGATTGTGCCACGTGGTCAATCTCTGGGAGCGGCTTGGTATCTGCCCGAAGAACGGGTATTAGTTGAAAAAGAACATATGCTTGACGAAATGGCCGCCACATTGGCCGGACGGGCGGCCGAAGAAGTTGTGTTCGGGAATATTTCGACAGGGGCCTTAAACGATTTGGAAAAAGTAACCAAACAAGCGCGTGCTATGGTTACAATCTACGGACTGAATGACAGAATCGGTAATTTGACTTATTACGATTCGTCCGGTCAAGAATATGGATTTACCAAACCTTACAGCGAAAAAACTGCCGAAATTATCGATGAAGAAATTTCCAATCTTATTGAAGAACAGTATCAAAGAGTCAAAAAACTTTTGCAAAAGAATAAAGATAAATTAATAAAACTGGCTGAACGCTTGTTAGAAAAAGAAGTGATTTTTAAAGAAGATTTGGAAGAAATCTTAGGAAAAAGACCTTTTAATGAGAAAAAAGGGGAAGAAAAAACAAAGGAAAGCAAACAAGCAAATGAAAATACAGCTACCGGTGATAATAATAAAAATGATAACAAAATGGATTGATTAATCCTTCTATGACTTTTGTTTGAAAAAACCGTCAGGTTTATAAAACTATGACGGGGTTTTTTATTAAAAATCTTAAAAAAAATGTTTATAGATTTTGGCGGGCTTTTACTGATTGATTTTTAACTTTTTGTTTAATGAGTTCAATAAAGTTGGAAATACGGGTAAACTCACTGTCAGTGTGGGCTTTGTACGTCAGATAAATACCGAGTGGGAGTAATACAACCGTAGAGAACCATGCCCCCAGGTATGGCGGAACGGCGCCTTCTTCGGCGGCATTCTTGCCCAACATGCTTAAAATATAGTAAGTTACGAAAATAACGATTCCCAAAACCACTGAAATTCCGAATCCGCCTTTTTTGATAATAGCACCAAGGGGAATACCTACCAAAAACATAATGATGACCATTACGGGATATGTAAATTTTTCAGAAAAACTGTGTTTATATTTACTGATTACCCGCTTTTGTCTTTCAAAATATTCGGCTTTGCGTTTACTGAAACGTTCCAGAGCTTCCGCTTTTTGAACGGCACGACTATATAGGTAATCTAACGCTTTGGTGTCATAAAGTGTCGTATCTCTTAAAATATCATTTATCGTTTTATGTTGTTGAAAATCAACAACTTTTTTGTTTGAAATATTTTTAACTTTGTTTCGTCTTAAAATTTCGTTTGTAAAACTTTCTTTATTTTCGGTAATGTTTTTTTTAAGTGTGTAGATTTCTTTTTTTAAATCTATCACATTGAGCATGTGATGAGCGGCAGAAATACTGGTTTGTTCCAAATCCACTTTGTTGATTGACGATATATCTATGTTGATTATATGTTCTTTAAAAGCGGTTTTCATGGCAGGATGTTTTTTCCGGTCACTGGCTTTTTTATATTGGCGGGTCATATCTTCGTAAAAAGTGCCGTTATAGAGAATAAGTTGTATCAATTGATTGCCAGGTGCACTTTTAAATAAACCTTTTTTGGCAATTATGACTTTGTCTGGAATACCGTTTACTTTTTGATGGATAATGATTCCTTTCAGACGGTTGTTGTTTTTACCATATTTTTTCTTAACGTGGATATTGATACCAGCCGGTTTAAAATCGTTAAAAACCCTTTCTGTAATGGCAACACTCGGCATTTTCTTTTTGATATTGCGACGTAGATTGCTAAATTTGTAATTGCCGTAGGGTAGGGCGGTGTTGGCAAAAATAAAGGCCCCGATTGCCAATATAATAATCATCGGGCTTAAAGCTTTCATCATGGCTTTGAGTGAAATACCCATGGATTTCATGGCCGTAAATTCCGATTTTTCAGACATACTACCAAAACTCATAATGCCCCCAAGTAATATGGAAAGCGGTATGACATTTAGAATGACAAAAGGGGAATAATAGGCCAGGAATTTGAAAATAGTCCATAATCCCAATCCTTTACCGGCCAATTCGTCATAATACAACCAGAATGTTTGTATAACGAAAATCAAGTAAATTATGATAAAGCTCGGAATGAATTTTTTAAAAAAATTGATTAATATGTAACGGTAAACTATTTTCAAAATTAATCCAAATTATTAATGTAATAATCGGGGTATTTACTTTTATCAAACTGGAATAATTTGGAAGGAATAACTTTATCGGTTTGAAAACGGGTGATATCCAAATTGATGATAGAGCCGTTTTTTTCTATGATAATGGCATTGTGGATATTATACGTTTTCATATCTATTCCCAATAAAATATATTTTTCGGGCGAATCGCTGCTTTTGGGAATTAATTTGACATATTGGATTACATGTCCTTTGACATTTTGTTTGATATCCATCTTTTTTGTGTAACCTTTTTTGTAAAAACTAAAAATTTTGTTAGGAGTAAATTCGTCATCGTCTCTGTGGCTTGTTACATTAATTTCTTCATTTTCATGGATAATTTGGTAACGTTTTTGGCCGTCGAATATATCTTCAATTCCCATATAAGTAGCGTGAAATTTGTTCCCTTGAATAGTAACATGGCCTTTGGTTTGTTGGGTAACGCCGGCTTTTTTGTTGATTAAACTGTATTTAAATTCAGCATAGATGTTTTTGTAACTGTTTAGTTTTTGAGTTACTTTATTAAGCAATTTAACAGCTCTGGGATCATCTTGTGCCGTTATATTTCCGGTGTACAAACCGACTAAAAGAAAGAAATAGATAAGATGTTTCATTATTTTCAATTATTTTCGTTATTAAAAAAATCGTCCAAAGCAATAACATCGGGTATCAAGACTTTGCGGGCTTTGCTACCTTCAAAAGGACCGATAATACCCGCTGCTTCCAATTGGTCAATGATACGACCGGCTCTGTTATAACCTATTTTAAGTTTGCGTTGTAATAAAGAAGCCGAACCTTGTTGGGCACTGACAATAATATAAGCGGCTTCTTTAAACAACTCGTCTCTATCTTCTATATTATCATCAAAATTTGTGCCATTTTCTTCATCTTGCACTTCCGGTAACGGAAAAGCTGAGGCGTATCCTCGTTGTGAACCGATAAACTCCGTGAGATTTTCTACTTCCGGTGTATCTATAAAGGCACATTGTAGCCGTACAGGATTGTTACCGGTCGAGATCAACATATCTCCTTTACCGATGAGACGTTCGGCCCCACCGGTATCCAAAATGGTACGGGAATCTATTTTTGAAGTTACGGCAAAGGCGATACGGGCAGGAAAATTTGCTTTTATCAATCCCGTAATGACGTTGACAGACGGCCTTTGGGTGGCAACAATCAAATGAATTCCGACAGCGCGTGCCAATTGGGCAATCCTGGCAATGGGTGTTTCAATTTCTTTACCGGCTGTCATCATCAAATCGGCAAATTCGTCAATTACCAAAACAATATATGGCAAATACCGGTGTCCTTTTTCGGGATTAAGTAAACGTTTTTTAAATTTTGCGTTGTATTCTTTAATGTTACGCACCATGGCATCTTTGAGTAAATCATAACGATCTTCCATTTCTTTGGTTAAAGATGTCAGTGTTCTGACGACTTTTTGAACATCCGTAATGATAGCTTCTTCTTCGTCTGGCAATTTGGCTAAAAAATGCCGTTCGATTTTATTGTAAAGAGTTAACTCGACTTTTTTGGGATCAACCAATACAAATTTCAATTCGGCCGGATGTTTTTTGTAGAGCAATGAGGCTAAAATGGCATTGATACCGACGGATTTACCTTGTCCGGTGGCACCGGCAACCAATAAATGCGGCATTTTGGTCAAATCAAAAGTATAAGTTTCATTGGTAATGGTTTTTCCCATCGCTACGGGTAGTTCCATCTCGGCTTCTTGAAATCGTTTGGATTGTAAGACTGAACGCATCGGTACGATTTTACGGATTTTGTTAGGTACTTCAATACCAATCGTCCCTTTTCCGGGCATTGGGGCGATAATTCTGATACCCAGTGCTGCTAATGATAAAGCGATATCGTCTTCCAAATTTTTAATTTTGGAAATACGAATACCGGCTTCGGGAATAATTTCATATAATGTAACAGACGGTCCGACGATAACTTCTATTTTGGAAATTTTAATCTTAAAATCGAGTAAGGTTTTGACAATTTTGTCTTTATTGCGTTTTAGTTCTTTTTCGTTATAGGTGATTTCGGTAGCACCATAGTCTTTGAGTAAGTCAAAATGAGGAAATTGATATTCCGGCAAATCCATACGCGGATCGTAAGGGCCTTGTTGTTCTACTAATTGTTCGGCTTTTTCAATGATTTCTTCATCGCCGGCAACTGAAATATGCATTTTAGCCTCCATGACAGGTTTTCCGGAAGGGTTATCTTCGTTATTGGCAACTACCGACTCTTCTTTAACCGGATTTTTGATAATCATATCGTTATCAATATCCATTATCCCGACTTTTTGTGTTTCAATAACAGGTTTATCATTTTCTGATTCTTCATTATCTACCGATGGGATTTCCTTATTTTTTGGAGATACTTTTTTGTAAAAAATTTGATGAAAGAAAGCCTGAATTTTTTCGGCATCCAATCCGGATTTGATGCTGATAATCAACAATAAAATAAAAATCATAATAACGATACCGCCCAATTTTCCAAAAATAATCAACGAAAATCGGGCAATTTCTTTACCGTACAATCCGGACCATAAATAATTGGACGGGAAAATTAACGCAAGCATAAAAGCGCCGGCATACATATATATAAGTGCCCACAACCACAATTTGACATGATTGATAACCGTTTTTTTGGCTATCAGAAACAATCCGGACATGGTGGTTACATAGGGAATAAGTAAGGAAAAAATGCCAAAACCTTTGAAAACAAGCAGGTTCCCAATATATGCTCCGAGTTTTCCTATCAAATTATGGGCGGGTTCGCCCGCTGCTGTCAATGTCAAATTACTTTGGTCGAATTTCCAGTTAAAGAAATACGAAATGATAGCAATGGCCAGCAATAAAGCGATAAATATCAAACTTAAACCGGCAATAAGTCGATTGCGGTCATTAAGTTGAAATTTAGGTTTTTTACTACTTTTTTTCTTTTTGGATGTTGATTTTTTCGCCATTAAAATTAGGATTTACCAAACTTCAAAATTCGGAAATTTTAACCGTAATAAAAAATTTATTTTATAACAAACGGAAAAGCTTTCATTATTATTTTATAAATAAAAAAAGGACTGTTTGATGTCAAACAGCCTCTTGTAACAAAATGATTTTCAGGAATAAGTTTTATTGCTTTTCGGCTTTATATTTATCTCCCTCAACTTTAAACCAAAATTCTTTATTGGTTAGTCTTAGTATTATCCATTCTTCATCGTCGTATTGCCCTTCGTAATCAATTTTAACAGATTCTTTTTTAGCTCCCCAACGCCATTGACCGTCAACATCATAATTATAGTTGCTATCGGTAACTTACAAATTAAAATCGCCGTTTTTTTTGAATGTAAAAGTAATGTCAACGTCGTTATTATAGTTATCTCCATCAACAATTTTCCAAGTTCCGGTCAAACGGTCTGTTTTAGATCTTAAACTAAACGATGGGCCGTCAGGGTACTTTTTGCAACTGCTAAAATTGAACAAAACAACAACCGCTGCTACAAGTAATAAAAAATTCTTTGTTTTCATAATGTTTAATAATTTTAAGTTAACACAACAAAGCTAATATTTTTTTTTAAAATTTGTAGGTAATAATGAATTAATTATCTTTTAAGTATGTCAAATATTGACTGTCAATATGTTATATATGATTTTTTTTGACCGGATTTAAAATTTAAAACCGAAACAGGATTTTTATTTGTAAATTTTCATTAAAAAAGTGTATTTTTGAAAAAAATAAGCGTTATGAACAGATTAAAAGGTATGAATATCGTTGTAACCGGGGCGGCACGTGGTATCGGTCGTGTCATCGCATTGATGTTTGCCGAGTATGGTGCCAACGTTGCTTTTACCGGTCGTAAAATAGATGATAATTTTACCGGTTTGGAACAAAAACTTAAAACATTCGGAGGTAAGGTCAAAGGTTATGTATCGGACGCTTCCGATTTTGAAGTTGCACAGAAAACAGCTACTGAAATTGTTAAAGATTTCGGTTCGATAGATGTCTTGATAAATAATGCCGGTATTACGCGTGATAATTTGATTTTAAGAATGAGTGAAAAAGATTGGGATGATATTATGAATGTCAATCTAAAATCGGTTTTTAATTGGACCAAAGCGGTTATTCGTCCTATGATGAAAGCCAGAAAAGGTTCTATAATAAATATGAGTTCGGTTGTCGGTACCGGTGGTAATGCCGGTCAATCCAATTATGCGGCTTCCAAAGCCGGCATTATAGGGTTTACCAAATCTATCGCCAAAGAATTGGGTAGTCGTAATATCCGTTGTAACGCAATTGCACCCGGATTTATAGAAACCGAAATGACTAAAAAATTACCGCAAAATGTTATCGATGAATGGTTGGCAAAAATTCCTTTGAAACGCACGGGAACCCCGGAAGATGTTGCCAATGCTTGCCTGTTTTTAGCTTCGGATTTGTCGAGTTATATTACCGGTCAGGTTTTGACAGTTGACGGTGGAATGACTATTTAGTTGAAAGTTGAAGCTTTTACAGGCTCATTATACGCACTTCTTATAAGCTCAGTAATATAATTTGAATGTGCATTATCGAGTCTCATAAACGGATAACCGACCGAAAATGTTGTATATACTTGCTATTTTAGCGGCTTTGTTGTTGAGTGCTTTTCAGTATTTATACAAACGAAAAGCACTTTGGCTTTTTATATGGCGGTTTTTGGTTTATAGTATTATCTTGATTTTGTTGATAAATCCGAAATGGAAACGCAAAAAGCAAATCATTACAAAGCCTGATTTATACGTGTTGGCTGATAATAGTTTGTCAATCAAATTGCAAGGTGATGACCGGTCATTAAGGGATTTTGTAAGCCGGTTGAAAGAATCCAGATTGGAAAATAAATACAATATTCATTATTTTAAATTTGATGATAAACTTGCCGGTTTTGACAGTTTGGATTTTTCCGGCCGGCAAACAGCCATCGGCAATGCTTTATCCGGACTGCGTTTTTTGCATCGATCGGACAAGTATGCTCCGGTTGTATTGTTAACGGACGGGCGAAATACAGCTGGTAAAGATTATGTTTACGGCCATCATTTACCCGGAAGTTTAAAAGTTTTTCCGGTTGTTTTCGGTGATACTATGACTTATCAAGACCTGCGGATAGATTTGGTAAATGCAAATTCTTATGCATATAAAGACAATTTTTTTCCGGTTGAAATTTTTATTACGGGTGATATCAAGCAACCTGTCAGAGCACATTTGAAAATATGGGAAAAAGACAAGGTTTTATTTCATAAAGCTTTGAGTTTGTCCCCGAAACATGATGCTGCTCATATCACGACCAAATTTAAAGCCGGTACCACAGGTTTGCATCATTATAAAGTTGTTTTGTCCGGATTAGAAAATGAAAAAAATAATTTAAATAACAGCTATTATTTTGATGTTGAGGTACTGAAAAACGCTCAAAAGATTTTGATTCTATCAAATATCATTCATCCGGACATAGCAGCGGTAAAGCGGAGTTTGAAAAATTATCCGTTTATCCGTTTTGATTTGAAAAGAACAACTGACCATTTTGATATATCCTTTTATCAAAGTGTAATACTTTACCAACCGGATTCTAAATTTAATGCTGTATTTGGGCAATTAAAAAAAATGCATAAAACTTGGTGGATTATTACCGGTAAACATACGGATTGGTCATTTCTTAACAGTCAAAATTTGTTTTTTAACAGAAAAACGGCCACGTCTTATGAGAATTATTTTCCGCAAAAAAATGATGGATTTTCATTGTTTAAATTACCGGAATTGGATCTGGAAAAATTACCCCCTTTAATAGATGTTTATGGACAGGTAAAATTATCCTCTGCGACCGAAACGGCCTATTACAGCAAAATTAACGGGCTGACGACCAAGCAGCCTTTACTGGCTTTTAATACGGTGGAAAAACAAGTGGTTTTATTGGGAGAAAATTTGTGGCAGTGGACTATGCAAGCAGGTGTCAATGGACAAAAAGAGGCATTTGACCGGTTGTTGTTTCAGATTATTCAATATTTAAGTATTGAGAAAGATTATGACCGTTTGCAATTACATTATAAAAAGCAGTATTATCAAGCTATGCCTGTGATTGTTACGGCCAAGTTTCTTGATAAAAACCTGGACTTTGATGAACAAGTCAAACCGGAAATGATTTTATACAAAGACAAACAGGTGGAAACTTTTCCAATGATTTTAAAAGATGGTTTTTATCAAGTGCAAATAAGTGATTTGACAGCAGGTAAATACCGGTTTACCGTAAAAAATAAGGATGGTAGTTTGAAGAAAAACGGATTTTTTCGCATATTACCGTTTAGTATTGAAAAACAAAATTTGCAAGCCGATGTTAAGGATTTAAACCGTTTAGCCCGACAAACAAACGGTGTTTTATATTTTCGAGGACAAGCGAATAAATTGATACAAGATTTGAAAGATTCCAATGAATTTCATGCAAGCATCCGTTATGAAACTTCCGAAACGCCATTGATAGATTATAAGTATTTATTGTTTTTGTTGGTAATATTGTTGTCAATTGAATGGTTGGTCAAAAAACTTCGTGGGGAATTGTAAGTTTGTTGAGGAAATGATGTGTTGATAGAAAAATTTTCTCTTCTCAATCAACCAAATACCGGATAACCGTTGCTGCGGCATGTAATCCGAAAAGTGCCGGCAAGTAAGAGATAGTACCGTAATGGGATTTTTTAAAATTTTCATTATCAGTCATTTGTAGGCTATCCGGATGTTGCAATTCGGTTGAAAAAACACATTTAATACCTTTTTGAATTCCGTGTTTACGCAGGCGTTTACGAATAACGCGTGCCAGAAAATCTTCACGGGTTTTGGATATATCTGTCACTTTGACTTTTGACGGGTCCGTTTTGCCACCGGCCCCCATGGCCGATATAATTTTTATTTTTTGGCGTTTAGCGGCTAAAATCAAATAAATTTTAGGCGAGACACTATCAATTGCATCGATGATATAATCAAATTTTGCGAGAGAAACCAGTTCGTTAAATTCATCCGGTTTGATAAATCTATTGATTGTGTGCAATTTGATTTCGGGATTGATATCTTTTAATCTTTCCGCTACGACCCCGGTTTTTGGCCGCCCTACTGTGGAGTGTAAAGCAGGTAATTGCCGGTTGATATTGGTAATGTCAACGGTATCGCCATCAACCAAAGTCAGTTGACCGATACCACTACGGGCCAAAAATTCGACAGCATACGAACCGACGCCTCCAAGCCCTACGACCAAAACATGTGCTTGTTGTAACTTTTTAAGTCCTTCTTTTGTCAATAATAATTCTGTTCGTGACTGCCACATAGTTTATTCAAAATGCCCTTCTTTTTGAACCAATTCCTTAACCCTTTTAAACAAAAAGGACGAGAAAACAAAGTCATTCAAATCCCGGTTATCTGTAAAGAAAATTTCGGATTTATCGCCTTCCCATTGTTTATAACCGTTTTTGAGAAAGATAATTTTTTCTCCGATTTCCATGATTGAGTTCATATCGTGGGTGTTGATAACGGTTGTGGTGTTATAACGCACTGTTAAATCGTGAATTAGATTGTCGATAAGAATAGCGGTTTTAGGATCGAGACCGGAATTCGGTTCGTCGCAAAAAAGATATTTGGGATACAAAACAATGGCACGGGCTAATGCCACCCGTTTTTGTTGCCCACCCGAAATCTCAGCCGGATATTTATTATTAACCCCGGACAAATTGACTTGTTCCAAGACTTCATTGACCCGGTCTTTTTTTTCGGCAGGCGTCATTGTTGTAAACATTCGCATGGGAAATTTTATATTTTCTTCTATCGTCATGGAATCAAAAAGAGCATTCCCTTGAAAAACCACCCCGACTTCTTTTCGGATTTGTCTTTGTTCTTTTAAGGATAATTGGTTCCAAATGCGTCCGTCAAATGAAATATAGCCTTTATCTGGTTTGATGAGGCCTAACATACTTTTTAAAAATACGGTTTTACCGGCACCGCTTTGTCCTATAATCATATTGGTCTTTCCGGTTTCAAAAACAGCTGAAATACCTTTTAGAACCAATTTGTCTCCAAATGATTTGTATATATTTTTGACTTCTATCATTTAGCTTAATAACAATTGCGTTAAAATGTAATTAAAAATAATAATATTGACACTGGTCCAAATGACTGCTTGAGTGGCGGCTCTCCCCACTTCTAATGATCCTCCTTTAACATAATAACCGTAATACGAAGGAATGGTTGCTATAAAAAAAGCAAAAACCAAGGTCTTGATCAAAGCATAAGTGATATCAAAACTGTCAAACATAAATCTGATACCTTTTAAATAATCATTGGATAAAACCATACCGGTCAAATTACCGACAACCCAACCGCCGAAAACACCCAAAAACATACTGATACTAATCAGAAAAGGATAAAAACTGACAGCGGCAACCACTTTGGGCAACACTAGATAATTTAACGAATTAACTCCCATAACATCCAAAGCGTCAATCTGTTCGGTAATTCGCATCGTGCCGATAGTTGAAGCAATATATGACCCTACTATTCCGGCCAATATGATAGAAATGAATGTCGGTGAAAATTCCAAAATAATGGATTTTACCGTGGCATAACCTATATACATTTTATCTATCAAAGGATTATCCAAATTTCTGGCGGTTTGAATGGTAACAACCCCGCCGATAAAAAAGGATATGAAACTGACCAAGCCGATGGATTTGAGTCCCAAATCTTCTACTTCTTTAAAATAATTCTCCCAAAAAACTTTCGGTTTTTGCGGTTTTTTAAAGACTTGTTTGAGCATCAATGCGTATTTTCCAATGCTTTCCAAATACATTTTGAAACTTTTTTTAGCTAAAATAGATAAATTAGCTGTTTAAAAGCAAATTTAATAAAAAAAAGCTTGCCGGATTGACAAGCTTTAAGGACTAAGAATTTTGACGTCCTGGACGTTTATCTTTACGAGGTGGACGTGGTAGTAAAACTTTTCTTGACAATTTCATTTTACCTTTGTCAAAACCTAATAATTTTACTTTGACAGTATCTCCTTCTTTCAATACGTCTGTTACTTTGTTGATACGTTTCCAGTCTATTTCCGAGATATGCAACAAACCTTCGGTTCCGGGAGCAATTTCTATAAAAGCTCCGAAATCTTTAATCGACACAACTTTACCTTCATATACTTCTCCCACTTCGGGTTCGAAAGTTATGATTTCGATACGGTCCAAAACTTTTTGGATATTATCCATATCGGTTCCCATAATTTCGATAATACCTTTACCGTTAATTTCATCTATTACAATGGTTGTATCGGTTTCTTCTTGCAGTTGTTGAATATCTTTACCGCCTTTACCGATAACAGCGCCGATATAATCTTTGGGGATTTCTATTTTAACCATTTTAGGCACAAAATCTTTGACGCTTGGTCTCGGTTCGGAAATGCTTTTTTCCATTTCATTCATAATATGTAAACGTCCTTCTTTGGCTTGATGTAAAGCTTTTTCAAGGATTTCACGTTTTAGGTCTTTGATTTTTATGTCCATTTGACAGGCGGTTATGCCGTCTTTGGTCCCGGTTACTTTAAAATCCATATCTCCTAAGTGGTCTTCATCCCCGAGGATATCGGACAAGACTGCATAATTTTTGGTTTCTTCATCGTATATCAATCCCATGGCAATACCCGAAACCGGCTTTTTCATTTGGATTCCGGCATCCATAAGTGCCATGGAACCGGCACAAACAGTAGCCATGGATGATGAACCGTTGGACTCTAAAATGTCTGATACTACTCTGATAGTGTATGGTGAATCTTCCGGTACCATAGGTTCCAAAGCGCGTTGAGCCAAATGACCGTGTCCTATTTCACGACGAGATGTACCACGGATAGGGCGGGCTTCACCGGTTGAAAAGGGGGGAAAATTATAGTGTAAGTAAAATTTTTCTTCACTGCGTAAAGTGGCGCCATCTATCATGTTTACTTCCCGGGAGGTTCCCAATGTTACCGTAGCCAGAGCTTGGGTTTCACCACGGGTAAAAATGGCGGAACCATGAACGGACGGTAAATAATCCACTTCCGTCCAAATAGGTCTGATTTCATCGGTTTTACGACCGTCCAGACGCAATCCTTCGTTTAATATCAAATCCCGGACGGCTTTTTTCATTACTTTATGGAAATAATTTTCTATCAATTTACCTTTTTCTTCAAGTATTTCTTCATCGTAGTTTCCTAAAAGTTCTTCTTTGACGGCTTCAAATTTTTCACTTCGTTCTTGTTTTGCCGTGCCCTCTTTGGCTATGGCATAGATTTTATCATAAATAGCTTTTTCTATTTCTATGTATAAATCTTCGTCTTCTTCATCTTTGGGATAGTCTCTTTTAGGAAAAGCTTTGGCTACCTTTTCGGCAAGTTGTTTTTGAACGGCAATATGTTTTTTAATGGATTGGTGTGCAAATTCAATAGCTTCAATCATTTCTTCTTCACTGACTTCTTTCATCTGGCCTTCTACCATTGTTACGGAATCTTCTGTGCCTCCTACCATTAAGTCTATGGTTGCTCTTTGGGTAGATTCATAATCGGGATTGATGACCAACTTCCCATCGATTTTTGCCACTCTTACTTCCGATATAGGCCCTTCAAAAGGAATATCGGAAACGGCTAAAGCTGCTGAGGCGGCTAAGCCGGCTAGTGAGTCAGCTTGTACGTTTTCATCATGAGACATTAATTGTATCATGACTTGTGTCTCGGCATGATAATCTTTTGGGAATAATGGTCGTAAAACACGATCGACCAATCGCATTACTAAAATTTCTTCGTTACTGGGCCGTCCTTCCCGCTTAAAGAATCCGCCCGGAAATCGACCGGATGAAGCAAATTTTTCACGATAATCAACAGTTAATGGTAAAAAATCAACATCGGGATTGATATCTTTTGAGGCAACCGCTGTTGCCAAAAGCATTGTATTTCCCATCTGAACCACAACTGACCCGTCTGCTTGTTTGGCTAATTTGCCTGTTTCTATCGTTATGGTTCTGCCATCGTCAAGTTGTATGGTCTCTTTGATTGGATTTGGTTTCATAAAATTAGTTTAATTTGTAGTAAATCAATTTATTTCAATTGTGAGATACAATTGTAAATAATATAAAAAAGGGCAGTTTCCCGCCCTTTTTAATTGTTCCGGCTTATTTACGTAAGCCTAATTCTTTAACGATTTTACGATATCTTTCAATATCGTTGTTTTTCAAATAGTTTAAAAGACTTCGTCTTTTTCCTACTAATTTGACCAAAGCTTTTTCAGTGCTGTAATCGTGTTTGTTTTTTTTCAAATGTTCGGTCAAATGGTTGATACGATAAGTAAATAATGCAATTTGTCCTTCCGGTGAACCGGTATCTTTTTCCGATTTTCCGTACTTAGCAAAAATTTCTTTTTTAATTTCAGGTGTTAAATACATGCCAATATTTTTTAAATGATTATTATGTATGTTTTATTTTAAGTGGCAAAGATACAACTATTTTTTTTATGAGCAAATGGTTTTTTTGAGGAATTGAGGATTTGTTCCGGTTCGTTGAATAATCCGTTTTTTTTTGATTGTTTATTGTTACGAACCAGAATATTTGTTTTATAAATCGAGGAATTGAGGATTTTTTTTATAACATGAAAATTTTTCTTCATTTCCTCATTTTCTTAATTAACTATCCTGTTCTTCATAAGCTTCAATGGGGTCGCATGTGCAATGTAGATTACGGTCGCCATAAGCATCGTCAACGCGTGCTGCAAAAGGCCAAAATTTATTTTCTTTGATGTAAGGCAACGCAAAAGCGGCTTTTTGTCGCGAGTAATTGTGAAACCATACATCATTTGTAACCATCTCTTGGGTATGCGGTGCATTTTTAAGCGGATTATCGCCGTTTTCACCCGTAATTTCTTGAATTTCTTTCCAGATACTTATCATTGCATCAGCAAAACGGTCAATTTCTTCTTTGCTTTCACTTTCGGTAGGTTCAATCATTAAAGTATCGTGAACGGGGAACGAAACCGTCGGAGCATGATAGCCGTAATCCATTAAGCGTTTGGCTATATCCATTACGGTAATATTTTTTTCTTTAAACGGACGGCAGTCCGCGATAAATTCGTGAGCGGCTCTTCCGCGTTCACCGGTATAAAGTACGGGATAATAGTTTTTGAGCAGCGCTTCGAGATAATTGGCATTGAGAATTGCAAATTCGGTTATTTTTTTGAGACCGTCAGGACCGGCCATCCGGATATAAGCATAAGAAATCAGACTGACCAAAATAGAGCCATAAGGTGCTGCGGCTACGGGACTTCCTTTTTTACCGCCCGTTTTTATCAACGGATGAGAGGGTAAGAAATCTGCCAAATGTTTTTTGACGGCTATGGGACCAACGCCGGGACCGCCGCCGCCGTGCGGAATAGAAAAGGTTTTGTGCAAATTGAGATGACAGACGTCTGCGCCGATGATAGCCGGATTGGTTAAACCCACCTGGGCATTCATGTTGGCACCGTCCATATAAACTTGTCCGCCGTTTTGATGAACAATATTCGTCATTTCTTTAATAGCCGATTCGAAAACACCGTGTGTGGACGGATAAGTAACCATAAAAACTGATAAGGTGTCTTTATAAAGTTCGGCTTTTTCACGCAAGTCGTTTACATCAATATTACCTTCGGATGTTGTTTTTATCACGATGACTTTATGTCCCGCCATAACGGCCGATGCCGGATTAGTCCCATGTGCCGAAGCCGGAATCAATGCGATATTCCGTTGTCCTTCACCACGACTTTGATGGTATTTTCTAATGGTTAACAGGCCGGCATATTCACCGGCGGCTCCCGAATTGGGTTGTAAACTGACAGCATCCAATCCTGTGATTTCTTTCAGGTAATTTTTTAGATTTTCAATGATAACTGTATAACCGCAAGCTTGTTCTTCCGGGACAAAAGGATGCAAAGCATTCCATTTTTTCCAACTTACCGGAAACATTTCAGTTGCAGCATTGAGTTTCATTGTGCAAGACCCTAGCGGAATCATTGAATGGGTCAATGACAAATCCCGTTTTTCGAGTTTTTTGATATAGCGCATCATTTCCGTTTCGGAATGGTAACTGTTAAACACTTCTTGCTGCATAAATTTGTTTGTTCGTAACAGTTCGTCCGGTATCACGGAAAAATCATCTTTGGTTTGTGGTATTTCTTTCTCAATAGAGAAAATTTCCAAGATTTTTTCAATATCCCGATCGGTTGTAACTTCGTCGATGGAAATACCAAGCAGATTGTCACCGTGAAAATAGTTAAAATTGATTTGTTCGGATTCGGCAATATGTCTGATTTTATCTATTTTGACCGGAACTAAAAGTGTATCGAAAAAAACGTCATGCACAGGTTTGTATCCTAATTCTATTAATCCGAAAAATAATTTTTTAGTCAAACGGTGTATTTCTCTGGCAATTTCCATAAGCCCTTCCGGACCGTGATAGACAGCATACATCCCCGATAATACTGCCAACAAGACTTGTGCCGTGCAAATATTTGAAGTAGCTTTTTCGCGTTTGATATGTTGTTCGCGGGTTTGGAGTGCCATTCTCATGGCTTTATTGCCTTGTGCGTCAATGGTTACGCCAATAATCCGTCCGGGAATATGACGTTTGTAAGTTTCTTTGGCTACAAAATAGCCGGCATGAGGCCCGCCGTAAGCCATAGGTAATCCGAATCGTTGAGTGCTTCCTACGACTACATCGGCTCCCCAGTCGCCGGGAGGACTCAATAGCGTGAGCGATAATAAATCGGCTGCTACGGCCAACGGGACATTGTTATCTTTAAGATTATTGGCAAAATCTCTGTAATCATTGATTTTTCCTGAAGCAGACGGGTATTGGACGAATGCACCGAAATATGATTTGTCTATGAGTGCTGTTCTAAAATCACCTTTTATAATTTCAATATCCAAAGCATTAGCTCTGGTTTCAAGTACAGCCAATGTTTGCGGAAAAACATCCATGTCAACAAAAAAACGCTTAACGCCGGCTTTTTTTTGTTTGCGGTTGCGGGTATTATAAAACATCAACATGGCTTCGGCAGCAGCGGTGGCTTCATCCAATAAAGATGCATTAGCTATATCCAAAGCGGTCAATTCGACCAGCATGGTTTGATAGTTGAGCAATGCTTCTAATCGTCCTTGGGAAATTTCCGGTTGGTAAGGAGTATATGAAGTGTACCAAGACGGATTTTCGAATATATTGCGCTGGATAACTCCGGGCATGGATGTATTGTAATAACCGAAACCGATGTAGGTTTTAAAGATTTTATTTTGTTCGGAAATTTTTTGAATATGATGCATAAATTCCGCTTCGGTCATTGCCTGCGGTAAATGTAATGCTTCTTTAAGGCGAATATTATCGGGAATGGTCTCATAAATCAATTGTTCCATATCTTTGACGCCGATAGTTTTAAACATTTCCGGTAAATCTTTTTCTCGCGGGCCGAGATGACGATTGATAAACGTATTGATTTTCATAATGAATGAGGGGTATTGGTTTGATAAAAAACAACCTGCCCTTTGTCAGAACAGGTTGCAATGTAATTATTTTCCGAATTTTTTAGCGGTTTTTTCCGCAATTTTTACAATTAAGTCACGGGCTTTTTGCATAGATTCAACCGGGACAAATTCGTAAGGCCCGTGAAAATTCAAACCTCCGGCAAACACATTGGGACAAGGTAAACCCATAAAAGATAGTTGGGCTCCGTCTGTGCCGCCGCGAATAGCTTTAACTATAGGTTTTATACCCAAATCAATCATGGCTTCTTTGACAATATCGACAACGTGTTTAACCGGTTCTATTTTTTCACGCATATTGTAATATTGATCTTTTAATGTCACTTCAACAGTTCCTTTTCCGTATTTATTATTAAAATCATCTGCCATTTTTTTAAAAAACTTTTTTCGGTCTTCAAATTTTTGACGGTCAAAGTCTCTGATAATATAATGTAATTCCGTTAATTCCACATCACCTTTCATGTTGTGCAAATGGTAGAAACCTTCATAGCCACTTGTAGTTTGAGGCGTTTCATCTTCTGGAAAAGCTTTGATAAAATCAGCGGCAATCAGCATGGAATTTATCATTTTGTCTTTGGCATAACCGGGATGCACACTTTTGCCGTTTATTTTGACACTGACACCGGCAGCGTTAAAGTTCTCAAATTCCAATTCACCTACCACAGAGCCATCCATTGTATAAGCCCAATCGGCTCCGAATTTTTTTACATTAAAATTTTGGGCGCCCAAACCTATTTCTTCGTCGGGATTAAAGCCTACTCGTATTTTTCCGTGTTTAATTTCGGGATGTTTTATCAAATAATCCATTGCATCGACAATTTCAGCTATACCAGCCTTGTCATCAGCTCCCAAAAGCGAATTACCATCGGTATGGATAATTGTTTGTCCGATATAATTTTTTAATTCGGGAAAATAACTTGGCGATAAAACAAGCCCCTTTTCTTTGTTTAGAACAATATCGCTACCGTCATAATTTTTAACAATTTGCGGATTGACATTGGCAGCACTATAATCGGGGGCGGTATCGTAATGGGCAATAAAACCGATAACGGGAACATCTTGATCCGTATTGGCGGGCAAGGTGGCATATACGTAGCCTTTATCATCTATTTCAACTTCTTGCATGCCTATTTCTTTGAGATCTTTGACCAATTCACGGGCAATTTGCCATTGTTTTTCCGTGCTTGGTGTCGTGTTGGAATCCGGGTCGGATTGTGAATCTATCTTGGCATATTTAATAAATCGTTCTACTAGTTTTTCCATTTCATATTTTTTTTTCAAAAGTAAACTTTGTTTTAAAAAAACAAAAGGATTTTTGATATTTTAATTTTTTTAATGCTATATTTCAATATTTTAACAGTTTCTACGGTTGTTTTTATTAGAAAAGTATATTTTTAAGTTTGTTATTAGCTATAACATAAAAATTTAATTGGAATTTTGACAATTTTGTTGCCGGTTAAAAAGCGTGAAAAATTTTATAAAAAAATAAGCAAAGGAGCCGTTTTTATTAATAAGTTTGTAAGATACTTAAAAACTTATGTTGTGATACCTAAGGAAGGTTTACCGGTGCATTGGCAAATTGACGGTTTTGATATTGAAATCAAATATCCCGGCAAAATGTTTTGGCATGAAGAGGGTTTGACTAAGTTGGATTTGGTGACTTATTATAAGAAAATGGCGTCAATCATGATGCCTTATTTGGAAGGCAGACCGGTAACTTTGCATTATTTTCCACAAGGTATTCACGGTATTTCTTTTTATAAAAGGGATTTTAAATCCGTTATTCCGGGCTTGGTCGAGACTTTTCCATATCACGAAATTAGTCAAAATAAAATTATCAATGTGCCTGTTGTGGTAAGTCGTGCCGGCATTATCTACTTGGCTTCTAAGGCATGTGTGGAATTTCATACGTGGGCTTCCAAAATTGCAGATATTTTGCATCCGACGTGGGCGGTCTTCGATTTGGATATTGATATGGAAAGTAATTTTCAAAAGGTATTGGAAGCGGCTGATTTGATAAACGAATATCTGAGTAGCTTGGGTATCAAATCTTTTGTCAAGACATCCGGTGGTTCCGGGATGCATATTCTTGTGCCTTTAACTCCGGAATATGAATTTAAAGTGGTCAAAGATTGGGTCAAACAAGTAGGAGTGAGAATGCAAAATATTCACCCCGGTTTGTTTGCAATGCCCGGAAAATCTAATAAAACACATGAGACCGGAAAAGTAGTGATAGATTACCGGCAAAATATCATTACACGCAATACGGCAAGCGTTTACACTGTCCGGGCAAAGAAAGGTGCGACGGTTTCCACACCGGTCACTTGGGATGAAGTAAAAAATAATAGTTTTATGCCTGCGGATTTTAATCTCAAAACTGTTCCGCAAAGGGTTGAAGAGAAAGGTGATTTGTTTAAAGAGTTACTTGAACTGAAACAAAAATTACCCGGTATAAAGTAAATTTTTATATTTCACCATTCGTTCCTCGTTTCCCCGACGGCCGCCGGACCGGGATCAAAATGACACAATATACAACTTCTTCGTTTCTCATTCCTCGTTCTTCGTTTCTTCATTTTCCGCTTCTTTTTGTTCTAAAAAGTCTTTTAAATAGCCGGTTTTTTGCAAGATATTATACCATTGTATGATTTTTTTGATGTGTGACGGATACACGCGTTCTTCATCGTAATCGGGCATGACTTCTTTAAAATAAGCCGTTAAGGTATTTTTATCTGATTTATGGTCAATAGCCGGCTTGAAATCCTCTTTTTCAGCAATTTTTTTAAAAACTCGCCACAAAGGAATTTCATCATCAACAGAATAAACGGCAATTTCATCCAAGGCGGAAACATTAGGAAACGGCGTCATAACCCGTTTTTTGTCTATTAAAGATTCGGCAATAATTCCCGATTTAGTGGTTGTCAGCAGTTTGTATAAACCGCTTTTTCCGGATATGCTTATTATTTTTAATTCTTTCATTGTTATCTGTTATTTGGTTATCATAGATAAAAGTTAATACTTAGACAAGTTCAGTAACCGTATTTTGATAAGTTCAGTAACCTGAGTTGAAGAGATTAGTGACCAGTGACACATATAATATTTTCTCACGCCTCAATTCCTCAAACATTATGAACATTCAACTCAATTCCTTACCTTTGACAAAAATTTACGCAAAGATAAAATGAAATTTTTATACATCGTCATCATTTCTGTAATTTTTATGTCATGTAAGCCCAAAGAAGTTAAGGTGCCGCTCAATGATAATCCGGGTTTGCATGAAGTTTGGAACAATTCTCCCATCTATATTTTAAGAAAAATAGACGGTCAAGATACTATTGCCGATTTAAAATTAGGGCAAACCATATCTACGACCAAATGGTTGGTGGCTGTTGATAAACAATTGACTTTAAAACAGTTATTGCCGTCATTGAGAAAGGTTTACAAGAAACGACGCAAAGTGTCCTTGCATTCGGACGGCAAAGGTGAATTGTATTTTGCTTATTTGGACAGTCTGCAAAAGAAAATGTCCTTTGTTAATGCCACAAAAATGGATTTGATGCCTGATTTTTTTATATCGGAAAAGTATTTTAATCAGTATAAAAAAGCGGATACAGGTTTTGAAAAATGGCATTTGTATGTTTACCGGAATAAAATTGTTTTAAATGACAGTATCAAATTCGATAAAAAAATTTACAAAAAGAAACTTTTGGATACTTTATCATTTTATATGAAACGACGGAGAGATTCTTTTCCAAAACAATTGTATTTGAATTTTGATAACCGTTTGGATTTTGACCGATTTTTGGATTTTTATATTTATTTTAATCAAAACCACCCTGCAAATGCAAAGGTGAGTTCTAAAATTTTTACCTTTACACCATAAGTTTTACCGATGTTTGATTTTGTACATTTTAGAATATTAGACTTTATCGATATTTTTTTAGTAGCCTTGCTTTTATACTATTTTTACAAATTGATAAAAGGCACGGTTGCTATCAATATATTTTTGGGAATTGCCATTTTGTATTTGATTTGGTTGTTGACCAAGTATTTGCAAATGAATTTGTTATCGGAATTATTGGGGAAATTTTTAGGATTGGGCGTATTAGCCCTCATTATTGTTTTCCAACAGGAAATCAGGCGTTTTTTATTAATGATAGGTTCTACTAAATTCAGTCCGTCGGAGAAATTGATGGATAAATTGGGTTTTAAACAAAATGAATCGACTTCTACCGATGTAGATGCCATTTTGGAAGCGGTAAAACGATTGAGTCAAACCCAAACGGGTGCTTTAATCATTATTAAACGTAATTCGAATCTTGATTTCTTAAAGCAATCCGGTGACCAAATGGATATAGAAGTAAATGCACCTATTTTGGAAAGTATTTTTTATAAAAATTCACCTTTACATGACGGGGCTATCATTATTGAAGGAAACAGAATTACGGCTACGAGGACGGTTTTACCTATTTACGGAGATATCAAATTACCGCAAACATACGGATTGCGGCACCGGGCGGCTATCAGTCTGACGCAACATACTGATGCCGTAGCCATAGTGGTATCTGAAGAAACCGGTAAAGTGTCTTATGTCAAAGACGGTAAATTTATGCCGTTTAAAAATTACGACGATCTGGCGCATATTATAAAATATGATTTACATTGATGAGTTAAAGGTTGAAAGTTATACTTCGACAAGCTCAGTAACCTGAGTTGAAAGTAGAGACGAATTGTAATTCATCTCCGTGAGAAGATGAAAGCGATAGAGTGCAATAATTTAGTTAAAAGAGCTTAGTGACGAAATGCTTTTCATCTCTTAGCGGAAAAAATCGGTAATTTAGTTAAATTAGTGGCACACAGACTTGTAATAAAAACAATAAAAAAACATTTGAACCCCGAAGGGGTGATATTTTTATAGATGAGAGTCATAGACAAATACATATTACGTCGATATTTCGGGACATTTTTAGGGCTGATGCTGTTATTTGTCCCGATTTCCATTATATTGGATTTGTCGGAGCGTATCGATAAATTTATAGAACATAAAGTGCCATTAACGGAAATTGCCGGTTATTACGGCGATTTTTTATTATATTTTTTTAATATCCTGTTTCCGATATTTTTGTTTTTATCGGTTATTTGGTTTACATCGCGTTTGGCACAAAATACCGAGATTATTGCCATGCTCAATACCGGTATGCCGTTTATGAGATTGTTACGACCTTATTTAATCGGAGCGACGATTATTGCTACCACGGTTTTATTGCTCAATTTGTCAGTTATTCCGAAAGCACGTATCGGTTATAACGAATTTTGGGTCAAATATGTCCACGGCAGTTCATATAAAGCCCGTGAAACCAATGATGTTTACCGGCAGATTGATTCGACACATTATATATATGCCTCCAATTTGAATCATAATAATAAAACGGCTTACAATTTTGTGATGGAAGAAATTACCGGAGATAGTTTAAAATCCAAGCTTTTTGCCGACCGTATTGTTTATAATCCGAAAAAGAAAAATTATACATTGCACAACTTACGGGAGCGCTATTACGAAAAAAAAGGAGAAGTTATCGTTACTAAACGTAAAAAAGATACGGTTTTTAATTTTACCTTGGACGATTTAACCCCGGTGAATTATATAGCCGAAGGGTTGAATTACAAGGAGTTAAATAAATTTATTGAAAAAGAAAAATTACGGGGTTCAAAAAATATCAAAAAGTTTGAATTGGAAAAATACAAACGGATGAGTTTGCCGGTATCGGCATTTATATTGACATTTATAGCCGTCGCCGTAGCATCGCAAAAACGCCGGAGTGGGATGGGAGGTAATTTGGCCTTCGGGATAAGTGTATCCATGATATATATATTATTTGACCGGATTTTC
Source organism: Flavobacteriales bacterium (assembly GCA_027024205.1). GTDB lineage: Bacteria > Bacteroidota > Bacteroidia > Flavobacteriales > Flavobacteriaceae > WGBX01. Next base: position 34,556 of record JALVST010000134.1, on the reverse strand, counting down.
GGTATAATGGTTATTAAATCAGGCTTCAATCCTTTTCTTGCGGCCTGGATTCCAAATATTATTTTCGGTGTATTGGCAGTATATTTGGTAATGCGGGCTAAGAAGTGATTTTTTCAAACGAAATTGTTTTTTTATCGATTTTAATTTTCCGGAAAATTTTGCCGTTTATCAATTATATTTTCCTTTTTTATACTATCATAAATTGAAAGCTCAAAATAAATTGGCTATTAACGATATCAATTGCTGTTATTTATTGAGAAAAAAAGAAGGGGAGCAATCGGTAATCAAAATTTATCAATACACTTTTGAACGGCCCTTGGATATGGCAAGTATCAAATTGGTAAAGAATGCGCAATATAATTTAATAAAAAGATAATCATTTTTATGTTGGACAGATATATTAATCAAGTTTTTAATAAGGATGTTATGGAAGTTTTAAAAGAACTTCCCGATAATTCCATTGATATGATTTATAGCGATCCGGACTATAATGTAGGTATTAATTATGCTGGAAAAAGTTATACAAAGAGATGGAATGAATATATTGATTGGTATATTGGGTTGATTAAAGAAAGTATGCGTGTATTAAAACCTACCGGCAACTTATTTACTATAAATTATCCCAAACAAAATGCCTATTTGTGGGTAAAATATCTGGATGAAGCGGCACATGATGTATTTGAATATGTTTGGGTGTATAATTCCAATGTTGGACATAGTCCCAGAAAATTCACAACCGCACATCGGAGTATTTTACATGCTACAAAATCAAAAAATAATGCTTTTTACAAAGAACAAGTTGCACAGCCTTATCAAAATCCGAATGACAAACGGATAAAAAAAAGGATAGCTATGGGGCATAAAGGCAGAATGCCATATTCTTGGATTTATGCTGATTTGGTTAAAAATGTTTCAAAAGATAAAACCTTTCATTCTTGTCAGATTCCACTGTCGTTATTTGAATTATTACTAAAAGCCGGCACAAAAGAACAAGACACGGTTTTTATCCACTTCGGTGGTAGTGGTTCTGAAATCATACACGCCAAAAATCTCAATAGAAAATTTATTAGCTGTGAAATTCATCCCGATTATCATAGAATGATTTTGGAACGTTTGAAAAATAATGGCAAAATTTCTCCCGAATACCGTTTGGAATTTATACAGAGAAAAAACGGCTATCAACCTAAACCGGAAATTGATACATTATTTGATGAAACCGACATGATTAAAATAATCATTAAACACACAAAAAAATGATTATTTTAATCATCAAAGGTTACATCTGACCATAATGTTAAAATAAAAAAATAAACAGATAAAATAAATTAATTTAATTCTTCAAATATTTTTCCAAAAAACTTTTCTGTTCATCCGGTAAATTATTTAGTTTCATATTAATCAAATATTTATATTCCGGTATTTGGTATAATTTTTTTAGATTTTCACGAGCCGGTTTGTGTAATCGCCAATTGAAGTGAAAAGCCGCATCTATCAAATTGTCAATAAATTCGGCATTAACCAATCGCATCTGAATAATCATATCGATACTTTTTAACCGTATTTGCATATTGTAACGGGGCGCACTGTAACCGATTAGTTCATTTATAAATTCTTGATTATTAAAAGGTTTATATGTGCCGGTCAGCAGAGCCAATGATAGCCAGACCATCCGGAAAGCTTTATCGTTTCCGCCTTGGATGTTTCGAGTCTTGTCCAAGATTTCATTGCGTTCTGCTGGAAATTGAATCCAATAATGCCACAAGGTACTTTGTTTGGTAAAATAAGAAGCATCGTCAAGGAGTGATTTGTATTGGTCTTTAAGAGATATGGGAATGCTGTCCAATTCAATAGCTATTTGTTGCCGGGTTTTCAGGTCTTTTTTAAACAAACGGGCAAGCATTTGCAAATGCGTTTCATCGTTCAAATCCGTTTTGATTTGTTTGAGAATTTCCATATAAATGGGAAAATATTCTTGTCGGTTGATAAGTTGTTGAAAAACAACGTCCTTTTGTTTAAAATCCCAATTTCGTATTTGAGTTAAAGCCTTATATCTGTCGATGAAATCCGGTGCTGATAATATCTGATTTTTAAGCCACAAATCCGGTTTTGAAAAATGGACATCATACAATTTTTTGTTTCCCGGATTAGCAATAACCGTTTTAATGATGGCAGAGTTGTCAGGGAGTTTAAAACTGTTTGCTTGTTGCAAAAAATATTGATTGCTGTCTGTTAAAACCAGAAAATCGAGAGGTAAATTATGAGAATTTTTATTAATAACAATACTGTCGTTACGTTGTATTAAATCAAACCGTGGAATACGGAAATCTTCATACCAAATATTGAAAAATTGCGGCAAACTGTCACCGGTTACGTCATACAATAATTTTTTAAAATCGGAGGTAGAGGCATTTTTGTAAGCAAACCGTTTAAAATAGGTTTTGATGAGTTTCCGGTAGTTTTCGTCTCCCAGTTTTTGTCGTAACATCTCAATAATTTTGGCCCCTTTTCTGTAATAGGTCAAACTGCTGGCATTAGGCCGGTGTAACGGGATGGTATCGTTTTTTTGGTTGGCAATAATTTGCCGGTCAAACAAAAATGTTTTGTAAGCCGTATAATCTTTACCGAAAATTCGACTGTCAATCAACCGGGCATAATAGGTGGCAAATGCTTCGTGAAGCCAGTGATCATAATCCGTTTTTCCCGTTACCAAATCACCAAACCATTGATGGGTCATTTCATGTGCACTGACATTGATAAAATTAATATCGTTAAAATCCAAACTGTCAATAACATAACGGTCACCGTTAAAACTTGTTGCTGAAACATTTTCCATACCGCCAAATAAAAAATCCCTGCAAGGAATTTGTTTATAATTTAGCCAAGGATAGGGGACCCCGATCTCTTGTTCAACGGCATCAAATATTTCTTTTGTTTTATAGTAAGTTTTATCATTTTTCAGTCTGTCGGTATATTGGTAATTATAAACCTGTATGTGGTTTGAAGTGATGATTACTTGTTCTGTATATTTTCCGGCTCCTATAAAAATCAGATAAGCGGGAGCCGGTTGTGGTTGTGCAAAGACCGTGGTGGCTGTTCCATCTATCTTGTCTTGTTTTGAAATAAATATTCCGTTGGAAATGACCCGGTAATCTTTGGGAAAATTGATTGACAATTGCCAAGTAAATTTGTCGTTACGGTTTGAATCCGTCGGTAACCAGTGGCTGTTGTCTTTACCTTGTCCTTGCGTCCAAACCTGTTCACGCCCACCTTTGTTCCATCCGGTAAAATACATGGCCAACTTTGGTTTTGACCGGTAATGGATATGAATTTTGTAAATTTTGTTTTTTTTAAACTTCTTGTTGATAATCAACAGTTTATTGGTTTGTCTAAAATGAGAACGAAAACAGCCAGTTTGTACTTTCCGGGTATTTATTCCTTGTGAGTCAAACATTATACTGTCAGCATCTTTGAGCATTATAATCTTATAATTGGCTATACCGGTAACTTCTTTTTGATACGGATTGATAGATATTTTAGCATTTAAATGAAGTATCTTATATTGTTTTACAAATTGGGCATTTAAAAAAAGTCCGTCAAAAAATATAAGAATAAGAAGAAGTTTAAAACCTGAAAACCGGTTTGTATTTATGTCAAAATCCATTGTCTACCTTTTTATTGATTTGATAAGCGGGGCATATGATTCTTTTTTATAAACTTCATGATGTTATCTATTACGTCTTTATTTTTTAAAATTCTAGTATGCCCTAAACCTTTGGTTATTAATAAATTACCGTTTTTTAGGTTCTTGTAATTGTTTTTAGCATCGTTTACAGGAACTTCTTTGTCATCTTCGTCGTGAATAATTAATACCGGTTCTTCAATATTTTTACAAGCATAGCTTCCGTGAAATTCAAAAATGGATTTTCCTGTGATTTTTTCAAATATTGCGATCAGTTTATCTGCGATCGACGGTTTCAGTTCCAGTCTTTTTACAAAATTATGAAAGATATTAAAAATGGAATCGGGGGCACCGATAATCACTAATTTTTTAAAAAGTGATTGCCGGCTTTGTACGTTGAGTAGGGCGATACCTCCCATTGAATGACCGATAGCCACTTCAAATGGGCCGAAGTTTTCGGAAACTTTTTCAATGGTTTTAATAAATTCGGGCATCATGGTTTTTGTTCCGGTCGATTTACCGTGTGCCGGGGCATCAAAACCGGTAACTTGGTAGCCTGCTTCCAAAAGTTTGTTTATTATTTTATGCATTTGGGTAGCACGCCCGGACCAGCCGTGTACTACAAGAGCTTTTTTGTCTCCCTTTCCCCATTGATATACTGCAATGGATTTGCCGATTTCGGGAATAGCCAGGTATGAAATCTCCGCTTTTTTTTCCAAAATTTTTTCATTTTCCGGTGTCTTGTGTTTTATAGGTTTTTGAAATAAAAATCTGACGTATTTGGTTGCCAAACCCGGAGAAAGTGCTTGTAAAAATTTACCTGTAAGGATGAAGAATCGTGGAATTTTTACACCACCTTGTTGTTTTTTAGCTTGATTGCTCATTGGTTGTATTTGAACGGCTAATTTACAAAATAAATATGACCTGCATAATGTTCGGTAATATTTATGACGGATGGTTTGTTATACAAATAAATATCCCCGTAACCGAACAAATCTCCCGTGATTTCGTTTACGGGATATAAGTGCATATCGTTGTCGCTCCGTTGAAAGACTCTGATTTTTTGTACCATCAAATTTTGTCCTTTTAATATGGGGTTGCCTCCGTAAAATCCCGCAAATAAATTATTACAAGAACCGTTTATATTAAAAATACTGGTGCCGTTGGCTGATATTTTGAGGTTATTTATTTGAACATGCAGATCAAAATCTGCAATGTTGTTAGTGCCGATTTGATTGTTTTCGCAGATAATATGAAGTTTATCAAATTGCCATATATTCCCTGAAACAATTTTTAAGTCGGTATTGGCTATCAGGCAAGTAATATTATCAACAAACAATTTGACTTCTGCAATGGCATCTTGATTTTCTATCAAACAATCTGTATGATTAATTAAGATGAGTTTTCGATTTATAATTTTATAGTCGATATTCTTCCAAACGTCTTTACTGACTTTAACGGTCATTTTGTTAAATGTCGTATCATATACTTTTATGCGTATCAGCGGATTGATTTCAATCGTATCAAAATCTTGTAAATTAATGATCTTTGTGGTTTTATCTTTTGAAAATTTACAAGTAAACGGTGATTTTTTACAAGATGCCGTTATTGTTATTAATAATATCATATGTAAAATGTATCTCATTTTGTTGATAATGATATTTATTTTGTTGAAATGATAAACCGTTTACAATTTACATAAAATGCTAAATTCCAAGGCTTCTGCTCTGTTGATAGCGTGAACTTTAATACCGGACGAAAAACGCCAGTGTTTGCCTGCATAGTATTTGATACCCAAGCGATTGTAAAACCGGGTTTCAAAATTGTATGGATAATAAATGTAATACCCCGCAGCAATATCCAATCCTAATTTTTGATAATAAAATTCATGTCCGGCGTAGATACCTATCCTTTTAAAGTCAGGTATTTCGTCGATTTGATATTCGGGCATAGCGTAATATTCATAACGAATTTGTTCTTTCAGAAAATATGAGACAAACAATTCAATACCCAAACTGATTTTATGTCTGTAATTCAAATGTTTTTCCATTTGAAAACCGGGAATAAAAAAAGGATATTGTCCGCTGTCGTAATAATCGGATTCATTGATGCCAAATCGAAGAAAACCGATGTATTGCCATGTTTTATCATACTCCGGAAAATGTTTTTCTTTCAATATTTCATAGGGACTGTGGTCATAAACCAACCCGAAAGTCAGTGAAGGGATGTTGGCGCCGTAATTGGGAGATTGTAAGTTGCCGTTAGAATAATGAAAAATAGCCATTCCTAACCGTAACCGCCATTGATTGAAAATCAGAGGTGATTTTAAATACAAACCGATATCAAACGGCACCAACAGATGGGAGCCGAACAATTGATTTTTAGAATTGTGATATTTGTTATACGGATTGGTATTGTATGCCAAGCCTTGTGATACAAGAAAGGATAACTGAAAACCCTGTGCCGGTTTTATCAAATAAAACGACATAAATCCGGTAAGGCCGAAATTTTTACCTAAAACCGGGTCTCTGAAATCGTGGTATATAAAACTGATACCAAAATCGGAAAAGCCAAAACGGTTTAACCGGTTTTGTTCGTAATAATTGGCTCTGTGCCAATTGATTCGAAAGGAATAAGGCATTTTTTGTGCAAAAACATAATTGGACTTAATCCGTGATAAATTGTAACCCAAATTTATGTCTGCCGAAAACATTTGATTGTTAAAATCCGGAAATTTTTGGCCGTAACTTGACCAAGTTACAAAAAGAATAAATATTATGTAATACCGGATGTTTTTATACACATTTGTTGATTTGTTGCAAATTTAGTGATTAATTTCAGGAATTGATGTTACGAAAATTTTTTGATTCATCCGTTAAATTGGTAATGGCTTTTAAAGATTAAAATTTTGTGTCAAATATATCATGATTTCATTAAAATCATAAGCAACATCAAACCATTTGATAACAGGATTTTTTCTAAACCAAGTCAATTGGCGTTTGGCGAAGCGACGGGTATTTTTTTTGATTTCGGAGATGGCAAAATCCAAATCATATTGTGCTTCAAAATAAGAGAATAATTCGCGGTAACCGACGGTTTGTAGAGCGTTTAGTTCTTTGTGAGGATAAAGTTTCCGGGCTTCATCAATCAATCCTTTTGCAATCATTATGTCAACACGCCGGTTGATACGGTCGTATAAGAGTGAGCGTTCGCCGGTTAAGCCGATATAGATGGTTTCAAAATCCCTTCGTGATTTTTGCTTGTATAAATCTGCCATCTTTTTACCGTTGGCTTGTCGTAAAATTTCAATGGCTCTAATCAAACGGTGCGGATTTTGACGATCAATTATTTGATAATAATCAGGGTCGAGTACTTGTAATTGCTTTTGCAAACTTTCAATACCCTTTTTATTCAATTCACTGGTTAATTCACGTCGAATTTGCATATTTTTCCCCGGTAGATTATCCAAACCTTTACAAGCGGTATCAATGTATAAACCGCTACCACCAACTAAAATCAAAGTGTCTTTGCCTTGAAATAACTTTTTGGTAAGTTGTAAAAAATCTTGTTCGTAATCACCGACATTGTAATCTTCAAAAATAGATTTATGTTGAATAAAATGGTGTCTGACGGCGGTTAATTCTTCCGGTTCTGGCACGGCAGTGCCTATACGCATCTCTTTATAAAATTGCCTTGAATCAGCCGAAATGATTTCAGTATTAAGCGTTTGCGCCAGTTTGATACTCAAAGCGGTTTTTCCAGAAGCAGTCGGTCCGGTTATAGCGATGATACGTTTCATATGAGCCGTTTCTTTTTTATATACTAGTCCGTGGGAATTTTTAATCTTGTCCCCCCCCCCCCCTGATTAACTATTTTTGTATGCTACATCCTTGTTACTTATCAAAATTACAATGAAAAATTTTTGTTAAGTATTAGATTTTGATGTGATAAAATTACACTTTTTTAATATAACAGATTATTTCCATTATAATTTATTTATTTTTTTCTGACACATTATGTAATAAAGATTACACTCTGTTATTAGTTGTGTAATTTATGTTACAATACATTGTTTAGAATGAATATAATTAACATTTTTATTAAAATCTTTTAAAAAACATGATATTTTTCATAATTAGAGCTCGCTTATTCCATTACATTTGACTGAAAATTTTATGATATGGCTGTAAAGCGTTTTACTTTAACGAGATATGTTTATACCTTCCTTATTGTGTATTTGATTTGGTATGCCTTTACAACGTCTCTGCAACCTGCTGAAATTATTACCGGAATTGTTTTAAGTCTTATAGTATCTTATATTACAGTAGTTAATTTCAATTGCTGTGATCCCATATTGATTACACCGTCACACATTATATATTTTATACAATATTTTTTTGTTTTTTTGGTCGCTTTGATCAAGGCCAATTTTGATGTTGCAAGACGGGTAATTAATCCAAAATTACCAATAAATCCCGGTATCGTAAGTTTTGAGAGTAAATTGCAAAATCATTTTGCCAAAATGGTTTTAGCTAACAGTATAACTTTGACTCCCGGAACTTTGACGATTGATGTGATAGGCAATAAATTTTATATACATTGGATAGATGTAACAGCTGAAGATAAAGAAGCGGTATATAAGGAAATAGCCGAACCGTTTGAGAAGGTTTTGTTGAAAATTTATGGTAGTAGTAAGTAGCAGGCGGAATGTAGTGACATCCCTTGATAAGGAAAACGGGATATCAAGTAGAAATGCACGGTCATGTGTCCAAATTGAAGATTGAGAATTGACACTTTGACAAGCTCAGTGACCGGATTTCCCTCCCTACTTTCGTAAGGATCAAAATGACTGGTAGCACGTTTGAAATGACAGCACTTGTCATTCCGACAGGGTGAGGAACGAGCGACAGCCTGTTTCGGCGAAAGTTGGGAAGGGGTCTGAAAAATTTGAAATGAATAATCATCTGACATCCGGCAACAATTATCAAATAATCAGATAACCAAATAACCAGAAAAAAAATGAACGTAATCATATACATAGCAATTGTTTTAATCAGTATAGGCAGTTTTTTGGCTTTTATGCGATTTGTAAAAGGACCAACGGCAGCTGACAGGGCTATTGCACTCGATACACTTTCAGTTATCGGAATAGCCGGATTGGTATTGTTGGGTTATTTGTTTCGACGATATATTTATATCGACTTGGCTTTGGTTTACGCCGTTTTGGGATTTATCGGGATTATTGTGATTGCACGTTATATTGAAAAAGCATTGTAATGGATACATTAAATAAAATATTGGAATTTGCCGGATTGTTTTTTGTGTTATTGGGTAGTATTTTTCTGTTTCTCGGTGCACTGGGTATTTACCGGATGCCTGATTTGTACAATCGTCTGCAAGCTGGTACCAAAGCTTCTACGTTAGGCGCAATGAGTGTGGTTTTGGGCGTAGGATTGATGCAACCGGGTTGGCTGATTAAATTGATTGTAATTATTTTATTTATCGGTATATCAAATCCTTTGAGTTCACATGCCTTGGCAAGAGCATCGCATAGAAGTGGTATCAGGCCGTTTTTTAAGAAGAAGATTGATGATTATGAAGAAGAAGTTGAAAGTTGAAAGTGCCTGGTAAAAAGCGGGAAAGTTGAAAGTGCGAATGAGTTGAAAGTTACAAGTTGAAAGTGCGGAATGGATGCGGAATAATAGATGATTTAAAATTGATAATGTAAGATGAATAACTGTGAAACTCTGTGAAAAATTCTGTGCTAAAAAAAGTGAAATTTGAAATGAAAAATACATCTGACATCTGACATTGGACATTCGGCAACAATTATCAAATAACCAAATAACCAGAAATAAAATGGCTTTAATCTTGTTTTTAATCATAATGGCGATAATTTTAATAGCGGCAGCGATTTATGCAGTTGTCCAAAAGGATTTGTTATATGCCGTTTTATCGACAGGAATAATCAGCGTAGTGTTGTCAGTATTTTTTTATTTGTTACAAGCACCGGATGTTGCCATAACCGAAGCAGCCATAGGAATTGCCTTGACTACTATAATTTTTATTATAACCATTCGAAATACATCGCGTAATGAAGATGAATATAGAGAGGATCATATTAAGAAGTTTTAAGTGGAAAGTGTGAATGTAGAGACGAAAGATTTTTCGTCTCAATGAAAGAGGAAATAAATTGAAAATTGAAAATGAAGAATTTATTATTAGATTTCTCACTATGTTCGAAATGACATATAAAATCAAATAACCAGTATCATCAAAAAACCAAATAACCAGAAAGAAAAAAATGAGAAAATACATAGCATTCCTATTAATTGCCATACTAGGCTGGACATTAGCAACGACTTTTAAAGCGATTCCATTTGGAGCTGACAGACGTGGCGATTTGGACCATCCGGATAAAGTTGCAGCGTTTTACTTGAAAGAATCGCCTGAAGTTTTGCAAACGGCTAATTCCATCACGGCTATCGTTGTAAATTTCAGAGGTTTTGATACGTTGGGCGAAGTAACCGTATTGTTTTTGGCGGCTACCGGATTGGCGAGTATTTTATATCGTAGAAAAGAAGAGGATGTAGAAGTGGAACGAGTGCGTTTGCCGTCGTCCGGTTTGGTAAGAACCGGTGCTAAAATATTGTTTCCCTTAATGTTGTTGTTAGGTATTTATGTATTTATTCACGGGCATTTAACACCGGGGGGTGGTTTTCAAGGAGGCGCCATTATCGCAACCGGTTTTTTATTGATGTTGATTACTTATAAACATTTTGAGACCAATCATAATGTCATGGTTTGGCTTGAAAGTTTGGCAGGATTGGCTTTTGTAGCTGTCGGCCTCTACGGCTTGTTTGTCTATGGCTCATTTTTGCATAATACAAAGTCTGTCGGGACGCTTAATGATTTGATTAGTGGGGGATTAATTCCTTTAATCTATATTTTTATCGGGATTAAAGTAGGAACGGAATTGACGAATATACTATATATTTTGTTGAAGATTAAAAAGAGTTAAAAGTTGAAAGTGCGTAGAGACGAATTGCATTCGTCTCTGTGGAAAGTGCGAATGTAGGGACGTACGGTCGTGCGTCTGATAATAGATAAGAGATAATTTAGTAGAAAGTTGAAAGTGACAAATTGCGGATGAATTGAAAATTGAGAATGGATAATTGACGCTTCGACAAGCTCAGTGACCAAGATTTCTCTCCCTACTTTCGCGGGGATCGAAATGACAGGAAGACGTTCGAAATGAGAGCAGTTGTCATTCCGGCAGAGCGACGAAGGAGCAACAGCCTGTTCCGACGAAAGTCGGGAAGGAATCTCAAATAACCAAATAACCGATTAACCAAATAAAAAATAAATGACAGAATTTAACGACTTGTTCATCAAATATAAAGATCTGATAACCATAGCGGTTTACGGGACGGCAATCATGTTGATTTTGATTGGTTTATATGCCGTTTTACTCAAAAAACATTTGGTAAAAATTGTTATCGGCTTGTCGATAATTGATGCGGGGGTACATCTGCTTTTTGTAGCTGTGGGATATATCCAAAATAGTACGGCACCTATTTTTTCGCCGGGTAACGAATATGCAGCCCCTAAAATGGTGGATCCGGTACCGCAAGCATTAGTATTGACGGCTATTGTTATCGGTTTTGCCGTAACGGCTCTGGCTTTATCGTTGGTTATTCGCCTTTATAAGCATCATCATACTGCTAATATTGATCAAATAAAATCATTAAAATGGTAATTAGTCCGGTTCATTATATTGTAGCGCCCTTATTGGCAGCATTTGCAATTCCATTGCTAACGAAACTTTATAAAGATGCGGCACGCTTGGTGCCCGGAATTGTTTTGTTTTACAACGTGGTAATTTCTTTTGAGCTAATGCAACAAGTTTTGAAAAACGGGATAATCAATGAAGTCATAGCCGGATGGAAACCGCCTTGGGGTATCAATTTGGTTTTGACACCTTTTACGGCTTTTTTGACGACAATGGTTTCGGTTTTGGGCTTTACCATATGGCTTTACGGCTTCCGGTTTAAGCGAACATTGAAGGGTGGGGTCGTGAAATATTATGAAATATTACAAATGATGATGATTGCCGGTTCTATCGGGGTGATTATTACCGGAGATTTGTTTAATATGTTTGTTTTTATAGAAATTGTCGGTATTACAGCATATTCATTAACGGCATTTTATCGTGAAAGAAACGGCGCCGAAGCCGGATTTAAATATCTGCTTATCGGGAGTTTGGCTTCTACGTTTTTGTTGTTAGCCATTCTGATTATCTACACGCAAACCGGTACTCTCAATATGGCTCAAATTGCTGAAAGAATGGGTAGTGTACCACAATCGATGAAAATTACCGCTTTGATTTTTTTCCTGATTGCATTGGGTATTGAAGCTGAAATGTTTCCTCTGAATGCTTGGGCCCCCGATGCTTACGAACAAGCGCCGTCTCCTACAAGTGCAACTTTTGCTGCTGTAGTTTCCATAGCCGGGGTATATGCTTTGGTGCGGGTATTGTTTACCTTATTTGATGTATCGGGTGTGCATAATTATTTGATAGTTATGGGTTTTATAACAATGTTAGTGGCAGAAATTGCTGCCATTACTCAGAAAAATCTCAAACGAATGTTGGCATATTCCAGTATCGGGCAAGTGGGATTGGTATTGATAGCTTTTGGTATTGGTAGTAAGTTGGCAGTGTTTGGTGCTATCTTTTTAATGCTCAATCATGCCGTTATCAAATCTTTGTTGTTTATGACAGGTAGTTATTTTATATACAATTCCGATGACAAACGATTAGTGGGACTGAACGGTATGCATAAACAGTTGCCTTATGTATCCGCCTTGTTTTCGTTGGCGGCATTTGCCATTGTCGGTTTTCCGCCTTTTTCGGGATTCTGGAGTAAATTTTATATTCTGATTTCGGCGTCGAACCAAAAAATGATGTATTTGATTATTGGGATACTGTTAGTAACTATAATTGAGTTAGTTTACTATTTAAGAGCAGTTGGCCGGATATATTTTGCTAAGGAAGAAATGGATGATGTTGCTCATAAACCTTCGCTAAACGCTTTAGTTGCCATGTCATTTTTGGCATTATTTATCATCATAGTCGGTATTTATCCCGATATTATTACCGGTTATCTCAGTGATGCGGCATCATCTTTATTGGACAAGATGCATTATGTTCAACAAATATTAGGAAGTAAATAAGATTATGGAAATGAACAGTTTGGCTATTACATTAATTATACTTTTTGCCGGTAGTATTTTGACTTTCGGATTGGATACCATCAACAGAAAATTAACCGGATGGGCTGCTTTTGCTATACTTATTTTTACGGCAATTTATTTTTATGGTACAGAACATAATTCCGATTTTACATTTCATGTCGGGGGGGTGACTTTAAAATGGGGTTTTTCGCAATTAAGATTGATTTTTATAAATATAATATTGATTCTGAGTGTATTGTCATTGCTTTATTCCATTGACTATATGAAGGACAAAGCCCGGTTGGGTTATTTTTACGCCTCTTTTATAATGACTGTATTGGGTATGATGGGAGTTGTGTTGAGTAAAGATTTTGTTTCATTATTTATCTTTTGGGAAATAATGACTTGGTCTTCGTTTTTGTTGATTATTTATAATGCGTATTATAAAATCAAAACAGAAGGACTTAAATATATGGTTTTCAGCGCTATCGGGGCTTATGCAATGTTGACAGCTATTGTTTTTATATACCATTATTACGGTACTTTTGATATGGCAACGGCTATTGAAAAAGGTGTCTTTTCGTTTGAAAATCATAGTTTTATACCTATATTTTTTGCATTAGGTTTTGCTATAAAAGCTGCCGTAATGCCGTTTCATGTTTGGGCGCCGTCAGGTTACGCTAACAGTCCAATGTCTTTTACAGCGGTTTTTTCAGGGGCCATGTCTAAGATGGGCATATTCGGATTGTTGTTGGTCTTTACCACATATTACGTGTCTCATACGCCGGGGGGCTATGTATTTGCACAGGTTTTGGCGTGGATGGGTGGTATTACCGCTGTGATGGGCACCATATATGCTTTGATACAAACAGATGCAAAAAAATTATTGGCGTATTCGTCTATTGCACAATTAGGTTATATCGTGACAGCTCTTTCTACAGGGACGAAATTAGGTGTTATGGCTGCTTTGTTTTTAGCTGTTTTGCATGCAGCCTTTAAGGGCGCACTCTTTATGGTTGCCGGTGCCGTAGAAAGGCAAGCCGGAACAACGGATATGACCGCTATTTCCGGTTTGATAAGAAGGATGCCATGGACGTTTTTCGTAGCCTTGGTATCTGTCATCTCTCTGGCTGGTGTGCCTCCGCTTGGGGGATTTATTGGAAAATGGCTATTATATGAAGCCTTGATTACAGAAAGTCATAATTACTTTTTGGTCATTGTGATATTCTTTTCATCGACAGCAGCGTTTTTGTATGCTTACCGCTTTTTATTCGGTTTATTTCTTGGTCAAGAAGAAAAAGAGACTAAGAATGTCAAGGAAGCCCCTTTGACAATGCTTATTCCAATGCTAATTTTGTCCATCGTGTCTATTGTTACCGGAGCAATGCCTGGTTTGATTTTTAAACCGGCAGCGGAAGCAATGCAAACTATCGGTTTTTCGTCAATGGACTGGCAAATGTCTGTATTATCCAATGTGTGGGGTAACAATGTGGATATGAGTGTTATAGGTTCATTTATTAGTATTGTTTTTGTATTGATTTTTGTGTTTTTAACATTTAAAGGTCGCAAAACAACCCGTCGAGTTGGAACAAAAGATATTTCCAGTTCAGGCGAATTGTGGAAAGAAGGTGAAAATTGGACGTTTCAGCAAGATTTTTTTAAGCCTTTTGAACGTGCAGCAGCACCTTTTTATAAGTTGAAAATGAATAATATATGGGAAGATTTAGGTAATGCTCTGGAAGCATTCTTTAATTTTTCAAGACGGATATATACGGGTAACGGACAGACTTATGCGATGTATGTTGTAGGGTTCCTTGTTTTGTTGATTTTGTTTAGGGATTATATATTTAGATGATATTGGTTAATCGGTTAATCGGTTATTTGATGATAATGGTTAATTGTTGAACCGGTTAATTGATGAATTGAAAAAATAGATTGAGTATTTATTGACGATGTTTAGTTGTAAATCTGAATAATATAAAAATAGAAAATTATATGAAACGAAAGTTTTCATTTGAGAATTTGGAAGTTTGGCAAAATGCCATTGATTTATCGATTGATGTTTATCAATTGACAAAAAATTTTCCTGATGATGAAAAATTTGTTTTAGTAAGTCAGTTGAGAAGAGCTGCATTATCCATTTCGTCAAATATTGCAGAAGGAAACGGAAGAGAAACAAATAACTATCAAGCCAGATTTACAACAATGGCTTACAGCAGTTTGATGGAATTGCTAAATCAGTTGATTTTTGCATCAAAATTAGGATATGTAACAGAAAATCAATTAGATGAATTAAGAGAAAAAATGAATTATATCTCAAATCAATTAACCAAATTAAAAAAATATAAAAAAAACAGATTATCAGTATCATCAAATAACCGATTAACCAAATAACCGATTAACCAAACAACCAAAAATGATATTAACAATCAAAATATTAGGAGCATTTTTGACGGCAATCTTGGCTTTTACGGTCGGGATGTTTTACGGTGGTTTACGCCGGAAGATTACAGCACGTGTTCAAAACCGGGTAGGACCACCGGTTTATCAAAATTTTTTAGATTTATTGAAACTCCAAGCCAAAGAAACCAATATTGCCCACGGTTTTATGGGACATATAGCGCCAATGTGGATAATCATAGCGTCAATGACCGTTTTGATGTTTATCCCTATTTTGCACAACGGATTATGGTTTGATAATCTGACCTTTAAAGGTGATTTGATTTTCATCCTTTATATGATGGTATTCGGTTCTTTGGGGATGGCCATAGGAGCCGGACAATCCGGAAATCCCAATTCTGCAATAGGAGTGACCCGTGGATTGGCCATGATGGTGGGATATGAGATTCCGTTTGTTTTGTCGTTAGTGGCGATTATGATACAATTTCACACAACTTCTTTACAAGACTTGATGCAATATCAACATGAAACCGGTAGATGGATTATTATGGATAATCCTTTTGCATTTTTGGCGGCTTTGCTGTCATCTTTGGGTATGTTCAGATATTCGCCTTTTGATATCGTTGGAGCACCGGCGGAATTGGCATCGGGACCGGTATCGGAATTCGGTGGAAAATACTTGGGAACAATGATGAGTGGTGGTGCCGTGTTTGCCTTTATCAAATTGGTCTTGTTTGTCGATATCTTTTTGGGTGGCGCAGGTAATACGGACTTGCAGGGCGTCTGGGGAATATTGGCTGGATTGGGCGAACTGTTGCTTAAAACGTTTTTGTTTTATATGATCCCTGTATTCATCGGTTTGGTCAGTCCGAGATTCAGAACAGAACAAGCGATTCGTTTTTTTTGGAAATGGCCTTCAATTTTGGGAATTGTTGCGATTTTGTGGGCAGTATTTCATCCAATACAATAAAAAGGATTATGTGTGATATGGAAAGTATTAATTAGTGACAAGAGCGAAAGACTTAAATAAGGAAAGTGATAAAGTGATAAGTGCCAAGCGTTTAGAAAAGAATTTTATTCGTCTCTGTGGAAAGAGAGAATGAATTAAAATAGAGAAATAGATTTCTCACTACGTTCGAAATGACAGGTAGAACGTTTGAAATGACAGCGGTTGTCATTCCTACAGAGTGACGAAGAAACGACAGCCTGTCCCGACGAAAGCCGGGAAGGCATCTCAAATAACCAGTTAACCAGATAACCAAAAATAAAATGACAAATAATCCGGATAAACATATCAAAACCATCGGGATTCCGACAGAAGAGGAAATCAGACAAGCACAAATTGATTTTGCGCCGCGATGTACCTCGGCAGGACGGGTAAATGACAAGGAAACCCAAAAAATAGTTCAATATATATTGAATTTTGCAAGGAAACATTCATTGTTTGTATTAGCTTACGGAACCGGTTGTGGGGCAATTGAAATTCCGGCGACAATGACTTCCCGTTACGATGCCGAACGTTTTGGTATCCGTGGAGCGGCAACACCAAGACAAGCGGATGTCTTGTTGATTACCGGTTACCTGTCCACCAAAACTTTAAAACGGGTGATACGCGTGTATGAGCAAATGCAAGATCCTAAATATGTGATGGCTTTCGGGTCTTGTACCATTAACGGTGGTATGTATTTTGACAGTTACAATACAATCAAAGCACTTGACCGCTATTTACCTGTTGATGTGTACATTGCAGGATGTATGCCGCGTCCCGAAAGTGTTATCAGAGGTTTTATAAAATTACAGGAATTGATACAAAATGGCAATGCCGGTGGCGGTAAATGCTATCGTGATAATTTGGATTGGTATCGTGCCAACCAGCAAAAAGTGATAAAAAATTGGAATTTTCCTGATGAGTATAATTGGTAATGCGGAGCATTACCAATTAGTTGAAAGTTGAAAGTGCGTAGAGACGAATGCAATTCGTCTCTGTTGAAAGAGAAAATGAATTTAAAATAGAGAAATAGATTTCTCACTACGTTTGAAATGGCAAGTAGAACGTTCGAAATGACAAACAAAAACAAATAACCAGATAACCGATTAACCAGATAACCAAAAAAGAAATGCAAGAAAACATATTAAATCAGCTCAATAAAGTTTTTAAAATTAAGGGGCAAGTAAAAAGCCCGCTACGGATAAAGGTAGTAGCGGATAAGGATATAGTGTCAAGTATTTTGCTGTATTTGAAAGCACAAATGGGTTTTATACATCTCAATCATATCTCTTGTGTCGATTGGATTGAAGATAATAAATTTGAGTTGGTTTACATAGTTTGGCATCCTGAACAAAAACAAACTGTATTGGTGCATACGTTTATCGACAGGGAAAATCCAGTAATGGAAAATATCGATACGATTTGGGATCAAGCCAATACTTATGAAAGGGAAATGCGTGAAATGTTTGGGATAGAATTTCCTGGTTTGGTCGGTGACAGAGAATTTATTTTGGAAGATTGGCAAGAAATGCCGCCCATGCGCCGTGATTTTGATACGAAAAGATATGCACAAGAAACCTATGAAACACGTCCGGGAAGAGAAAATGCTAGAAATGTGCGTCTGGAAATAATGAAACGAAGTGGAGAAGAGTTACCTGATTTTGCAAAAAAATATTCACGTGATTGAGTTGAAAGTTGAAAGTAAAAAGTTACACTTCGACAAGCTCAGTGACCTGAGTTGAAAGTGCGGATTAGTACCAAGTATCAAGTAACAAGTAGAGACGTTTCAGGCAACGTCTGAAAATCTGAAATCAAATAACCAAATAACCAGTTAACCGAATGATAGAAAAAGAAACCACCTTATATTTAGGACCGCAGCATCCGGGGATTACCGGGAATATGATGATAAAGCTCAAAGTCAAAGGCGATGTAGTTACACAAGCCGAAACACATGTTGGATATTTGCACCGGGCTTTTGAAAAACTGATTGAAAGACGTAATTGGTTGCAATCCTTTACGCTTTTGTGTCGTTTCTGTGTGCCTGAGCCTGATCCAATGGAATTAACTTATGCCCGTGCCGTCGAGCAAATTGAAGGGCGTGAAGTGCCACCGCGTGCTAAATATATTAGAACTATCGTGGCAGAATTGGCGCGTATTCAATCCTTTTTGTTGTGGTATGGCGGACAATCCGGTTCTAGCGGTTTATACACTTTGGGACAATGGAGTGTCGGGGATAGAAATTATATTCTGGATTTGTTTGAAGATTTGACCGGAGCCCGTATTTATCATATGTATATGTGGCCTGGTGGTGTGCGTCGTGATTTGCCCACCGGTTGGATAGATAAAACTTATAAAACAATGGATTATCTCGAAAAGCGGTTGGAAGATTACAATAAATTGTTGTTTGAGAATGCAATTTTCCAAAAACGGGCACAAGGTGTTGGAATTATACCGAAAGATAAAGCTATCGAATGGGGGGTTGTAGGGCCGCCTTTACGTGGAACGGGTATTAAACACGATGTCCGGATAGATGAACCATATGAAGCCTATGCCGATTTGGATTTTGAAGTTCCTACTTACGAAGGAGGTGATGTATGGGCAAGAGCACTTGTGCGTCGCGACGAAATCAAGCAGTCAATAAGAATCATCAGACAGGCATTGGATAAAATGCCGAGTGGCAGTTATTATAACCGTATTCCAAACCCTATGAAATGGACAGTTCCCACAGGCGAAGCTTGGATAAAAACTGAAAGTGTACGTGGTGAAATCGGATTTTATGTAGTTAGTGACGGAAGCAGCAAACCCAGACGTGTGCATTTGAAAGGTGCCGCTTATACACATGGTGTCAGTGTATTAGAGAAGATATTACCCGGACAGAATATTGCCGATGTGTCGTTTATTTTGAATTCGTTGGGGGTTTGTCCGCCCGAAATCGAGAGGTAGTGTTAGTGGAAAGTGCGAAGTGGAAAGCGAAAAAGTGCCTAGTGCCTAGTGGAAAGTGGTTTAGTGCGGAAGGTGAATATGTAGAGACGCACCGACGTGCGTCTGTGAAATTGGAAATAGGTAAATTGTGTAGAGACGTTTTGTTAAAACGTCTAAAAAATGATAGAAAATTATAAAAAATAGAATATGGCAATATCGCGATTTGAAGATATTATTTCGTGGCAGAAATCATGACATTTATAAATTGTTCAATAGTTCGAAAGATTTTAGGTTTAGAGATCAAATTCTAAGTGCTGCGGTATCGGTGATGAACAATATTGCAGAAGGTTTTGAAAGAAAAACGAATAATGAATTCAGATATTTTTTGTTTGTTGCCAAAGGTTCCGTAGGAGAAGTCAGGTCAATGTTGTATTTGGGCAAAGATTTGAATAAAATAAATGATGAAGATTTTGATAGATTGTATAAACAAACCGTTGAAATCTCTAAATTGTTATCAGGATTAATTAGTAAAATGAAGAAGTAATTATAGTGGAAAGCGGTAAAGTGCCAAGTGCGGATAGAAACGCACTTTCCCCTTTCCACTCGGCACTTCGCACTTGAAATAAGAATAGAAGCAGAAGCGTCAAATGAAAGCGGAAGTTAATTAAGAACCGTAAAGTTCGCACTTTCTACTTTCCACTCGGCACTTCTCACTAAAAAATATAGACAATGAGTTTAATAGATTTGAAAGGCATATTAACCCCAATGACAGCGCTGAAACAGATAGGAAAACAGCCCCATACAATAAATTTTCCTGATGAGCAAAAGGATATTTCACCGCGTTACAGGGGATTTCATTACAATGATTTGGAACAATGTATCGGCTGTGCCAACTGTGCGACAATTTGTATGAATGAAGCTATTGATATGGTTGCGTTGGCAGACATTGAGGGACAACCGGGTGATAGTGGTTTACGGCCACAGATTGATTATGGTCGTTGTTGCTACTGTGCCTTATGCGTGGATGTTTGTCCGTCGGGGTCGTTGAATATGACGCAAGATTTTATCAAAGTCAGTCCCGACCCGTTTGATTTTTTGATGGTGCCGGGTAAAGATAATCCGGAAGGAAAAGAAAAGTTGAGTTTTACAGCCGGCTTGGATACGTCACTCAACGTCTTTGATCGCGTGCCGATGCGTGAGCTCGATCCGGAAGAACGGATAAAATCTTTTGCCGAAGTATTTTTGGGTTATAATGAAGAAGAAGCACGCATAGAAGCCAGCCGTTGTATCAGTTGTGGCTTGTGTACCGAAAACTGTCCGGTGCATATGCACATTCCCGAATATATCAATGCGATTGCCAAAGGTGATGACGAAGCGGCAATTAAAATCATTTACGACAACAACGACTTACCCGAAATGTGTGGTAAAGTCTGCACCCGCCGTTGCGAAGATGTTTGTGCGTTGCAGGTTAGGGGAGAAGCCATTGCCATTCGTTGGCTTAAACGCTATGCAACGGAACGGGCTGAAAATGCTGATATGATTGCTGAAATTGTCAATCCAGAAATTAGAGAACCGAATCAATATAAAGTAGGTATTATCGGGGCAGGACCGGGTGGTTTAACGGCGGCTTATTACTTGGCGTTACGCGGTTATAACGTAACGGTATATGAAGCCAGTAGCGAGCCGGGTGGAATGATTATGTATGGTATTCCGAAATACCGTTTGCCGTATGAAAGCGTTCAAAAACAGGTGGATTATATGAAAAAGGTAGGCGTAAAAATCCTCTTTAATACCAGAGTGGGAAAAGATATTTCCTTTGATGAAATATACAACAATAATGATGCGATTTTTATGGCCATCGGCTTGCAAGATGCTTGGAGCTTGGGTATTGAAGGGGAAGAGGCCGACGGGGTATGGTCTGCTATTGATTTTCTTAGAAAAGTCAATTCCGGTGAGAAAGTTGATATAGGCAAACGGGTTGTTGTCGTCGGTGGTGGTGATGTGTCAATTGACTGTTCGCGAGTATCACGCCGTTTGGGAGCCGAAGTGTATCAATCTTACAGACGCCGTATTCAAGATATGCCGGCTGATTTGGAAGAAATTGAAGGTGCGGAAGCCGAAGGTGTTCATATAATGCTGCAAACCATTCCTACCCGTGTGATTAAAGATGAAAACGGTAAAGTTAAAGGTTTGGAATACGTCAAAGCCGAAATGATTTCGGAAGGCGGTGGACGTCCGCGTCCGAAACCTATTGAAGGCAGTGAAACCATTATCGAATGTGATGCCGTGATTGCCGCTATCGGACAAAAAGCCGATTACAGCTTATTGCCGGAACATATTTTAGCCAAATTGGAAATGCAAAAAAATAAAATTGTGGTGGACGACAACAGACAAACGTCAATACCTAAATTGTTTGCCGGTGGTGATGCCGTTGTGATCGGACGTAATGATGCCATTTCGGCCATTGCCGACGGATATATGGCTACAAAGGCTATTGATGCGATGTTGATGGGAGAACGAGTTAAAAGTTGAAAGTTGAAAGTAGGGACGCACGGACGTGCATCTGAGTGGAAAGTGCCTAGTGGAAAGTGCGAATGTAGAGACGTTGCACACAACGTCTTAATTGAAAATGGAACGAAGTGACATCCCGTCTCATTGAGCGGGATGGAAAATTGAGAATTGATAATGTAAACACGTTGCATTGCAACGTCTAATTTGGCTGCAACGTCTGAAAAATTGAAAATCAGAAATGACAACAAAATCAAATAACCGGTATTATCAAATAACCGATTAACCAATTAAACTTTTGATATAATCTTTGACGATATCCGTGAGGTTTTCGTCTTTGACCAGTTTGAAGGGGATATTGCCACGTTCGAGGTCGCTTCGCATGTGCTTACCTACGGCACGCACCAAAAACATATCTACGTTTTTGAGTTGTTCAACCACTTCATTGTGAGAGTGTGCACCTTCGTGGTGATGGTGGTGTCTGTGACCATGTCCTAATCCGCGACCGTATCGTCCTTTCCTGTGATTGCCTTCACTTCTGTCGTGGTCGTAGTGTTTGTGATTGTTTTTTTCGTAACGCACACCGGTTATTTCGTTGCCAATTACTTCAAAAAAAGCAAATTCGGCAGCTCTGCCGGTTCGTTTCGCTATGGTTTTCCTGTCATTTGTAGCAATAGCAATGAGCATAATTCTTTCATTTTTTGGTTAAAACTGTTATGTCGTTTCGTAGAATTTTTGTACAAATTTATTTAGAATAATTTTAAATAGTAGTAACTTATATTACAAATTTTGAAGGACATAACGGCATGATTGGAGAATTTGAATTAAAAATTTATTTTAATTAGCAAATATCCAGTAAATTCCAATTGCAAAGGCAAATAATGCCCCAATGTATTGCAACCAAATAATCTTTTTATTGTGAGAGGTTTGTGTTGAATATGAAATTTTATCAATTATCAAAGCGTAAATTATCATCGCACTGATGATACCGAATGCAAATCCAATCATATATTGAATGGAATCGGTAGTGGATTTATAGCCCAAAACAGGTAACATCAAGATAAAATGTGAAATACCGGCAAATCCGTGGATAATACCGATAAAAAATGATAAAACTGCATTGTGTTTTTTAATCTCTGGATGTTGATGTGCTCCGGTGGTTTTGTGAATATGTGTGTAAGTATTGTTTTCATGTATATGTGTATGTGGGTAAGCCAGTTTTTTCTTACTTTGTTGCATTCTGTACAATGCCCATACGCCGATACCTATTAACATAAAACCGACAAATTTTTCGCTGTTTTCGGAAATGGTTTCTACCGGTATTTGATTTTTAAAAAAGTAAAATAACAGGCCGATTAGTAACATACCTAATACATGTCCCAGCCCCCAACCCAAACCAATTTTCCATGATTTTGATTTTTTTTCTAAAACCAATGGTGTAACTGCTGCCAAATGATCCGGTCCGGTCAAAACATGAACAAGTGCTGCTATAAATCCGATGATTAGTGGTAGTTTCATGAATTTGAGTTGAAAGTTAAAAGTTACACTTCGACAAGCTCAGTGCCCTGAGTTGAAAGTTCGGTTTAAAGAATGTTTTGTTCTTTGATGATTGTTTATTATATCATACCGTATTTCCGTCATTGCAATTGATAAATTGATGATTTGAAAAGTAGTTCGCTGAGTGATTTTGCGAGGAAACGAGCAAAATTGTACCGAAGCGCCGGTTCATAGCATATCACATTCTTTGATGTTTGTTTTTTACTTCATAACTTATTATCGTTTCATAAATTGAGGAATTGAGGATTTTTTATAACTTGATTCTTTTTCCTCATTCCTCATTCTCAATCGACTTTCTACATGTTACTTGCTACTTATCACTAACATATCCGTGGCAATTGTTCCCCGATAGGCATGTGTACCACTCGTTTACCGCCCATAGGATTGGTTATTAATACTTTGCCTTTTGGTTCATCATATACTTCTCCTATAATTGAGGCATGTTTTGATTCGGGATATTGCTGTAATATTTGAACAACTTCATCTGCGATTTTTGAATCTACAAAACTCATAAATACGCCTTCATTGGCAGTATATAGGGGATCTAGTCCTAGTATCTCACATGCTGCTTTTACTTGCGATAAAACAGGAATTTTTTCATCTTGCAAAACAATACCTTTATCAATTTCAGTTGCTATTTCATTCAAAGTAGCTGCAACGCCACCTCGTGTCGGGTCACGGAACAGATGAATTTTATCACCGAATTTATCCAATAATTCATTGGTTAAATGATTGAGGTTAGTTGTGTCACTTTCTATTTGTGTTTCAAATTGTAAGCCTTCTCTGACGGATAAAATAGCAATACCATGCGTAGCAATGCTGTTGCTGACGATAATTTTGTCTCCTGCTTTGATTCGGTTCATATCTATTTGAGCTTTCGAATGCAATTTGCCTATACCTGTTGTGTTGATAAAAATTTGATCCCCTTTTCCTTTATCCACCACTTTGGTATCACCGGTTACAATTTTAACACCTGATTTTTCAGCAGCATATTTTATTGAGACGATAATATCCCAAAATTTACTGATAGGTAAACCTTCTTCAATGATAAAACTCAATGATAAGTATTGTGGTATAGCACCACACATAGCTACGTCATTAACCGTACCATTAACAGCTAACTCACCAATGTCTCCGCCGGGAAATTCAATAGGAGATATGACAAAGCTGTCCGTGGAAAAAGCTATTTTTCCATCCAGTTCCAAAAATGCACCGTCGTGATGTTTATCGAGAATATCGTTTTTGAGTAAATCTAATACCCCGGTTTCTAATAATTGGTTTGTCAATTTACCACCACTACCATGTGCCAAAGTAATGATGTCAAAATCGAATTTTGGTGCGGGACATTGTGATTTGAATAAACTTTTTTTCATAATTATTGGTTATGTAGTTATGATTTTGGATAAAAAATATATTTTACACTTCAACATTCAAACTAAAAATTTATGATTACGATATTTCTTGAAACATATTTCTGAAATTAAAATAGGCGGCACAAGCCCCTTCGCTACTGACCATTGGTGCACCCAACGGATTTTGTGGTGTGCAAGTTGTACCAAAGGCCGGACATTGAAAGGGCTTTTTGATACCTTTCATAATATCACCGGCTATACACATGGCATTTTCGGGGGCTTTTTCTATATCGATATTAAATTTTTTATCGGCATCAAATGCTTCAAATTCTTTTCTTAAATGCCAGCCGCTATCAGGTATGGTACCGATACCCCGCCACATTTGGTCGTCATATTCATAGACTTGATTGATAATGTTTTGTGCTTCACGATTACCTTCTTCTTTGACAATGCGCTTGTATTGATTTTCAACCTGATAAGTGCCATTTTCCAGTTGTTTGACTGCTGCCAAGATACCTTGTAGTAAATCCAAAGGTTCAAATCCGGTTACGATGATAGGTATTTTATATTTGGCAGCTAATTCGTGATACTGCCAGTATCCCATAATGGAACAAACGTGTCCGGCTGCCAAAAAAGCATCGATTTTAGCTTCCGGATCTTCCATAAGCGCTTTTATTGCCGGTGGTACTAATACATGTGAATTTAATATTGAATAATTTTTCAGTCCGAGTTTTTGAGCGTGTAAGATAGATAAAGCATTAGCCGGAGCCGTAGTTTCAAAACCAACGGCAAAGAACACAACTTCTTTATCCGGATTTTGCCGGGCAATTTGAACTGCTTCCAAAGGTGAATACAAAATGCGGACATCAGCCCCTTTTGCTTTGGCTTCAAGCAGACTATCGGTTGAACCCGGTACACGTAACATATCACCGAAACTGCAAAGAATAACATCTTTTTCTTTGGCCAAATAAATGGCTTTATCTATCAAGTTTAAAGGTGTTACACAAACCGGACAACCGGGACCGTGTAACATTTCGATATTTTTTGGTAAAACGGATAAAATGCCGTTTTTAACCAAACTATGTGTCTGCCCGCCACAAATTTCCATTATTTTCCAATTTTTGGTGGCGGTATTTTCAATTTCTTTTAGAATTTTTATAGCTAATTCCGGATTACGATATTCAGTTAAATATTTCATTGTCAAGATTTTTATAAA
Source organism: Flavobacteriales bacterium (assembly GCA_027024205.1). GTDB lineage: Bacteria > Bacteroidota > Bacteroidia > Flavobacteriales > Flavobacteriaceae > WGBX01. The sequence goes on along the minus strand of JALVST010000134.1, from coordinate 8,700 downwards.
GGTTTCGCCCCTACGGGGCTTATAGCGTTTTGTTTATTATTATGTTACAAAGTTGTCGCCCTTACAGGGCTTTATGTTTGCTGAAAGATATAAAAAAAATGTTTACCGCAGAACGCCGTATGTGTGACACCTTTGTAGCGTTATAATGACATCAACCATTGACGCCGTATATGCGACATTTATTTTTCTCATCCCTTATCTCTTATTATCCCTGACACCAATTGTCCTAAAACAATCCCTTCGTCGTTAGGTGACAATTCCTTTTGAAAATACAATTGCTTACGGTTTTCATTTTTTTCAATCAATAAATCAACCAAAAGCGCATTTTGAAAGACCCCACCGCTAAAAGCTATGTGTTCGTATCCGTATTGTTCGGCTATTTGCCAAATATAATCAACTAATGTCAGGTGAAATTTTGCAGCAATTTCTTGATTATCAACATTATTTAATAAATCAAGAAGGATTTGCTCGAAAATGTATTTGGAAAAATTTTTAAATGCTTTATCATTGAACGGATATACTTTTGTTTTGTGTGTTGCTAAATATTGCGTTGCTTGCCATTCGAGTTTCATGCTGGCTTCGGCTTCATAACTGTGTTTATCGTAATCAAAAAGCAAGGAAGCAACAGCATCAAACAAACGTCCCATACTGGTCGATTTTAAACGGACGTTTTCTAATAAACTTATATAAATTTGCCATTCGGTTTTACTAAATTTTTGACGTAAAAGATTTGTGGCATCCGGAAAACGGTATGCGATTGCCAAAGCAGATATGCGCGGTTCTTTGACCATTTTATCAGCCAAAATGAAATCAAATTCGCCGATATGATGAATGCGTTCGATTTGATGATTTTGATAACTGAAAAACTCACCGCCCCAGATATTCCCGTCATCGCCCAGACCGGTACCATCCCAAACGACACCCAGTATTTTTCTTGGACTGTATAGTAAATTATTTTCTACCAAAACACTTAATAAATGTGCTTTATGATGTTGAATTTCAACGTGTTTTATATTGTTTTTTTGAGTATACTTTTTGCCAAATTCTGTTGCAAAATACCCGGGGTGTTTGTCGGTAACAACTGTTTCAATTTCCGGTTTCAATATATTGGTCAGATGCTCAAAAGTTGTTTCGTAATTTTTTTGTGCTTCGTAATTTGCGGTATTTCCGAGATATTGACTGATAAAAATATTGTTTTGATGCGTAAAAGCAAAAGTACTTTTAAGCATGCTGCCGGTTGCCAAGATACTTTTGTTTTGAAAGTTTAAACCGGGATTGATATAAACAGGCGCTTTGCCACGTGACCGGCGCAAGACGATTTTTTGCCGGTGTTTGGGGGTAAATCGTACCAGTCCGTCGTCTTGCGGGATAACGATATCACGGTTGTTCATCAAAAGGACATCGGCTATATGGGTTAAATACTCAATGGCAGTTTGGTCGTCGAAAATAATAGTCGAACCGGTTATATTTCCGCTGGTAGCGACGATTGGTTTGTCAAATTTTTGAAGGAGTAGATCATAAAGTGGGGTATAAGGCAGCATCACACCGATGCGTCCCAAATCTTTGGCTATTTCATCAATAGCGATATGCGATGTCGTCTGTTTTTTTAATCGAAGTAATACAATAGGGGCGTGAATACTTTGCAATTCTTTTTTTTCATCAACTTTTAAAAATGTATCCTTTTCAATAGCGGAAATATCAGGATACATTAAAGCAAATGGTTTTGATGGACGTTGTTTGCGTTTTCGCAGTGTTTTTATAGCATTTTTATTGGTAGCATCGCAGGTTAGTAAATAGCCACCAATACCTTTAATAGCAATGATTTTTCCGGCATTCCAATATCGAATGACTTTATCCAAATCCGTAAAATGTTCCATTAGTTTGCCATTTTCATACCATTGCATTTCCACAGAGCAATCGGGACAAGAATTGGTTTGAGAAAAATGCCGTCGTTCGAGCGGATTATTGTATTCCTTTTGACAAACAGGACACATTTTAAATTTTTGCATTGTAGTATTAGGACGGTCGTAGGGCAGGGCGGTGATAATGGAATAACGAGGTCCGCAATTGGTACAAGTGATAAACGGATACTGATACCGGCGTTTTTTTTTGTCATATAGTTCTTGCCGGCAATCTTGACACATAGCTACGTCGGGTGTCAGTAAAACATTAGTTTGCTTACTTTCATCACTTTTTACAATATTAAAATTGGTATATTGTTGATTATCAACCTTTTTAATATTATATTCCGTAACTAAAGCCAAAGGTGGCAAATGTTCCAAAATATCATGCAAAAAAAAATGAGCGGTTTTATTATCCGCATTGATTTCAATATGCACGCCGTCTGTCGTATTATTGACCCATCCATTTAAATTGTGTTGCAGTGCTTTTAGATAGACAAAAGGTCTGAAACCGACACCTTGAACAATACCTTTGATATGTATGTGGTATGTATGCATTGAAAAATCAAATGTATTAAAAAAAATCTCCATATAATAGCTAGTAAAAATCAGTCCGGTATTTGAATAATTAAATTTACCTACCTGATTGCAGGTAGGTAAAATTTAATGTAAATGCTAAAATATGGAAAATCTAAATAGTTTAATCGGTAGAAGTGTTTATTTTTATTTTTCCCAATATATCTTCAACGGTTTCAACTACTTTCGGTATGCTTGCTTGCACATCATCGCTTAAAGTAATATCCATAGGGCTCATGCCTTTGATTGAAACAGTTATCAAGATAATTTTAGGCAATTCGCCTTTAAATTCCAGTGCATCAATCATATCTTTTAGTCCTACATCGTGAGCGCTTAATACCGTTGGAAAATCTGCGGCAAATTCCGGATAAATTACATCAATGGTTCCGGGAGGTCTGAAATCCATGGTAGCATCGATAAAAATAACCAGTGGATATTGTGCCAAAATGGGCATCAAATCAAAACTTCCGGTACCGCCGTCCATAATGTCAACAAAATCAGGTAGTTTTGTTTTGCTCAAAGCTTGAACTGCGTGTACACCAACCCCTTCATCTCCCATTAAATAATTACCGATACCTAATATCAATACACGGTCTTTGTGTTTTTTACCGGCATAATCATGGGTTTGGTAAAACAATTTTTGCAGTTCCATGACATCGTCGGAAATCATGCTTATTTTCTTGTTTTTCATTAGCTATTCATCTTCATTTTCAATATTGGCATTCTCACTACCTTTATTCATTTGGTCTTTTACTTTATCAACAAAATTTTTGATATTTTGTTTGATTCTTTCTGCCCGTACAAATTTAAAGCCGCTAACCATTGCTGATGCTTCTCCTCGTGCTTCAATATAGTCGTGATACAATACCAAATAAACATGAATGACAACAAAGGCCATAAAAAGCCATGTTAATATATGGTGTACATATCTTGTGGTGATATCTCCTCCGAATAGTGTTGCAACCCAATGAAACATTTTTGGAAACCACCAACCGGATGTATCGGCTAATAGTGACAATCCTGTTATTGCTTGTAAAAAAAATAATAATGTCATCAAAAAATAGGAGAATGCTGCTAATGAATTGTGACCTATACTGATATTTGATAACTTTTGATTTTTATCTTTCATTAATAAAATATCCACTTTTAATACATGGGCGATATTTTGCCAATGTTTTTTGGTATAAGGTATAAAATTACGCCAATTGGCAAATTGATTGCCTGCAAATGCCCAATAAATCCGGAAAAGTAAATTAGCAATAAGGATATAAGCTGCCGAAAAATGTATCAACCGGACATATCCAAACCAAAAAGAATTGGTAGCTTCAACATTTATGTTAAGAGCCGGTGGGTTGGCAATAATAAAGCCAGTAATAACCAGCACTATTAATGAAAGTACTGTTAGCCAATGGAAAAAGCGTACTGCTAATTCCCATACATAGACCCTTTTATAATTGTAAGTTACAGTTTTCATAACATCAATTTTTTAATTAAATCATACAAGCACCACCAATTTGCAATTGGCTGATATGTTTGCCATGCGGGTCGTACAAGTGTACGGCACAAGCTAAACAAGGGTCAAACGAGTGAATGGTACGCAATATTTCAACCGGATTATTAGGATCGGCAATAGGCGTTCCAATCAATGCAGATTCGTAAGCAGACAGTTGTCCTTTGGGGTCGCGAGGCGAGGCATTCCAGGTAGTAGGAACAACCATTTGATAATTGGCTGTTTTCTTATCTTCAATAACAATCCAGTGAGCCAAACCACCGCGGGGTGCTTCCATATAACCAACGCCTTTGGCTTGTTTAGGCCAAGTATTAGGGTCCCATTTTTCCATATTTGACATACGGGTATCGCCTTTTTTAATGTTGTTGATTAAGCTGTCATAAAATTCCAATCCCCAGTCGGCTAACAATTTGGTTTCCAATCCTCTTGCGGCAGTTCTTCCCAAGGTAGAGAATAAAGCTTCAACGGGAATATCCAATTTGTTCAAAGCAAAATCAACTACATTTTTATATTCGGGTATGCCTTTGGCATAACCTACCAACATACGAGACAATGGACCAACTTCCATTGGTTTACCTTTCCAACGAGGTGTTTTTACAAAACTATATGATTTATCTACATCAAGATATTCATAAGGTGGTTTCGGACCGGTGTAATGGATATTGGTTTCCCCTTCATAAGGATGCAATCCTACTTCTTTTCCTTTGGAATAATCATACCAAGATTTGTTTACAAATTCTTGAATATCATTAGTATTTTCCAAATCAACTTCGTGAACTTTACTCAAATCGCCGTCAACAATAATACCTTGTGGCCATTTGAAACTTTTCGGATTACGGATATTATCGGTAGGTAAATCGCCATATACCAAATAATTTTTAAATTTTGATACGCCTATTGCACCCCAATCTTTGTAGAATGAAGCGATAGCTAGTAAATCGGGGACATAAACTTCATTGATAAACTTATGAGCATCTTTGAGTAATTTACCTACATACGCTAAACGTTCGGCGTTTAAACTTCCGGCATCATCGAGGTTAACATTGCTTGCCATACCGCCAACCAAGAAATGTGGATGGGGATTTTTACCACCGAGTATGGTATGAACTTTTACAATTTCTTTTTGCCATTCAAGCGCTTCCAAGTAATGAGCAACAGCTAACAAATTCACTTCCGGTGGTAATTTCATTGCCGGATGTCCCCAGTAGCCGTTGGCAAAAATACCGAGTTGTCCGCTATCGACAAACTTTTTGATACGTGCTTTGACATCGGCAAAATAACCGGGTGAACTGTTATGCCATTTTGAGATACTTTGAGCCAGTTCGGAAGTTGCTTTCGGGTCGGCTTCCAATACTTTGGTAACATCTACCCAGTCCAAAGCGTGTAAGTGATAAAAATGCACTACGTGATCTTGCATGGCATGAGCTATGGTTACAATGTTTCGTGCAATTTCGGCATTTGGAGGAATAACGATACCCAAAGCATCTTCTACGGCTCTGATAGAGGCAATGGCATGTACTGTGGTACAAACACCGCAAGAACGTTGGACAAAAGCCCAAACGTCGCGAGGATCACGACCTTCAACAATTTTTTCCATACCTCTGACCATAGTTGAGGAACTATATGCGTTGACGATTTTACCGTCTTTGATTTCAGCTTCTATTCTTAAATGACCTTCAATTCTGGTGATTGGGTCAACTACAATTCTATTTGCCATGATTTTGAGTTTTATTCGTTAAGATTTTGTTCGTTAATTTCGCCCATTGCTATATTTTCATCAATTTCTTTTTTCTTAAAGATATTGGTAGCAACAGCATGAATAGCAGCACCGCCGGCAGCAGCACCGAGTACAATTTTACCTATTTTATCGGCAGTAGCTTCTATGCCCATACCGGGTATATTTTCCAATCTTTCGTAGAAAGGACCATTGTCCCAAAAATTGTTTTCACTACATCCTATACAAGGATAGCCAGACTTGATAGGGAAACTGACGCCATTGTTCCAACCTGTTGTACCACAAGAATTGTATGTAACAGGACCACGACAACCTAATTTATATAGGCAATAACCTTTTTTAGCTTCTTCACTATCAAAACTTTCTGCATATAATCCCGCATCAAAATAAGGTCTTCTGTAACACGAATCGTGAACCCGTTTACCATAAAATTGTTTAGGACGACCTTCGGAATCTAATTCGGGAATAGAACCAAACAAAGCATAATGCAGAACCACACCTGTCATCACTTCAGAAATAGGTGGACAACCGGGAACTTTAATAATAGGTTTGTCCTTAATGATAGCATCAACCGGAACCGAGCCGGTAGGATTAGGTGAAGCGGCTTGTACACCACCCCATGCCGAACAACTACCAAAAGCTAAAATAGCAGCAGCGCCGGCAGCAGACTCTTTGAGAATTTCAACTGCTGTTCGTCCGGCAATGGTACAATAAACCCCGCCATCTTTGGTAGGAATAGCGCCCTCAACTACTAAAATATACTTACCATAATTTTCTTTCATTGAAGCTTGTTTGGCTCCTTCGGCATTATGTCCGGCAGCTGCCATCAAAGTGTCTGTGTAATCCAATGAAATAGTATCCAATATAACATCTGCAACCAAAGGATGGTCAGATTTGATAAACGATTCCGAACAACCGGTACATTCTTGAAAATGTTCCCAAATAACTGGAATCCTTTTTTTGGTTTCCATAGTCTTAACCAACTGGCCGACCATGCTGTGTTCTAATCCCATAAATGCCGTCATATAGGTGGCAAATTTTAGGAAGTCGCGACGAGAATAACCTTTATTAATAATACTTTCGTAAAAGGTTTCATCTCTTTGAAGAATTTTTTTCATAATAAAAGATGTTTATGATATGGAAAAATATTTTTCTAAAATTAGAGAAAAATTTATGTTAGGTTATGTGATTTTTGTCATATTTTTATAAATATTGTATAAATGATGATTGTTTGATTTTTTGCAAACGAAAATATTGAGAAAATACAAATAAAATGTTAATTTTTTTTTAATATAATAATCAGTTAAAAATTATGTTTATTATCATTTTTGAATAAAAAAGATATTACTATTTTTGTTTAAAATGAAAAAGAATGCACGAACTGTCAATAGCAATGGGGATAGTGGCAATAGCTGAAAAAGAAGCAAAAAAAGCCAATGTAACTGAAATAAAGGCTATTGATTTGGAAATCGGTACTTTGTCCGGCGTTGAAATTGAATCCTTGAATTTTTCATGGCCAATGGCTATTGCCGGTAGCGTGCTTGAAAAAGCAGAAAAAAGAATACATGTGATTAAAGCCAAAGCCAAATGTGTAGAATGTGGATTTGATTATGATATTGAAAATTTTTTTGATTCGTGTCCTAAATGCGGTAGTCATTTTAAAGATATATATAAAGGTAAAGAAATGCGAGTGAAATCGTTGGAGGTTTGAAGAGCCTAGTGCGAAGTGGATACTTCGGCAGGCTCAGTAACCGAAGCGACAAAGTGCGTAGAGATGCACAATTGTGTGTCTGATTAGGGATAAGAGATGAGGGATGATATTATTTGAAATTGAAACTAAGGTGGCTGAGTGCTGCGACGAAGGAGCAGTGTACCGAAGCCCCGACATCCAACATCCGACACCGGACATCGAATACCCGACATCCGACATCAAATAACCAAATAACCAGATAACCACCAAATATGTGTACAACCTGTGGATGCGGCGTAGCCGACGATATTAAAATACAAATGCCGAGAGATTTGGCATCAATGGTCAGTGATTTAAACGTAGAAGCGCATCACCATGATCATTCTCACTCGCATCATCATCACCACCATCATGATGATAGAACTATTATAGATGTTGAGCAAGATATTTTGCAAGCCAATCAGTTATTAGCCGAACGAAATAGAGGGTATTTTTTAGCTAAAAATATTTTTGCCGTTAATTTGGTCAGTTCGCCCGGTTCGGGTAAAACCACTTTGTTGGAAAGGACGCTTGCTGACAATAAGGAGAAAAAGAAATTTTATGTCATTGAAGGCGATCAGCAAACCATGAACGATGCGGACCGGATAGATGCTTTAAAAATTCCCGTAGTGCAAATCAATACCGGAAAAGCCTGTCATTTGGACAGTGATATGGTCAACCAAGCGATTACCAGATTAAATCCGGAACCCGGTTCTATTGTAATGATTGAAAATGTCGGTAATTTGGTTTGCCCGTCGGCTTTCGATTTGGGCGAAAATGCCCGTGTGGTTATTGTCAGTACTACCGAAGGAGATGATAAACCGATTAAATATCCCGATATGTTTGCCGGTTCGGATGTGTGTATCATCAATAAAATTGACTTGTTGCCGTATCTGAATTTTGATGTGGAAAAAGCCAAAGATTATGCCAGACAGGTTAATCCGAATTTGATATTTTTTGAAGTATCCGCCACCACAGGCGAAGGTATGAAGCAGTGGTATGAGTGGCTGCTAAGTCGCCAGTAACAAGTAGCAAGTAATTGAGGAATGAGGAAAAAGAATCAAGTTATAAAAAATCCTCAATTCCTCAATTTATGAAACGATAACAAGTTATGAAGTAAAAAACAAACATCAAAGAATGTGATACGCTATGAACCGGCGCTTCGGTACAATTTTGCTTGTTTCCTCGCAAAATCACTCAGCGAACTACTTTTCAAATCATCAATTCATCAATTGCAATGACGGAAATA
>JALVST010000133.1 GCA_027024205.1 Flavobacteriales bacterium | reverse complement strand
TCCACGATTTGTCGTCGCAGGAAAATTTCCAACCACATGCCGTTGATAAAAGCGGTGGCTTCCTTGATGAGGGCGGTGTCCACTTCCACGGCCAGGTCGTTGAGGGGTTCGAAAGCATCGAGCAGTTTGTTTTGAACCAGCATTTCGGCCCATTTACGAATGTAGCGCATGGACGAAACGGTGCCTACGAATTTGAATTCTTCGATTTTGCGCACCTGCTTTCGTTTGAGTTCTTTGTAGAAATCCTCCAAGGTGTTGTAATGTTCGGCCAGGTAGGCGGCGGTTTGGTAGAGTTTGTCCTCAACGGAAATATTATCCAACGCCTTGCCGATGTGGACATTTTTATTGATCAGCCAGTCACGCAGGTAATTTTTGCGGTAGGTCTTGAAGAGAATGGATTTGACGGTTTGTTCCTCCTGAGATTGCTGCGGACTGCTAAGTGTTTTTATTTTTCCGGTCAGGACTTTGATTTTACGGACGGGTTGGGCCTGGTCGGCGTTTTTTTGCCGGGCGATGATATAGGCCAGTTCTTCCAAGGCATCGGATAGTTCTTTGAGGATTTGGGCGATGTTTTGGGGGGAGGGGGTGTTGTTGTGTTCGGTCATAGCTATTCGTCTATATTTTCAAATTTATAATATTTTTTTCCTTTCTTTTCATTTATAACTACCTTTACTTTAATAACTTGTCCTAATGTAAAATTTTTTGGAGAAACACCTATCAGTCTTTGACTAAAATCCATTCCCGGTATTTCTGTATCAATTTGAATTCCACCTTTTAAGTTAATAATTCTAGCTTCCAGCACATCACCGGATTGGATATTTTCTATTGTTTTTCCTTCATTTAATCTCGGAGATGTTTTAGTTTCAACATTTTCTGAATCATTTTCCGAATAATCTTTAAACTGCCCGTAGCCCACATTGGTTTTGGCGCCAACGCCCAGGTCGAGGAGGATTTTTTTAAATAATTCCAGTTTTTGGCCGGCGGTGAGGATAATGTCGCCGTTTTCGTTTTTGAAGTCGTGGAGTTCGAAAACAAAGCGGAAGGTAACGCCGGGGCGCACTTTAAGGAAACGTAGCGGCACGGGATTTTTAAGTGGATCGGGGTGTGGGGTGATGTAATCGTCGGCAAGGAATTTTTGTTCGGCGGTCGCAACGGGGAAGGCGTCGAAAAATTTGTCGCGATGATAGATGGGAAGGGGTTCGCAGAAATATTCCGTTTTACCATCATTGTTGGTTTTACTTTTTATTTGGCATCCGTGAAAAATATGTGCTACAAGCACGGATACCGGTTTTTTGACGCTATCAATCTTTAATTTTTCAAAAAACGTATTGTTACTAACTCCCAAGTCACCGAGTAATTCTTCGACATATTTACCACCTGCTTTTTCAAAGGCATCACGCAAAACACCTTTGACCGAAGATCCGGGAATGACGGGGAGTCCGGTGGTGTGGTCGAAGAAGAAGCCGAGTTTGAAGGCCTCTTTGGATTTTATATCATGCATATATCCGCTACCGGCTAACAATCCAGGGTAAACAGTAGTCAACTCAAAAGTTCGGAAGCCTTTGTTGGTTTCAAATGTTTCCGTTAAATCATTGTTTGGTGATAAATTTTCTTCCAGTATTTTTTGGGAACGGTCTGACAAATTATTGATAACCAGTTTTTCCTCTTCGTTTTCGTTATTTGTTTCAGTTTGGTAATTTCTCGGTGTTCGGTCTAGCTTGAAATATGCTTTGGTAAATAAATATCCGGTATTTTTATTTTTCATAACATTAAATTTTTCGTTGTTAATCATCCATTTCAAAGGTTCTGACAGCCAGTTTAAGCGCCGTTGCGGCATCCATGATTTTTTCTTTCCAAAGATTCATATTATCATTGGATTCAAATCTTTCTATTAGAAATCTTAACAAACTTTGGGTGTTTGGTATTACTTCAACATTATCGGTTAATATTTTTTTTATGGCTTCGATAAGTTTTTGGCGTTCGGCATCGGCGTCGCCTTGGACTGAATAGAAAGCTACGGCCGGAATCAGCCCGGTTTGGATGATGGCGGCACCAAAGGACGAAATGTATCCTTTGAATTGTTTGTCAATCTTACCATTGTCTTTTGTAATTTTTTCGGTCGTTATTGCTTCAATGGCAGCAGGAATGTATTTTTCGACTCTTTGTTTCATGGTAAAAGGTTTTTAGCAATTATCGGATTGAGATTCGTTATTTTGTTTAACAGGTATTTTTTTAAATTTAGTATAACCGTATCCAACCGTTGCATTTCCACCGATTTGGACGATGTTAGAGGTCAATTTACTATCAAAAGATGTAAAATACCGATCATTTTCGGGATACATCAACGGCATTATAAAAACACTAAATCTCGGAATGACTTGCTCATACCAAAGGTTTTTACTCTGGCCGTTTTCCAAATGATTACGGGCAATAACCGGCAGGTTTTCGTTGCTGACAATTTCATTAAATTTATCATCGGGTAAAACAACGATATTGTTATTGTCTGCATGTAATAATTTTTTAAATTCGGTGAGGTCACAATTCTGCAAAACATCAAATTGTTCGAAATCTTCGATAACTAGATTATTAATGTTCTGCTTCACCAAAGGATTGTTGAAATCGTTTAAATTTTTAAGACATTCCAATTCCTCTCTTAATTTATCGTCCGGTTTAAAACACAAGGCATCAAATATTTCAAGGATTTGCTTGGCAATACCCGGCGAAACGGCCAAATAATACGGTTTCTTGTTAGAACGAAGGGGTAATGCTATGAGTTGGGCGGAGAAAAATCTATAACTTCCTTGTTTGTCATTATCACCGAAAATCTGATTGATACCTTGACATTGGTTCCCATCCATAAACGCCCGAATGGCCCCTTTAACACTACTTCCGAAAATAACGGGATAATCAGTTGCCGGGTCCCGTTGCACAAAATTGTCCACCACGCCCTGGGTGGCCTCACCACTACCGGGTTGCATGTTGGTAATGGCTCTGATGGTATAAACTGTTGTTTTCATAAATATAGTTTTTTGTTAGTTAGCATTTGATTTGATATAGTGGTTATATCCGATTTGACAGAATTCCTGTTTGGTTTTTAGTTGTTTGTTAATAAAGTCATTCATTTTGTCGTTGTCTAAAAAATAAAACACACTTCCCCGTTCAAACAGGTTATAACGCTTACTACGTGAGATTGCGACTGAACTATTCCAACGTGAGTAATTATCGGTATTTTGAACATTTGATTTTAAGAATCTGAAACTTTTCTGGGATACAATGGAAAAATCCGCTGTATTCTGTTCAATATATGCATCGGATAGTAGAATAATGTATGGATACACCGGATTATTTTCGGGAAAAACCGGTTGCAATTCGTCATTATATTTTTTAAACCTCACCGTAAACATTTGTTTTTCGGCGCCTATGGGCAAAAGGTATTTTTTTCCTTCAACCGGTTTCCAAATTGTTTCATACCATTTAACCGTCAAGACAAACGATGATTGTTTTCCGGGTTTGAATTTATAGCTGATTTGTTTGTAATAAGCATCTTCCTCTTGTTTGATGTTGATGCCCACCTTTTCAACTTCTACAAAGACATCGTCGTATTTCAGTGGTTTATCCATATCCTTGATATTTACCAGCACATCGTCGGCTATGCTTTTCTTTTCGGTGTAATCTTCGAAATACAAAAAGGTTCCCGGTTGGTTGGTTATAACAGTATCTATTTTTTCGGGTTTTCCCCAAATATACCCACCGTTCTCTCCAATGAATAAGTTTTTTGGTGCCGGCATATAAAAGTCATCGTTATTGCGGAGATATACCGGCCCGAGATATTGAATGGTGCCATAACCTGACCCTTGGACATTGTTTATTTGAAAGCCGGAGGGACCGATTAACTTATTCGCTTTACCTTTATCACTTATCGGAATTTGTCCGTTTTCTTGGAGTATCAAATACCGCAAAGCACCTAATATGGTGGTTTGTTGTGGAAACTTTGCCGAACGTTGGAAATAGTCGGCTTCGAATTTGGGAGCGCCTTTATGTTTTCGAGGACGGTAACGATTTTCGGTTCCAAAAAAGAACATATCGACCGGTGTGAGTTCAATCAAATATTTAGTCATTGTCTTTGGTTTTTTGAGTTAAGAATTTGGCAAAACGTAAAACATTATATACAGCCGTAATGGCTTTGTCGGGTTCATTGCCTGATGTCGCATAGGCTTTCAAGAGTAAGTTTTTAATATCATTTTTAATTTTCTTGGCTTCATTGGTTTTATGAATGGACTCGTCGTAGAAATTGATAAAATAATTTTCGAGTTTGTTGTCATCGTTGATAATAGGCCGAATAATGGCTCTGTGTTGTTCCAAATTATGAATAAAGGATGAAAAAATATTTCCGGCATTGTTAGTATTTACTTTTTTCAAAACATCTAAAAACAAGCAATAAAAGGAAAGTGTTTTTTGCGGTTTGTTATTGCCAGATTGATTATTCTTTTGTTCATTATTCTTTTTATTATCATTTGTGCAAACATCTTTTTCAATAATATCCGTAAAATGATGTCCGCTGTGTTTTTGCCAATGGTATCCGATACGGTTTTTGCCGGCTTCTTTTGCCTTCCGGAGCATTTCGTAAGCCATTTCTCGGGCTTCGTTGAGCGGGAATTTGTAGTAGGTAATGGCCAGGCCGTAGGACATGGAGGGTTTGGGTATTATTTTTTCTTGTTGCTTTTTGTCTTCGTCATTATTATCCTTGCTCATTTGTTCAATGATACCTTTCAATGTGGAATTCTCTAAGACTTTTTTTCTAAATATATCGTCAATATTATCAATCAATGAAAAAATATTTCCATTGTAGGTCAAAACCGGTGCAAAAAACAGCAGGTCATCGCCACCGGCGTAAACGGCTTCGCCGCCATAATATTCTACCGATATTGCCGCCTCTTTGGCAAATTCAGCCAGTGCATTTGAGAATTTTTTAATAAGATTTTTATTATTCAATTTCAAAATTTCACCCAGTAAGGTTCCCACGTTGTCACCGTCGGATTGGACGATGGCGATGTATTTGTGGGGTTGTTTGAAATGCTCTTTCAGTTTGTCATCATTTGAAATACCGATAATGATGTCATCTTCTTTTATTTCATCTTCGTCATAATCTTGTTTATTAGTAATTTTACCTTGTTTTTTCTTTCTCTCCTCCTTGATTTTCTTTCCGGCTTCTTCTAATTTTTTAAAATCATTTTCGGAAATCCCATTTTCAACCATTTTCCGGGTAGCGATTTCAATCAAAGAAGGATATGAGTAACCTTTACAAAAGGTTTCTTCGAAGAAATTAGTTTGATAAATATTGAGCAAAAGTTTTTCGATACACAAATCGTCTTCGGGTAATGCCGGTAAATGCAGTTCGGTTTGAGCAATATATTTAAATAATGTATCCATTAATTCATCCGTTCCGTCTACATCGGTTACAACTATGTTAAAGTAGAAATAGTTGTCGATGAAATTACGGGCATTACTGCATCCGGCATTTTTAAATTCAGTTTCTAATTCACCCTTTATCTTATCGATAATTTTTTCCAAAGAGCCCTTTTGATCTCCTTCCATATATAACCTGTCGGGGTAAAGGCCTGTTTTCGATTTTTGCCCGGGAGGTGTGATTTGAGGGAGGATGATTTGATTTCCGTTTCCACTTTGATTTAATTTCTCAATAATCCTTTGCATAATGACACGGGAAAACAGGTAGCTGGCGCCCCATAGTTCGCGTGTTTTACGAGCCCGGTTGATGGTGTTATAAATCGGTCCGATGGTTAGTGCGGTGTATTTCATGGTTATTATATTTTTTGTTTAATCCTATCTTTATTTAATCAATTTTATTTGGTTCAATATATTGAAATGGTGGGGTTCAATATATTGAAATGCGGGGTTCAATATTTTGAAATGGCGGGGTTCAATATTTTGAACCCGTCCAGATTCAATATTTTGAGCCAGAGGGGGCTGAATATTTTGAGCCAGAGGGGGCTCAATATTTTGAGCCAGAGGGGGCTGAATATTTTGAGCCAGAGGGGGCTCAATATTTTGAGCCCGTCCTATATTTAATTGATTATATATCATTTTTTCCAATTTTTAGGATTGTTCTTAATATATTGTCTTATATTATTCAGAGCTCTTTCATTATGGATGATTTTTTCATGAAAATTTCTTTGCCATATAAAATTTTCATATCCGTTTTGTTTGGCCCATTTGGTGACGCCTATTTTATAGCCGCGGATGATAGCGCCTAATGAGCCGGGGATAATTTTTTGATATTTATTCTGTTTGGGTTCAATATTTTGAACCCGTCCCTGCTCAATATTTTGAGCCCGTCCAGCTTCAATATTTTGAGCCCGTCCCTTCTCAATGTTTTGAGCCCCTTGCCGCTCCGATATTTGAATAATTCCATGAATATGATCGGGCATGATGATAAATTCATCTAAAATGACATTCGGGTAATGTTCGGGTATTTCGAGCCAAAATTTAATGGCGGCTTTGCCTAATTCGGTATGCTGCATTTTTGCCTTGTTGTTTTTCCTGATGATTTTTCCAAATAATGGCAGCCGTTTTTTGATATTAAAGGTGACAAAATAATACCCAGGCTTTGAATAATCATAACCTTTGAGCCGAATGGATTGGCGGTTGTGTATGTTGGGGTTGTAGGGCATGGTTAATGATTAATAGCATTTTTTAGAAAATTAACAATATCGAAACAATCGGGAACCGATAACAATAGTTTTTCCTCATCACTTGTATAAAACCAAAATTTTTCTCCTATGATTTTTTCCAAATGTGTTTCTCTTGGAACAAGCAAATAAATTTCTTTACTAATCGGTTTAAACGTAATTGGGGACTGGAAACGTTCAATTTTTTTATTATCATTATTTTCTGCGTGCTTTACTTTTACCTTAATTCCTGATTTCGGATAATCAAAAAGTTCGGCCAAGCCCAATAATGCTCTTACATATCTAAATTTATTCAAATCTCTTAAATTCCTTCTCTTTACAAGTTTATTTTTAATGGCAGGTTTTTCCCAAATTATTTCTTTTTTGTCAAAATAATCTCGTAATAGTGATATCGTAGATTTTTTGCTAGGTTTATTTTTTATTTTCTTATAGTAATTATCAATAAGTTTAAATATATCATTTATCGTCTCAACTTTTCCTTGTATTTTATAAGTAAATGAGGTGGAATTACTAATCATATTAGTAACCTTATCATATGAAACTTTTTTCTCATTAATTTCTACAACCGTAAAACTCCCAAATCCCTTGTTTTGTCGTGTGCCGAAATTGTTACTCAGGAAAAACTCCGTTAGAACTTTATGTATAAGTTCCAATAAAGTAATATCCTTGTATGTTTGATTATTTAAAGAAACTTGACATTTATGCGTATTGAATGAAGTAATTACACCTTTAATATTTTCATTGGCAAGAACACCATAACGTAATTCCTCGAATTTGCTTCGGTTTCTAGCAACACTATCTCCATTAAATTTAACCTTATCGTTGTTAGCAAAATAGGGCGACGGTGCAATAATTTTTACATCAATTTCATTCTTTTTATTAATAAGCTTATTAACCTTGATGTAATTGGCAAGATTCTTTTTTCGGTCATCGTTCAAAAACGAAAAAAATAAATAATATGATTTATCTTTTACAGGCTCAAACCTCAATTTATAATCCAACGCCGGATGTTCTTTTCCTTCGTTGATAAACCATTTTTTGAATTCGGGTTTCGGCACTTCTTTCCCGTTGACCTTTTGGGTCAATTGTAGTTTTTCAATCAAAAACCTATCCAACTTCGGTTTGACTTCGGTGGCCCGGAGGGTGGCGCCGTGTTGGTCGTGTTGGAAGTGGATGATGGGCGTGTGCTGTTTGAGTTTGAAAGTTAGTTTATAGTTGCTCATGGTTGTTGGTTTTCGGAGTTATACAATTTTAAAATGGCAGACAAATTTTCTATATGTTCGTTTGATGTTTTTCCATTCTTGACGAATTGTTTGATTATTTCGTGTTTGTAGTCAATGACTGTATTATTCTTTACGGGCAGTTTATTTTCTTTTTCTTTTTCTTGTTCTTGTTCATTACGCAGTTTAATCATTTCCTTTTCATGACTATGGCGTTTTTCCAATAATTTTTCTTGGTGTTTATTATTTAATTTTTGAACCCAATATTGGAATATTAGGTATCCAATAAATGCTAAGAGCCCTATTCTTGTTATAACAAGTATTATTTCTAAGACTACTTTCCAATCCATAGCTTATAGTTTTTTGGTTATAAATTGTCTTCCTAGTATCCAAATCGTATATCCTACTATTAAAATATTGAGTATACCAAATACCGTAGGCCAAAATTCAGGATTCTTTAAATTCCATTTAAGGCCGTTGATAGTATTCATACCGAGAATACCGGCCAAAAGCGTAACCGGCAAATATTTTGCCGCCAAACGTGTTAGTCTTCGTTCCTGATAGCGTTCGACATATTCGTTTAAATCACCAATTTCCCTGTCCAAATCGTCCACATCGCGTTTGATGCGTATTTTTTCTTGCATCATTTCGTAGAGTTCAATACCTTGTTCTTGCGGTGATGCCTCGCGGAAATAAATGCGGTTGATAAATTTGATATAGTCCAAATACAACCTGTTGATTTCATCCACATAATCTTCCAAATCTTCGGTATGTTCCAATATATTGGCCAATCGCGCCACTTCGCCACCAAAATAAACCAAGTATGCACGTTGAAGTAATACCAACAAAACCATCTGGAAATAAAGCGTGGAAATATGTTTGTCCAAAACATTCCTGTGAAACCATTCATCCGAGCCCAAAAAAACAAAGGAGTAACGGCTCATACCATAGAGTTGCCCGCCTTCCAACCAGCGGGCATAGGTGTGTTCTTCAAGTTGTTTTTGCAGCCACTCTTTATTTTTTACACTTGGCTCTTTTCCGTCGATAAAAATGTATTGATACCAGGTTTTATCGGTTTTATAGGCATAGGTTCCGGAGGTTTTGTTCCATTTGCTCAGAAAGCCCATCCAAGCGGAATTCAAATAAAATGATACCGTAAACATCCGGTCGTCCAAAATCGGTGTAATACGATACTTGGTTTGCTGTCCGGTATCGCTATAAAAAGCACTGCCCAACAACATACCTATATATTTAGGCAACCGGAAGGCCTGCATATTTAAACGATCCAAATCATTGTAATATGAGAAATCTTCCTCAATCAGGGTTCCGAATCCGGTTGAAATATTCCTTATAACAATTTTATCGGTCAAAAAACTGCCTTTCGGCGCATCAACAAAATCATGATAATTACCCAAATACTGCGGAAAAATCCGACGACCGTAGTCGTTGATTATCAAAATGGCATCGATGTAAGGATATTTATTGTTTTTCAAATGGAAAACAAACATACCGATGCCATTCGGATAGAAATTCAAAGTAACATCTTCGATTTCCAAAGTATAAATCTCATTTTCGCCTTCGGAATTTTTGATATGAATTTCGTATTCCGGTGTCAGTCCTTCGGTTTTACGATATTGATATTGTAGAACATTGAGAATTTTATCCTCGTCGGTGTCTTTCAAATTCAACACGTCCCTGACTTGCGGGAAGAAATAAACGAATTCATTATAGGTATGATAATTATCGTAGATTTTATGTTTAAATTCGAACTCTTCCCAAAATTCGGACGCTATATGCTCCTTGATTTCTTTTAAATCGGGATAGGTAAATTTTCTTTTCCCTTTTTCCTTTTTTTGATAGCGAAAAGGAAAAACAAAAATATGTTTGCTGTAAAATTTCTTTTCACTCATCGTTCCAAATATTTTTTCAAAACCCGCATTCCCACCCGGGCATCAAACAAGGCATTATGTTGCACACCTTCGGGCAGTTCATTATGCGGAAGCAATTCGATTCGCGGTGTATCCGGTTTTATACCTTTGCAAAAGAGCAACGTGGCTAAGTCCATTACCATGTAGTGTATTTGTGGCGGAATTTTGCGAGCGCCGCCAAACAATTCGCAGAACAGCACCCAATCGTAGTGTGGCACGTCGGCCCAAATGCGGATATGCGGAATGATATTGCCCCCGTCGTCCTTACGGATGCCGAATTGATTCAACCAATTTCTGAGTG
This sequence comes from Flavobacteriales bacterium, assembly GCA_027024205.1. Classification (GTDB taxonomy): domain Bacteria; phylum Bacteroidota; class Bacteroidia; order Flavobacteriales; family Flavobacteriaceae; genus WGBX01. Next base: position 14,883 of record JALVST010000133.1, on the reverse strand, counting down.
CTGATGTAATTTCCGAACGGTTGCCACGGATATACATTTTGTCCAAATTCCGGCTTTCGTTGTCTTTGGTCAAAATCAGGTTTCCAATAACGTTTTGCACAATCCATTGTTTATCATTGCCGGCTTTGGTTAGGTTGTAATCTGTAAACTCGGCATAAAATTCTTTTCCGTCTTCACTCACCAGGGCCAGGGAAATAAGGTCGGCATTTTTTTGTAAACTTGTAAATTCCGTATCTAAAAATATTTTTATCTTATCCATTTTTAGCAATTTAAATTAAGATAAATTGATTTTCTAATCAACAATCTTCCTTAACTTGTTTATCTAATAAATATAGGAATATATGCCTTGCCCTGTCAGTCCGTAATGGTATTTTTTTGTAATCATAAAACAACATTATAAGATATCGCTTAAATTACAAATTTTATAATTTATTACAAGTAATAGTTGTTAAAAGTTATTAACATTTTATCAAATTTATAAACAATGATTAAAGAAAAACTGTAATTTTTTATAGCGGAAAAAATCCCACCCAAATCACCTCAAAATCCCGATCATTTTCTTATTTTAGCCGCCGGATAAAAATAAGTGAATGAAAACAACCGCTCTTAACAAAATACATAAACAACTCGGGGCTAAAATGATGCCTTTTGCGGGTTTTGAAATGCCCATCCAATATGAAGGTGTCAATGCCGAACACGAAACCGTCCGTAAGGCTGTTGGAGTTTTTGATGTATCTCATATGGGTAATTTTTTTGTGTCCGGTAAGGATGCTTTGGCGTTTTTGCAGTATATAACTTGTAACGACGTGGCCAAGCTCAAGCCCGGAAAAGTGCAATATTCCTGTTTTCCGAATGAAAAAAACGGGATTGTTGATGATTTGTTGGTTTATCAACTGGATGATGACAGATATATGTTGGTGGTCAACGGGGCGAATATAGAAAAAGATTGGGCTTGGGTCAATATGCACGCCATCGGTCGTAATGTTAAGCTTGAAAATTTGTCCGGTGAATACAGTATTTTGGCAGTTCAAGGACCTCAGGCGCCGGCTGTTATGCAAAAATTAGCCGGAGACAGTGCCGATTTGGAACATTTGAAATTTTATACTTGGACAAAAGCGGATTTATCCGGACATAAGGATATTTTAGTATCCGCTACCGGCTATACGGGTGAAAAGGGATACGAGATTTATGTCAAAAACGAATGGGCGGAAGATATTTGGAAGGCTTTGTTTGAAGTGGGAGAAGAGTATGGTATCAAACCAGCAGGTTTGGGAGCACGTGATACGTTGCGATTGGAAAAAGGTTATTGTTTGTACGGCAATGATATAGACGATACGACGTCGCCAATTGAAGCGGGGCTCGGGTGGATTACTAAATTTACCAAAGATTTTATCAACAGTGAAAACCTCAAAAAACAAAAAGAGCAGGGGCTAAGTCGTAAATTGGTAGGTTTTAAAATGAAAGGCAAAGGTATTGCCCGTCATGGCTATGATATTGTCGATGAAAACAGTAATAAAATAGGCTATGTGACCAGCGGTACCATGTCGCCGACGCTCAAAGAAGCTATCGGAATGGGCTATGTACCGGTAGAAAAAGCCAAACCCGGAAGTGAGATTTTTATTCAAATAAGAAAAAAACAAGTGCCGGCGGAAGTAGTGAAAATGCCGTTTATTTAGTTGAAAGTTGCACTTCGACAGGCTCAGTGACCTGAGTTAAATGTTGAAAGTTTGTAGAGACATTGCATAGCAACGTTTGAAAAATCGAAAATCGAAAAGCTGAAATGAATCGAGAGATTTCTTACTACGTTTGAAATGACAGCGGTTGTCATTCCGACAGAGCGACGAAGGATCGACGAGGAATCTCAAATAATCAAATAACCAATATCATCAAATAAACAGATAACCAAATAACCAAAAAACAGAAATATATGAAAAAAAGATCATGGGCAGAGCCTTATAAAATCAAGATGGTAGAACCGTTGCGAATGCTTTCGAAGAAAGAAAGGGAGAAAGCTATCGCAGAAGCAGGTTACAATACATTTTTACTACGTTCGGAAGATGTATATATCGATTTGTTAACCGACAGTGGCACTTCGGCTATGAGTGACCGCCAGTGGGCAGGATTGATGCTTGGAGATGAAGCTTACGCCGGGAGTCGTAATTTTTACCATTTGGAAGAAACCGTAAGAGAAGTTTACGGATACAAGTATCTGGTGCCGACGCATCAAGGCCGTGCGGCGGAACATATGATTTCACGTATATTGATTAAACCCGGTGATTATGTAGCCGGTAATATGTATTTTACGACGACCAAATTGCATCAGGAATTGGCCGGTGCTACTTTTGTCGATGTGATTGTGGATGAAGCACACGACCCTAATAGCGAATATCCGTTTAAAGGTGATATCGATTTGAACAAATTGCAGGCTTTAATCGATAAGGTTGGCGCTGAAAAAATTCCATATGTAGCGATGGCAACGACGGTTAATATGGCCGGCGGACAACCTATTTCTCTTAAAAATTTAAAAGCGGTGAGGAAATTGACTCAAAAATACGGTATTGAAATTGTCCACGATATGACCCGTGTTGCCGAAAATGCTTATATGATTCAACAACATGAAGAAGGTTATCAAGATAAAACAGTTGCCGAAATTGTCAAGGAAATCAATAGCCTCACCGACCATGCGACTATGAGTGCCAAAAAGGATGCCCTCGTTAATATCGGAGGTTTCTTAGCTACCAATGATCCGCGTGTGTTTGAAGAAGCCCGCAATATGGTGGTTGTATATGAAGGTTTGCACACTTATGGTGGTTTAGCCGGACGTGATATGGAAGCTATGGCTATCGGTATCAAAGAATCGGTAATGGACGAACATCAAAAAGCCAGGGTAGGACAGGTGCATTATTTAGGTAATTTATTGTTACAAGCCGGTATTCCGATAGTAAAACCGGTTGGTACGCATGGTGTATTCTTAGATGCCAAAGCTTTTTATCCACATCTGACCCAAGATGAATTTCCGGCGCAAACTTTAGCAGCCGAATTATATGTCGATTCTGGCGTCAGGTCTATGGAACGCGGTGTGGTATCAGCCGGACGAAATAAAAAAACCGGTGAACACAATTATCCTAAATTAGAATTGGTCCGTTTGACCATTCCACGACGGGTTTACACACAAGCCCATATGGATGTGGTAGCCGAATCGGTAATTGAAGTCTATGAAAATGCAGAAAAAACCCGCGGCTTAAAAATGGTTTATGAACCGAAATATTTACGCTTTTTCCAAGCACGGTTTGAGAAGTTATAAACTTTTAGTGAAAAAAAATAAAAAGCCGGTAACTTTTTGCCGGCTTTTTTTATTTGTAACAATTATATTGATGATACTAATTTTTTTCATTTTTTGTTATATCAGATAATTTTTGTTTGTCGTCCGATTGGACACTTTTCGGGGTGCTTTGTTTATCCAATACGTTGTTTAATTGTTGTTGGATATTATAATTTTGTTCATACATAGCTTCTGTCAGGCGGTTGACATTTCTAATCATTGACAAAACCAGCAATACAATACTAAACAGGAGTAAACTGATAAATCCGGAAAAAATACCTTTATAACTCCATTCGCGCCAAGATTGTTTTTTGTATTTAGCCCGCAAATAATCGGCTTGGGCTTGCGCCAGTTCCGTTTGATATTGTCTATCAATTTCTGCGAGTTTTTGATTATAATCTCGATTAATTCTTTCTATTTCACGGGCACGTTCTTTGTTGTTGTTACGGTATAATTTATAATAAATTTTCAAAGCCAAAGGTACTCTATCGGGTTCGAGCCAGTCAATTTTATCAAAAAAATGGTTGGTAGCTTCTTTTAAGCCATACAAATTATTATTATAATATCTTACATATTCATTTAAAACATTTTTGATAAAATCTGTGCGGTAAGTATAAGGTACTTTATTTATATTTTCACCTAAATATTTGACAAGAGGAATTCCGTCGTTAGGATTATTTCTGATAAATCGCCACAAAATATCGAATAACTTTAATTGTTCCTCAGCCGGTACATTTTTAACTGATAATCCTATTGCATTTAAGCGTTTATCGATTTCTTTTGTTCCTAAGCTTTTGACCGGTAGTTTCAGACCGGTATTTAAAATAAATTTTTTACGGTTTATGGTATCCAAATTCTTAATAAATCTATTGTATGTACTCAATAATTCAGCTTTATCGTAATAGGATTTGAGTTTTTCTCTATCGGTATAATTAATAAATTTGGTTTTGAAACCGGAACTCACTAATACAGTATGCATCAGGTTGGGATTGTGTGTTTTGCGATACATTTTCTTGTCTCTTTCGCTGTTAAAAACCATTTTGTACTGGTCATTCCAAAAGTCTTTGTTTTTATCAACCGGAATTAATATTTTGGTTTGTCCGATAATCCTGTTAAAGTTTGCCAATGCAGCAGAATCAATTGTTACGATTTCTTCTTCGCGGTATGTTTCCGGTTCGTACGTTTCTTCAACTTGTGGATTGGTCACCGGAGGTGAAATTTTTTTCTTTTTCTTGGGTAATGCTTGAATAATTTGTTGCAATGTGATTTCTTTCAGTTCCGGATATTTAGGTTTTGGTGGTGGTGATTGTTTGACTACTTCACGTTTGGAAGGCGGAACAAGAGTCCAAAAATAGACTAAAATACCGGCACCTATACCTAATATACCGATAGCAATTATCAAGTGCCAAAAATACCGGCTAACAGCATAATAGTATTTGTTTTCAAGAGCTGATAAGAATGATTTTTTCATAGTTGGAATTTTTAAGGATAATATTCTTTTAATATAGGATGTGGTTCAAAATTCAAATAATTTTTTAACCATTCACAGTCTCTTTTTACTTTTCCGTAAGCATAATTACTTTCGGTTTTATAAATTTTGATCAATGATTTAAATTTTCCACTCTTTTTGTCAAAAACTTTAAACCAAGCTCCTTTTACAATGTTATTGAAATAACCGTCTGAGGTTTTGACAGTTTTTATTTTTTTAGCGGTTTTGCTTTTAATGCCGGCAATGGTCGTATAAGCCGGAAAATATTTTGCTGCCAATTTATATACATTCAGATAATTTAATGCTCTTTTAAAAGCCGCCTCTTTGTTTTGGGGATATGCCGAAGCCATAGCAACTAGTAAACCCGTTACAAAATTGCCTTGCGAATCGGTTTTCAAAGACATTATCGTATCAATATGATTATCTAATGTATAAACATAAATTTTAAATTCAACAGTTGCAATATGTTCCGTTTCATAATGTTTTAATTGTTGGTTGTTGACAATACTGACACGTTCGTGTTGGAGTGATTTGTAAGAAACTTTAACATCACGGATTTCAAAACGTTTGGATAAAATTTTATTTCTGATAATACTTAAATTTGATGGAGTGCCGGCGTCTCTTTGTTTTATCAGTTTTGTAATTTGTTTTTTAATAGTTTGTATTTCCGGTGCATCATAATTGTTGATTGATGAATTCCATACATAATATATCGTATCACCGGATATTTTGTTAACTGTACTTAAAATTAGTTCCCCTTGTTTTAAGTTATAATTTTTGATGGCATAAGCACTATTTTCTTCTGTTGTTTTTATCAGATTGCCAACTTTGTAAATTTCAATAATTTTATTTTTTTTACCGGGCCCGTAGTGATACCAGATACCGTCTTTTTTACCGTTTTTATATGTTCCTTGACCGGTTAGTTCGTTATCGAGATAGATTTCTTCTTTTGTTTTTTGTCCGCTTTGATCATAATATATCCATTTGCCGTTTTTTAGATTGTTTTTATAAAAACCTTCCATTTTGATTTTTCCATTCGGATAATATTCCAGATGTTTTATTTTATCCGGATAATAATAAGTTTCAGCAATAAGTTTACCTTCGTCAAATTCTTGCGAAACTTCCAATTTTCCGGTTTTATAGGATTCTTTTTTAATTATTTTACCATTGTTATAAAAAATTTTTTCAACCGGAATACCGTTATTGTAACGGTGTTTTTCAATGATTTGCCCGTTTTTGTCGTATTTAAAATGTTCTCCTATCGGTTCACCGTTTTTGTAATTCCCTTTAAATTTTAATTGACCGTTTTGATAAAATATCAATTTTTTACCGTCGAGTAAACCGTTTTTGTATTGAGCTATTAATGTACATTGACAATCATTAGGAATAGTTATCTCATCATTACTGTAAACAGTCCCTGTTAAAGGTTCGGTTTGATAATAAACTTTTCCAAACCTTATTTTAATTTCATCATCAAATACGTCTATTTGAGCATATCCTAAGTTATGTAATAGTAAAAAACTCAAAATTATAATGCTATGAAACTTTATTGTTTTCATAACTATTTATTCGTCGTTTTGATTGCTACCGGTAAGGGATTGTTTAAAAGGTATTGAGTTAACCATTTTTTTCCTTCTTCAACTTTTGCAATAGAAGCGTTAAACATTACATTTGTTACTTTAAGACGTGCTTTTACGGCTCCTTGTTCATTTATAACCTTGAAATAATCACCTTTTTTTATACCTTCTTGTGTTCCTAAATTGATAAATACTTCATTAATATTAGAAGAGTTACCTGATTTTTTTCTAATAACGCCTGATAAGAAGAATTTAGACGACACAAAACGTTTCATTTTTTCGGTCAGATTGTTTAAGGTTTTGAAAAAAGCTTCTTTTTTATCCTTGACATAATGACTACTATATTTGGGTTTTTGAGGCGTTGCCGGTGTAATCATAAAATTCTTTTCAAAAGTTTCACCGTTTTTAAGGTTATTGTATTTAAAATCAAAAGCTATAAAAGTTACAAATTTTTTACCTTCATTGTTTTTGGATTTCAATTTTATTCTAAATTTTGAAAAATTTAAGATAGCAAAAAGTTCTTTATCTTTAATAGGTTCAATGTTTTTAATAGGTTTGAGACCTTGTTGTTTGAGTGTTTCCAGTATTTTTTTCTTAATAATTTTTTGGGATGTTGTTTGTACACTGACAAACCTTATCAAAACAAATTGATCTTCCTTTTTAGGAAGATAAGTAGTGTAAGCCCATATTGTATCGCCTTTTTTGTAGTTATTTTTTATTTGTTTGGCATAAGTTATCGTAAAGGTCTTGGTAGCTTTTCCATTATCGTATATTGTATGTGTTTCCTTTTCACCGTTTTGCCAGTAAGTAATCCATTCGCCGTTTTTTTTGTTGTGTAAAAACTGTCCTTTACGAAATAATTTGCCTTTGTGATAAGATTTTTCGGTTAATTTTTCACCGGTTTCAGGATTAAATGTAAGCCATAAACTATCCGGTTGTTTGGTTTTGATATCTTCGTATTTTAAACTGATTAATTTGTCTTGATTATTAAAGACTTTTATTTCTGCTATATCATTTTGAATATTAATAAGTTCTTTGCCTTCACCGGTATATCGTTCGTGTTTAACGAGTAGCCCTGTATCATAAACTTTTAATTCCACAAGATTCCCATCTTTATCAAAAAATTTCTGAGGTCCGTGTTTTTTACCGAATTTATAATTTTCTTCTTTAATCAATTTACCTTTTTCATTATATTCTTCCGAATGTATTAATAATCCGTATTCATAAGCTTCTATTTTTTGCGGTTGTCCGTTCTTGTAATTGTATTTCTGGATACCGTGTTTTTTATTATTCAGATAATTTTCTTCTTTTTCCAAAACATTGTCTGAATAATAACTTTCTAAATGAATTAATTCACCATCATTGTATTTTTTTACCAACTGTAAATTACCGGTTTCATAAAATAAAGTATCTTTTACAGGCAAGCCGTTTTTGTAAAAACTTATTCTTTTCGGTTGTCCATTGTTAAAATAAGTTTTTTGTAATCCGTCTTGAATTTTAATAATATTACCGGAAGTGCTTGTGTTATTAATATTTTTGGAATTATTTTTGACCGGTTTTATTGTTTGTTTTTTGTTTATTACAACGGATTGTTCCGGTTGACTTTTTTGTTCATAAACGGTTTTTTGTATTTGAGATGAGTTTATGTTGTTAGTTGTTTGTATATCAGTAGATTGTCCTTTGTTTTTAGGAGTGCCATTCCGGTTATACAAGATTGATGCAATAACTTTTCCGTTTTTATAAGTTTCTTTTTTCTGAATATTACCGTTTTTATAATAACGAATTTTTTCTGTAAGAATACCATTAACGTATTTTTCTACTTGTTTTTTCTTGCCGTTTTCGTAATAATAGATGTCTGTGCCGTTTTTGACGCCCATTTTATACTTACCGGAAAATTTGGGTTTACCGTTTTTGTAATAAGTTTTTTTATAACCGTTGAGTTTACCGTTTTTGTATTGTGCTTCAAGGGTACAATTACATTTATTGGGAATATTGTCGTCGTCACTGAACAATTTGCCTGTAAATGGTTTGCCTTTGAAATAAACCAAGCCGTTTCTCTTGCTGATTTCACTTTCAAAAGCATAGTTTTGAGCGTTAGAAAATTGAGAATGAATAAAATATATTAAGACGAGTAATAAAAATTTTCTCATCGTTTTAATTTTTTTACCGGTGGCAAAGTTACCTTTGCCACCGGCCGGTTATATAACAACTCTAATTAGTTTATTTTTTTTTAAAATGTCCAACCCAAACGGATATTACCGGTTGTAAGACCGGGAGCTAATTGTATTTTAGACCCGTTTTTAAAGACTTCGTTATTATCACTGTCACCGGTATCTATGTATTTAGATTTTTGATATGAAAAATATTGTAAGCCGAAACCTACTTCAACACCTACATAAAAACCTTTGACAAAATAATAGTCAACGCCGGTAAAAACACTACCGCCAAAACTAAAATAACCTAAGCCGGCTCCATTATTAATAGGGGAAGTATTGATTAATTCGATTGTTTCAATATTATCTCCATCTTCATATTCTTCTGTATAAGACGTATGTTGGTAACCTAGTAAAGCCTGAAAGCCCACGTAAGGAGAAATGCGGTCGGAAACATCAAAATGTTTTTCGGTTCCCGGCATCAGTGTAATACCGTATATGGTCGTATGTGCTTTTAATTCCTTTTGATCGAGATCATCATTTTCTTGTTGAATAATGTCAGTATTCGTTGTAAAATTTATGTTGGCTCCAAACCGGAAGGCATTCTTATATGAAGAAAAATGACGGTATTTAACAGCACCGTTAATCAGCGAAAAAGCATTGCCGCCGGTAGCAAAGATATTTCCGGGGTTAAAACTGACTTCAAATGAATTACTTCCGGAAGATTGTTTGTAATCTCCGGTTTGTGAGGCGTTAGAATTATCTCCGAATATTTCATCGTTTTGAGCAAATGTGCTCATGATGATAAAACTTAAAATAATAAATAATGTTTTTTTCATATCGTTAAATTTTAATTAGAAAGTAAAGTTGAAAAAATATGATATTTTTAATAATTATTAGAATTATAGGAGGAAATTGCTTCAAAACCATTAAAAATTTTAATTGATTATTTAATTTTCTCAATTTCAGAGCCAGAATGAGAACGAATTAAATCTAATGCATCTTTCATACTTCGAGTTTTCACCTATTGAAGTGTATAGAAAAAAAAATCCCCCCTCATAATAATAAACATAATGTTTATTATCACTTCCGGTAATTTTGTATAATTTACCGTTTCTTGTATTAACTTTTTTTTTTCTGCCATTTGTTTAAGTTTTTATGATTACCTACTCCCGAATTTTATAGCCGGCTTTTCGGCTTGTTCCCGGCTTGTTAATTTTTTAATCGTATAAACGGTTAAAACGTTTTTCAAAATTTTCTTTGTAAGTCCGGCTTATTGTAAGTTTTTTTCTATTGACGACTATGTTACTGCCGTTTATCCTGCCTTCTAAAAAAGGTTGTAACAAGTTTACGATGTAACTGTCATTGACACGTGCAAAATGTTGTGGCAAACGTTGATAAAGGCCGGCAAGGGATTCTTTGAGATAATAAATATTGCCCTTTACGTCTTGAAACCAAATATAATTGGTATGTTCCAAATGTTTTTTATCGTTTGAAAACCAAACGATATCTTCATACTTAACGATTTTACGGGAAATTTCGTTAAGTCCCAAATCTTTAATTTTGTGCAAATAGGTAGTCAATCCGGTTAAACCGATTTTTTTGGTGGCGATGTTAAAATTTTGAAGTGTTGTCATAGGATTTTGTTTGTGTGATTATTAATTGTTTTAAAAACACAATAATAAAAAGGATTTCAAATTTTTTTATTATTTTTTTACTTGTTTAGGTTAAAAAAAGCATTTTTTACCCTCACGGGTATGCCTTTTTTTGTTCCGGATAAAGAAAATTTAATAAATTATATTTTTTAATGAAAATAATGTAAAGTAAAAAATGTCCATACTTGGAGTTTTATGGAACTGTTGCAATATCCAGTGTCACGTCATGTGTATTATTGCCATTTCATTACTCATTCTTTTTGTCAGTAATTGCATTTAAAATTATAAGCATAAACTGCTTCTGAAACGGAACAGGTTATGCTGAAATTTTTATACGTTTTTTTATAAAAAGAATTTCATCTTTTACGGCATGACACATTTGATACTAGTGTTAAAATATGCAAAATCTAAAAAAATATTTTATAGGATTTTATTTTTTTAATTAAAAATGAAACCGACATGATTAAAATAATCATTAAACACACAAAGCCTGTCCCGGCCGATCTCGGGAGAAATGATTATTTTAATCATCAAAGATTATCCCGACTATTGTCGGGAACATTAATATTAAAATTAAAATATAAACAGATGAAATAAAAATTCTGAAATTAAAACATTAAAACAAACATCTATAATCAAAATCGATATTTTTCTAACCGCTGGATATCCTCCAAAGCGTTGTAGTAATCTTGCACGATTTCCCGGACAATGTCACCGGCGGGTTTAATATCGTTAATGATACTGGCTACTTGACCTATTTCGAGTTCCCCTTCTACCAGATCACCTTCAAATATGCCTTTTTTGGCTCGGGCACGCCCCAAAAGTTGTTTAAGTTGTGCTTCGGTCGGACAAGTTTTGTAAAGTTCGGACAAACGACGGTAAAATTCGTTTTTTATCAAGCGTACGGGCGCCAGTTCTTTTAAAGTTAAAACAGTATCGCCGTCACCGGTTTTAAGGACGGCTTCTTTAAAATTTTGATGTGCCGATGATTCTTCCGAGGCGACAAAGCGGCTGCCTATTTGAACACCGTCGGCTCCGATAACCATGGCCGCCAGCATTTGTTTGCCGTTGGCAATTCCCCCGGCGGCAATTACAGGTAATTTGACAGCTTGTCTTACGGCTGGTACTAGGACCATAGTTGTAGTCTCTTCACGGCCATTGTGTCCGCCTGCTTCAAAACCTTCTGCTACGACGGCATCGACACCGGCTGCTTCCGCTTTTAAAGCAAATTTTACACTGCTCACAACGTGGACAACCGTGATACCGTGTTCTTTTAACAAACCGGTCCATTTTTTGGGATTTCCGGCAGAGGTAAAAACAATTTTTACACCCTCATCTATGATAATTTTGATGATTTCTTCAATATCGGCATAGAGTAGGGGGACATTAACGCCAAAAGGTTTATCAGTATGCCGTTTGGCTTTTTGTATATGTTCACGAAGCACATCCGGATACATACTTCCGGCACCTATTAATCCCAATCCGCCGGCATTGCTGACAGCTGTTGCCAAACGCCAGCCGCTGACCCAAACCATACCGCCTTGAATGATTGGATATTTAATGTTGAATAATTTTGTTATGCTCATACTATATAAGTTGAAAGTTAAAAGTTGAAAGTTAAAAGTTTGAGTTCATAGAATATTTTTAGCTTTGATGAATGTTTATTACTTCACAGCGTATTTCTGTTTTTTTTAATTGATGAATTGAGAATGTCAGGTCACTGAGTGATTTTGCGAGGTAACGAGCAAAATAGTATCGAAGTGACCGAGTTTTAAATTGATGAATTGAGGATAAATTAGTTAAAGGTTAAATGTTGAAAGTTAAAAGTTGAGGTTCATAGAAAACTGGACACTTTGATGATTATTTACTGCTTCACACTATATTACTTATTCATCATTCATCATGCCTCATTTCATCAACTTATCAATTCATCAAAAAAAATTTCAACTTCTTCATTCAAATCTAATAATTTTTTCCAATTTATATCTGTCGAGATAATCTTGAATGATCTTATGCAAAAAAGGATGGTCTGTAACCGGTGTGAGCCGTTTTTTAATGACATCCAAATCTTGATTTTGCCATTCTAAATCAAAAAAACCATACCCTTTAACTTGTTGATTTTCAATGTAAATAATAGATTTTTCGCCGGTATAATGACCTTTGTCAACCAGAATCATCCGGTTGTTTGAAAACCGGTGTTCATATGTAAAATACTTTTTGGTACAAGGTGAAAAAACAGGATTTTCATTGTAACGGTAATGCCAGGTAATCACACGGCTTATCAAATTACCTTGGAGTAATTCGTATTCAATATGATTGATTTGTTGTTGCATATCCAAAGCTTTCGGATTGTCTTTGATATATATTTGATTGACTTTCATTTTGATATTATTGACAGCATTGACACCAATCAATCGGTCGTATTTGTTGTAAAAATACACAATGCCTTTTTCGGCAGGCAGGTTATCAATAGTATGAATGATATCTTTTCTGACTTTTTGCACGGGTTTGATACCGGGCGTATCAATACGGTCCAACAAGTTGCGTTGTTTGTTCAGTATCATTTTAAACAATTCGACCGTAGCCAAAGCATCACCTGAAGCCCTGTGCCGGTCGGATACGGGAATGTGGAGTGTTTTACATAATTTTCCCAAACTGTATGATTCCAATTTTGGAAAAACTTCTTTGCTCAATTTGACCGTGCACAAACTCGGTCGTTCAAAATTATATCCTAAACGTTCAAATTCTTTTTTCAGCACTCGATAATCAAATGAGGCATTATGTGCCACGATAATCGCCCCTTCGGTCATTTCAACAACACGTTTGGCTATCTCGTAAAATTTCGGAGCTCTTCTCAGCATCTTGTTATTGATACCTGTTAGTTTTTGCACATACCAATGAATGGGCCGTTCGGGATTGACCAGACTGACAAACCTGTCCGTTATATTGTTACCGTCAAAAATATAAATGGCTATTTCGGTTATGGCTTCATCTGCGGGCTTGCCGCCGGTAGTCTCCAAATCTATAATGGCATATTTCATACTTCTGGATTAGAATTTGATTCCAAGTTGTTTCAGTCGTTCCATTTCGGTTTTTTCGGCAAGCCGTTTGGGAACAACAGGTTTTATCAAGGTGCGGCCGGTACGTTTTTTCATAAACGGGTAAAAATCTATTTCAGGCTTGGGGGATCCGGGATCGGGATACTTATTCGTCCCGACCAGAACCAATTTGCCTTCGTCAAACAATGTTTGTTCTTTTGTAGCACTTTCTGTAATTTTTTGTTGAATTTTACCTTTATATAGTTGAGATAAAAGTCCACCGCTATTTTCTATTTGTTTGAAAATTTCAAGTGCTTTTCCGGCCAATTTATAAGTGTTTTCTTCAATAAAATAATCTCCTTTTGTACTGTAAAGTGCCTTGTCAAACCCGGCTTCTTTTTGTAAGATAATCAGTTGGTTACGGGCTATACGTTCGCTAAATTCGTTGCTCTTTTTATACACGGCATCAAACGGCATATTGGCTACATAATCACTGCCACCCAATATGGCACTCATCATTTCCATACCGGTACGTAACATATTGACATAGGGATCAAAGATGGTTTTGTTGCGCATGGTCGGACGGGTATAAATTTCCGGTATTACATTTGCAGTATATTCATTGCCGATTAATTGCCAAAGATACCGGAGGGCTTTAAGTTTGGCTATTTCAAAAAAATAATAGGAGCCGTTTGCCACGGAAAAGCGGATATTATTTGTAATTTTATCACCCAGTTTCTCAACATATTCTACGGCTTGTGCGAGTGCATACGCTAGTTCTTGCGTAATAATGGCGCCGGCATCTTTGTAATGGTGACTACGGATATCAATAAAACGGTAATTTCCGGGAAAGTATTCTTGTAAGGCTTTGAATTTTTCAAAATCTTTTTGTTCGTTTTTATACCAGTTACCGTATCGTACCAAATGTCCGATGGGGTCAATTAGAATTTGGCTTTTGCCTTCTGTTTGTTCAAAAAGTTTTTTGATAAAATCCGTATTGAGAAAACCGGGCTTAAAAATAAGTTGTGCCGGATTTAAACCGGATATAAGTTTTTGAATATCAAATGGTTTATCACAATAAAATGTAAAAAATTCCGTACCGTTTTCAAGCGCTTTCCGGGCTATTTTTCCGGCAGTTTCCGGATTGTGGATAAACAGTTCCTGGCAAATTTTGAAATTTTGCGGAGCAGGCTGCGCCATGGCTTGAAAATCATCATAATGGTAAAAGGGTTTAATGTCAATGTGTTCCGGTGTTTTAGTAATCAAGGTTTGATAATCCAAGCCCTTTAAATCAACCTGGATTTTTTGTTTCCATTCTTTGGAACTGACTTTTTTAAATTCTTTAAATAAACCGGACATCTGATTTTAAGTTTAAAAATTAGTTTTTTTACGGATTGCATAAGAATAGTAACGAATTTAAAAGTATTTACTTTTTATTCTTGCACAAAACGTTAAACAAAGATACTAACTTAAACTTAACAAAAAAACTTTTTAGTTTTGTATTGTTTTACTTTCCGGTTTATTGGTCACAAATATATCTTGCTTTCAGCTTCTAAAAAAGTTACCTTTGTCCTATGAATTTTCAAAGGACAAATGGTCATACAGTTTCAAGGTTTACAGTTCATATAGTTTGGGCGACGAAATATAGT
>JALVST010000132.1 GCA_027024205.1 Flavobacteriales bacterium | reverse complement strand
AATTATTGTCTGCCAAATTGGAAAAACAATATTTGTTTAGAAAAGGGGCGCAAATTTACTTTACGGGCGCAACACCTGTTGCTGGAAGTGCCAAAAAGTCTAAGCCCGCTGCTACGGGTAAACCAATTGTAAAACGTAAGAAAAAAGAAGTAACAGGCGGATGTGGGTAATCAACGTCTGCAAAACTTTTTTTAACTATCAACATAATAACTTTTAATTCATTTTAAAGATGAAAAAAATACTTATCATATTTACCGGAATAATACTGATGACTTCTTGTAACCGGCAACAAGGTATTGACCAAACCGGAACAAATAAAAATTGTAAAGCCAATGCTATTAGCAATGAGCAATTGGTAGATCTGCTATACAGTAAAGGTATTAAAGACGTGCAATTTATTGATATTAGAACGCCTCATCAATATGCTAACGGTCATATTGCGGGCGCTATCAATGTGCCTAAAAAAAATTTTTTTAATCCCGGTTATTTTTCAAAAATTAAAAAAGATGCCGTTTTGTTATTGTATGGAGAAGATGCATCAAATGCCAGGTTGTTGGCTGTGATGTCCGGCCATTTTAAGAAAGGTAACTTCAATGTTGTATTGGGTGGATATGATTATATCAAAGATAAAATTTTGGATAATTATGCTATAAACAGCGGCTTGTATGACGATGAAGTGCCACTTGTTGATTATCAACAATTTATAAATGAATATAGAAGTAGAACAGGAGCAGGGGCACCGGCGCCAAAAAACAAACCTGTAACTGCGGGCAAACCTATTGTAAAACGTAAGAAAAAAGAAGTAACAGGCGGTTGCGGATAGTGAGATGTTGCGAACAACATCTCTAGTTGAAAGTTGAATATTCAAAGTTGAATGTTGAGATGTCTTATCAAAACGTCTGATATTAAAAAAGGTGATTAAGTAACAAATTTATCAAAGAAAAATTAGAACCATGTAGCATAAAGTAATCATTTTAAAGAAATTATTCTTTGCAAGAGAACTTTCAACTCAAATAACCAAATAACCAGTATCATCAATAATAAAAAACATGAAAAAAATAATTCTTTTAATATTAATAATCAGCTCATTAAATGCTTGTAAAAATAAGCCTCATTTGTTTTTTAGCAAACCTGTGGGCAAAAAAGATGTCAATTTTGAAAATTTGATACGTTCGGGACAACCTCAAACATTAGCCGAAATTTATTTTGAACACGGTAATTTTATCAATACCAAGCAATTTCCACCTATAGTTTGGGCGCAGGATGTATTGGAACATGGCAAAGATTGGCTGTTGATTGACATCAGAAAGCCGGATGCTTATGAAGCCGGACATATCAACGGTGCTTATAATGTACCGAAAGATAAAGTTTTGGATTTTTTGACTAAAACCAAACGGGCAGCCGCTTATCCCAAAGTGGTGTTTATTTGCTATTCAGGACAAATGGCTTCATATGTAGCAGGCGTAACGCGTTATGCCGGATTTGATAATACGTATGTAATGTTATACGGAATGGCAGGTTGGAATAGCCGTTTTTCGGATATTTTGAAAAAAGGTTTTGGTGACCGTTATCCGGAAATGCTAGTCAAAGATACAGATAATCCCGGGACCATTACCGGACAACTGGAAGAAACCGGGGTTCATAAAAGTCCTGATTTGAGTAAATTACCAAAATTGCCCCGAAAATTACCTTCTATTCTGATAAGTGAACGGGCACATCAGTTACTCAAACAAGCACGTCCAGAATTTTTAATAAAAGATGATGAATATTTTCCGGCTCTAAAAAAAGATCCAAATGCTTATTATAGTATTTTTTATATTCAAAAACCCAAATATTATGCGGCTCATGTCAAAGGATCTATTCAATTTACCCCACGTAAAGATTTGAGTTTGGATACCCGTTTAACCGAAATTCCTGCTGACAAACCGGTAGTAATATATTGTAAAACCGGTCATACCAGTGGTAACGCAACGGCTTATTTGGATATGTTGGGATATAAAGCACACAGTCTGATGTTTGGAGCCGGTGGATTTATGTACAGTTTCTGGAAACAAAAAGAATGGATGAGTGATATTAATAATGTTATCAATGATTTTCCTGTTGTAGAAGGCAAGCAACGTACTAATAATAAAATTGTAGCAGTTACCCCAAAAAAATCTGCTGCACCGGTAAAACCTGTTGCCAAACGTAAGAAAAAAGAAGTATCCGGCGGTTGCGGGTAGAGATGTGGTATGCACATCTCGAATTGAAAGAAATACTTTGTCAAGCTCAGCAATTTGAGTAAATAATTGAAAGTCGAGACGAAAAATCTTTCGTTTTAGTAAAGAATAAAAAAGTGTAAAGGACGTTTGTCATTTATTCTGAAGTATATTTGGAAAGCGTTAATGATAATGTGTTTTGTGCTTGATTGGAAAAGAAAGAGGTCTTTTATTTTAGGGAATGAGATAATAGAAAATCAAAAATTGAGATTTCTCTCTGTGTTTTAAATGACGATTTATACCAATTCCAAATATAAAATTGTCCAAAAAATTGGTGTAACATATGACATTTGATGCGATATAATTACCCCACGACGCATGTCGTGATATGTAAATAACCGATTAGCCGAATATTCTCATCCCTAAAAATAAATAAAATGAAAAAAATAGCATTATTATTAACAGTTTTTGCGTTAATGTTGTCAATAAATATTTTTGCACAAAATAATGATGTAAAAGGCTCTAAAGATTATCCTTTAATCCGGCGTTTCCCAGACTCTGATATTAAATTTTACAAAGTTTTTAAATGGCAGGATAAAATTCCTTTGACAAAAATTAAATATGAAGAAGGAAGAGGTAGATTTTTTCCTCACATGATACAGGCAGAAGGTAAATTGATCAGATACCAGTACACAACGCCGGCTGAAAATAATCCTGCTTATGTTTACAAAACTTTGCTTGACAATTTACAGAAAAATGGTTTTAACATATTAGTAAAAGGTAAAGGTATTGAAGGGGTCGGTTGCAATTCGGAAGATTTTTGCAACTATTACTACAACAATAAAATGACCGGAGCGCTTGGTCTAAAATATTATCCGCGTGGTTACCCATTGTTTCATTGTGGTGCGCAAACCCGATGTTCAAAAAAATATCTATACC
>JALVST010000131.1 GCA_027024205.1 Flavobacteriales bacterium | reverse complement strand
AAAATTTCAGCCGGACCCAAACGGATTTACCTGTTTTTATAACGACACAAGAGTTTATAGACAGTGGTATTTTTAATAAAATTAAAGACGCAACCGTTTTAATTAAGGGGTCGCGGGGCATGGCATTGGAAAAAATTCTACACAACAGCTGAATATTCCGGTTATGAAGTTAATGGTATTCCGTTTTTCGGCTATGGGTGATGTCGCTATGACCGTGCCGGTTATTCAAGCCTTGCTCAACGCCTATCGTGAGGTGGAAATTGTTATGGTATCACGTCCTTTTTTTGCCCCGTTGTTTAAAGATTTGCCACGGGTAAAATTTATCGGAACAGACTTGAACCGGGATTATAAGGGATTGACCGGATTGTATAGGTTATTCCGTTTTCTTAATAGAGAAAAAGCGGGTGCCATTGCCGACTTACACGATGTATTGCGAACCAAAATATTAGATTTGTTTTTCCAATTTACCGGATACAAAGTAGCGGTTATCGAAAAGGGCAGAGCCGAAAAAAAGGCTTTAACCCGGACAAAACATAAAATTTTCAGACCACTCCAAACAACTCATCAGCGTTATGCAGATGTGTTTGAGAGATTGGGCTATCCTGTTGATTTAAAACGATTTATTCCTTTAAGGCCGGCTGTTAGCAAGTCCGTAGAATTGTTTATTTCACCTGTTAAAGACAACAAAATCATCGGTATTGCTCCTTTTGCCGCTCATGCCGGCAAACAATATCCTTTGGAAAAGATAAAGGATGTCATCCGTTTGTTGTTAGAGAAAGATGAGGAGGTTGCCGTATTTTTATTCGGTGGAGGCTCCCGTGAAAAAGCATTGTTAGATGAATTAGAAGCTTTAAACCGGAACCGGATTGTCAATGTTGCCGGTGTTTTTCCGTTTGAAGAGGAATTACAATTGATAAGTCGTTTGCGAGTTATGTTGAGCATGGATTCGGCCAACGGGCATTTGGCAGCCTTGTACGGCGTGCCGGTTGTTACGATTTGGGGTGTCACGCATCCGTATGCCGGATTTGTACCGTTTAACCAGCCGGCGGGAAATCAAATTTTGCCCGACCTTAAAAAATTTCCGCAGTTGCCCGTTTCGATTTACGGTAGTAAAACTTTTCCCGGATTTGAAGCGATTTGGGATACTATAACGCCGGAGACGGTAGCTGAAATTGTCATGAATTTTATTAATCATAAAGAAAAAACATGATAAATTACAATAACAACCGGATACGGGTAACCGTAGCGTTTATATGCGTTTAAAAATTTTATGATTGAGACATAATTTGCAAAAATTCCTTTTTTTTAGCCTTTGATAACGGCACTTTGGCTTTGTCGGTCATCTCCAAATACCCCTCTTTTAAAAAACGGTTAATATGTTTAATATTTACCAGATGTGACCGGTGCGGTTGAAAAAAATCATGTCCTAAGATTTCAATAAACTTTCCCAAGTTATAGGAACTTAAATATTCATTGCTATTCTGGCATATGATTTTGGTATATCCGTCATCTCCTTCAAGTCGCACGAGATTGTCTTTTTTGATAAATACATAACCTTCTTGGGTAGGTATGGAAATCGTATTATTTTTTTCTTTAAGTAAATCTAACAAAATTTTATTGTTTCTTTTAGCTGTTTTGAGCTGAATGTTCTTTTCGGCGTTGGCAATAGCCGTAGCAAGTGTTTCATCATCTATGGGTTTGACAATATATCCAATAGCGGCATGACGGATGGCTTGTATGGCAAAATTGTCATAAGCCGTGACAAAAATAACTTCAAATCCGGGGTTGTCAAATTGAGACAAAAGGTCAAATCCGCTCATATTGGGCATGGCTATATCTAAAAATACCAAATCGGGTTTTAATTCTTTAATGCCTTCTACGGCTTTTTCGGGTTCTTGATAAGTAGCAATAATTTCCAATTGCGGAAATTTCTTTTCAATTTTTTTTCTAAGCATTTTTAAGGCTTTCTCTTCATCGTCTATTAGAATACATCGTATCATAGTTTTGTGATTTTTAGTTTAACAATGGTATTGTAAGTTGTTTGTTTGTCTTCGGTTTTATCTAACATTTGATAGGTGATGTGCCATTTACCGGATTTGTTAAGTAACTTGATCCGGTCCATCAGGATTTGAGTGGAACGGGATTGATGTTTTTTAAGGGATTTTTTGTTTATTTCGGCTGATTTTGTAATGCCGACTCCGTCATCTTTGATTAAAACTTCATAAGAATTTTCATCTATATAACGGAATTCAACACAAATCGTTCCTTTGCCTTTTTTATGAAATATACCGTGATTTACGGCATTTTCAACAATGGGTTGTAATAAAAGTGTAGGAATAGTCCTTTTATCAATATTGATTTGCGGATCTATATTGATACAAAAATTAAGACGTTCTGAAAAGCGCATTTTTTCCAAGTTTAGATAAGATTCCAATAATTCGACTTCTTGGCGGATAGGGATATCTTTTTTACGTGAAAATTCAAAAATCATTCGTATCAACTTGGAAAATTTGATTAAATATGTTTCGGACTGGTCGTAGTTCTCGTCATTGATGTAGTACAAAATGGCATTTAAAGAATTAAAGACAAAGTGCGGATTCATTTGACTGCGAAGGGCATGCAATTCAAATTCGGCCATTTGTTTTTGGGCTAATAACCGGGTGCGTTGTTTTTTCAAGGCTTTGCGCCTATAATAGTATGCTACAAAAAATATTCCTGATAAAATCAATATTGTAAACAAAATTCTAACCCCGGTTGTTTGCCACCACAACGGTGTAATTATAAAACGAAAAGATTTTGTGGCTTCTTGACCGTAAGGGGTTATTGTTTTGATTTTAAAGCTGTAAGAATCCGGTTTTAAATCGTTAAAATTGATATTTTTTGAATGGATTTCCAACCAATTTTCTTGCACGGGTAATAATTGGTAAAAATACCGGTTATTGACTTGTTCGGTAAAATCAATCAAACCGAAATTGAGAAATAAATTATTGTTTTTCTTGTATTTGACATGTTCATTATCCCGGATTATTTTACCATTGAATTTAACTGTTTCAAAATATAACTTCGGAACAGGGATTTTTTTTAAGATATTTTTATTTACCGAAGTGATGCCGTTAAAATCGGCAGTAATAATTTTATTATGAAAAACAGCGACTTGATTAACATGATTGGATATAATGCCATCACTTTTACGCATTATTTTGTTTAGAACCAGATTGTTATTGTCAAAATAATAACTGAAAACCCCTTTTTGAGTGGCTAACCAAATGGTATCTTTTTTTGAATATATATTATTGATAATAAACTCTTTGGTATCTTTTATCAATTTCATTTGATGTTTGCCGTCCCAAATATAAGCGCCCAATCCGTCAGTTCCTATAATTAAATGTTTACCGGTTTGAGCGAGTGATAATACGGGAATTTCCGGTTTTGACCGGTCAATTTCAATTTGATTGACAGCATCGTTTTCAATAATAAAAACTCCCATAGCGGTTCCACAGACAATATGCTTATTATACAGTATAAAATCATTCGAACCTTTTATGGGATAGCTCTTTTTCAATTCGAAATTTTTGCTGTTGAAAATGGAAATTTTATCCCGTTCTCTTATTGCGAATAAATCGTTCCCTAAATATAAAATTCCTTTACCTACCGGATAATAATAATCTAAAACGCCGTTTCTTTTAATAAAGGTTGTTGTATTAGCCAAAATGGCAAAATTATCATTATCTGCATAAAATATATCAAAGAAATAATCTTTGTTATCAAAAAATTTCTCAAATTTTTCCAAGCCGGGATTATATTTGTAAATACCTTTGTATAAAATAGCAGCAAACAAATTGTTTCCCGTGAGTTTTATAAATTGAACCGGTTCATTTGTCAATAAGTTTTTGCTCGATAAGGCGTTTCGTGGAAAAAAATACACGCCTTGGGCATAAGTGGTACCCCAAAAGTTCCCTTCCCTATCCTTGAAAACGGTAGCTAAATGAAATTTTTCAGGGAAAAACTTTATGTCTTTTAATTGAAAATTTTTATCTAATCTTGCCCAAAAATTTTCGGTCGATATTTGAATATCATTATCTGTTGCCAAAATTCTGGTGAAAATATTTTTTTTAAAAATATCAGGTTTGATGATATGATATGCCTTCCCGTTATTTAAATTGATAAAGTGGATACCATGTCTGGAAGTAGCGGCTATCAGACTGTCGTTTATTTGTCCTTTTATGTAAATATCTTTATAGGGAAAATTAAATTTAATTGAACGTTGGAGTAAACTGTCTGTAATAATATAGCTAATTTTATCAGATGCGTTTTTTTTATAATAAGAAAAACGATATACCGGGTGAATCAATGCTATAGGGCGTTGAGATTCTAAAACGGGAGGGGTGGAAATTTTTTGCCATTGGCCGTTTTTCAGTTGATAATTCTTATCGGAATTTGTCGTTAAATTTATTAAATATAACCGTTTTAAATCGGTTGACAACATTGTGGGATATAACAATCCGTTGTTTTGTGTCTTAAAAGCATAAACTGAATCATTTTTGATGTATCCCATTCTGTTTGAGCGGGTTATATACCATAGTTTGTTGTCTTTGGTTAAGACCGTTTCCCAAATATCATTGCTCGGCAAACCGGATGCAATAGTAAAAGTCTTAAAATTGTAACCGTCAAATTCTGACAAACCTTTATCAGTGGCAATCCAGATAAAACCGTTATAATCTTGTAATATCTTATAAATTCTGTTGCTGGGTAATCCTTGTTCTACGGTATAATGTTTATAGCCCTGAGCAAAATCATGCAGAACCACAAAGAAAATTACAAGAAAAAAATATTTTTTCATCGATTATACGGTGAACAGTTAACTAAAATTAGTAAATTTAATGTAACATGCAAAAGAAAAGAAATTATTTTCAAAAATCAATCTTCATTCGATAAATAACGGGTTTGATTAAATGAAACTGTGTTTTCATTCGATAAACGTTTTTTTTTGTTAAAAAAATAATAATAAAAATCAAAGTATTGCTTTGTGTATGGGTGTATTATTATATAATAGAAAACACGATATTTTTACTCTACAAAATGATATTTTCAATTATTATTTTAGCATTCTTATAAAATAGTGTATTTTTGCTTGCAATTAAATTAATGATATGAATTCAACTTTGATAATTATATTTCAATTACTTTTAAGTTTAAGTATTTTAGTCGTTTTACACGAAATGGGTCATTTTTTGGCTGCTAAGTTTTTCGGTACCAAGGTAGAAAAATTTTATTTGTTTTTTAACCCGTGGTTTTCGCTTTATAAGAAAAAAATCGGGGAAACGGAATACGGTATCGGTTGGTTGCCGTTAGGCGGGTATGTCAAGATTGCCGGAATGATTGATGAAAGTATGGACAAGGAATTTCTCAATCGCGAACCGCAACCATGGGAATTTCGCAGTAAACCGGCTTGGCAACGTTTAATCATCATGTTGGGTGGTATTATTGTTAATATTTTATTGGCTATCACTATTTATATCGGTCTGGCATATGCTTACGGGGACCAGCTTGTGCCTGTCAAATCACTAAAAGGTGGCTTGCAAATTTTACATCCCGCTTTGGATGAAGCCGGTTTAAAAAACGGTGATAAAATATTGAAGATTAACGGTGAACCTGTAAAATATGCCAACGACATCGATGCCAAATTAATTACCGCTAAATCTGTGGAAATAGAACGTAGCGGGAACCGTAAAACTATCGAATTTCCTGTGAATTTTATTGAAAATTTGGTTGAAAAAAAAGGAAAAAATGTGAAAGGATTGACCACTATCCGGATTCCTTTTATTGTAGAAAAAGTCGCTTCTAAAGCCAATAAAGATAAATTGCAAAAAGGCGACCAAATCATTGTTGTTAACGGAGAAAAGGTTGAATATTTCGATGAAATAAAACCGCTAATAGAAGCGCATAAGGGAGAGAGCGTAAAAGCTACCGTTTTGCGGGACGGCCAACCCGTTGAAGTGGACTTAAAAATAGATGAAAACGGGAAAATCGGTGTGCAACTCAATACCGATTACAAAGAATGGCAAAAACGCGGTTATCTTACGGTTGTCAATAAGAAATATAGTTTTTTGGAAGCTATTCCTGCCGGATTGAAACGTGCCAAAGAGACATTCTTGGGTTATATAGACCAACTTAAAATGATCTTTAATCCCAAAACAGGTGCTTATAAAGGGGTCGGCGGTTTTATTTCCATAGCCAAAATATTTCCAAGTACATGGGACTGGGAACGTTTTTGGACTATTACGGCATTTTTATCCATTATGTTGGCTGTGCTTAATGTCTTACCCATTCCGGCATTGGATGGTGGACACGCCATGTTTACTATTTACGAAATGATAACCGGACGTAAGCCCAATGAAAAATTCTTGGAATATGCCCAAATAGCCGGATTTATTTTGTTATTGACTTTGATACTTTTGGTTAACGGTAATGATATTATCAAGCATTTTTTTAAGTAATCAATAAAGAACCCCGGAGGGGTGACATGATTATAGATAAAACAATAAAGAAATACCGCTGAACTGCGAAGGGGTGATATGATTATAGATAAATGTTAAAGGTTCATAAAGTTAGTAAAGTTGTTTTAATAAAACCGCTCAAACCGCCAACACAAACTAACGGCTCTAACCGACATCCAAAGCAAAAAAGCCGTCCAAACCCCATAAAGTTGTAATCCGTAAGTATCTAAAATCAGCAATACCGGAATAAACACGATAAAAGTTGCCACCAATTGCATATTACGCAAAAATTTAACCCACCCCAGTCCTTTAAAAATACCGTCGAATATGAAGGCGATAGCGCCAATGGGTTGCATTAAAATCACCAACCAAAAGACTTGTTCGTACAGCTTTATGACGTCCGGCTCATTGGTAAACAACAACCCGATGGGTTTGTAAAAAATCATAAAAATCAAAGCCAGTCCAATGGCTACAAATTCACCGTATCGTAGCAATTTACCGGCTAATCTTTTCAAATTTAAAAAATCTTTTTCGCCATAGAGTTTGCCGGCGAGCGAATTGCCGGCATCGGCGTAGCCGTCGAGGAAAAAGGTGGTAAACAACCAGATATTGGTTAAAATGACGTGAACGGCAATGGCGTTATTACCGTAAGAAGTAGCATAACGGTTGGATAAGAAAATAGCCGTATTTAAGGCAATAGTACGGATAATCAAATTGCCGGTCATGCCCAAGAATCGTTTGATTTGCGGATGGATTTGCATATTTAATTGCAAATCAAAAGGCGTCTTGCGTATAAATACCGCAATAGCCAATATCATCATGACTAATTGAGCGGTCAAACTTGCCCAAGCGGCACCTTCAATGTGCATGGGGTTTATCAATTTAGGAATGCCGTACACTAAAATATAGTCCAAAACAATATTAATCACCCCACCGGTCATGCTGATAAACATGGCCCAATAAGTATTTTGAAGACCGCGAAAAATTCCGAATAAAGTAAAGGTTATCAATGTAAAAATCAATCCGAAAACCCGGATGTTGTAATATGACACAGAATAATCCAAAATCCGGTCTTTGGCGGCATAAAGTTCAAAAATTTCCCGGGCAAAGATGCGTGTTAAAAAAACGAGAACGATACCGAGCAATAAATTCATAAACAAGACTTGCGGGATCAATGTTTTGATGTGTCCTAATTTTTTCGCCCCTAAATGCTGGCTGACAATACTGGAAATAGCATTTTTGGTCTGTGCCAAAATCCAAAACAGTGCCGACATAAACGAGCCTACCAATCCCACAGCTGCCAAACTTTCGGTTGGAAAAACTTTAACATGTCCGATAACAGCCGTATCGGTAATGGAAATCACAGGCTCGATAATTCCGGCAAGTATGGAGGGAATGGCGAGTTTGTTGATGGTTTTGAAAGAAATTTTTTGGTTCATTCACTTTGGTTCGTTACAAATGATTTTAGATTTTAGAAATTAGATTTTAGATTTAGGAAGTTGAGTGCTAAGTTGTTTTGAATGATATATGCCATAATTATTATTTGTAGTTTTGAAATTAGATTTTAGATTTATTGTTCATTGTTTTTAATGTAGCAGTAAAAATGGCTGTTAATTCATTTGCTTCATTTAAAAATTCTACTTAATTTTTCTTCATCTAACCAATTTTTTGTTTTAATTATTTCTAACCAAAATAAGGTTTCATCAGCTTCTTCTAAAACAATATTTATTTTTGAAATAAATTCTTTATTACTTCGAGCTCTAATTGCAGCTCGATAATTAGCGCCAACAGAAGTGCCACTTTTTATAATTTGATAAGAGATAATATTTGTTGCTTTATTCTTGGGCAATAATTCAACTAAATCGATAATGTTCCGAGCAAATCTAAAGGTCCTATTTTTTAAATCTATTTTATTCATTTTGAAAAATCTAAAATCTAAAATCTAAAATCTAAAATCTAAAATCTAATTTTTAAGTTTATCCAAATAATAATCATACAATGCAAATTGCGACCGTAACGGTTTTTTACCATCCCGTTTGTATTGGTTATCCTGGGTTTGGTTAAAGATACGGGCTTTGACATTATCGTTCCAAGAAATATTGAAGGTATCTATGAGTTCTTTTTTGATCTTTTCGTCATAAACGGGAGCGGTTACTTCCACACGCCGGTCCAAATTACGAGGCATAAAGTCGGCGGAACCGATAAATATCTTGGCGTCTTTATCCGGTCCGAAAATAAACAAACGCGGGTGTTCCAAAAATTTATCAACAATACTGATGGCTTTGATATTTTCGCTCAAACCTATGATGCCCGGAATCAACCGGTTGATGCCGCGGACAATCAAATGAATTTCAACCCCCGCTTGACTGGCTTGATACAAACGGTTTATCATTTTAAGGTCGGATAAACTGTTCATTTTCAGTCGTATCAATGCTTTTTTGCCGTGTTTAGCCCATTTGATTTGTTCGTTGATTAAAGCATAGATTTTGCGACGTAAATAGTGGGGTGATACCAACAAATGTTTGTATTTTGGTATTTTGTAATTGATGTCGAAAAAATCAAAGACTTTGGACACATCTTCCAAAATCTCTTGGTCGGCGGTAAACAAAGTATAATCGGTATATATTTTGGCGGTTTTTTCGTTGAAATTACCTGTGCTGATAAAACCGTAACGTTTAATTTTGCCGTGCTCTTCGCGTTCGATCATACAAATTTTACTGTGAACTTTAATGTCCGGTAAACCGAAAACGAGGTTAATGCCTTCGTGTTTAAAGATTTCGGCGTATTTGATATTTTGGGCTTCGTCAAAACGAGCGCGTAATTCTATTTGAACCGTCACCTTTTTACCGTTTTTGGCGGCATTTATCAATGAACTGGCTATTTGCGAATTTTTAGCCAGACGGTATATGGTAATCTTGATTTCTTTGACTTTGGGGTCGAGCGCCGCTTCACGTAAAAATTTTATCACGTATTTGTAATTGTGATAAGGGGCATAAAGCAGATAATCTTTTTCTTTAATTTGTTTCAGGATACTGCCTTGAAGCGATAA
>JALVST010000130.1 GCA_027024205.1 Flavobacteriales bacterium | reverse complement strand
AACTTTCAACTTTCAACTCGCAGAAACGTGCAACGTTTCTAGCGGTCAATGTCAGGAACAACAAAATCAAACGTGGACATAATTGCAACCAAATCGGCGATTAAATGCCCTTTTCCTACTTCAATCAATGCATTCAAATTGGAAAATCCCGGCGAACGGAATTTTACACGATACGGATTTTTCTTACCGTCACTGACGATATACACGCCCAAATCACCGCGAGCGGTTTCCACCCGTTGCAAAAATTCGCCTTTCGGCAATTTGATAAGGGCACGTGTTTTGGCTTGAATGCCGTCATCTGGAATATCGTCAATCAATTGCTCAATAATGTTAAGCGACTCCAACATTTCTTTCATACGGACATTGTATCGTGCCAGGTTATCACCTTCGGTATAAATAATTTCCTTAAAATCGATATCCCGTGATGCAAAAGCGCTGTAAGGACCTTTTTTACGGCGGTCGCAAGACACACCGGATCCACGCGCTACCGGACCACTCGCACCGTGCGAAATAGCATCTTCACGGGACATATAGCCAATGCCTTTCATACGTTTTTGGAAAATAACATTACCCGTCAATAATTCGTCATATTTAGGGATTACGCTACGCAAGTGCGGAATAAATTCTTTTACACGCTTGACAAAATTCGGATGTAAATCGAACATTACGCCTCCGGGCGTGCTGTAACTCATCGTCAAACGCGCACCGCAAGTTTCTTCCATAATATCGTTAATCATTTCACGGTCGCGGAAAGCATACATAAAAGTTGTCAATGCCCCGACGTCCATACCCATCACACCCCACCAAAGCAAGTGCGAAGCAATACGGGTCAATTCGCCCATAATAGTGCGGATAACTTTAACCCGCTCCGGCACTTCAATTTCGAGTGCTTGCTCAATTGCCAAGGCAACGGCTTCGTTATTGATATGCGCCGACAGGTAATCCATCCGGTCTGTCAAGTGAATGATTTGTTTATAACCTTCGTATTCGCATTGTTTTTCGATACTGCGATGGATATAACCCAAATCGGGTTCTATATTTTTAACTACCTCACCATCAAGCGTTAAGATAAGACGCAACACCCCATGTGTCGCTGGATGTTGCGGTCCCATATTGAGAAAATACTCTTGCGATTTGAGGTCGGCTGTATTGAGTGTAACTTGTTCCATAGTTATCTGATAATCATTTTGGTTTCGTCTTGCCAGTCTTTACGCATCGGATAGCCTTCCCAGTCATCGGACAAAAGCAAGCGTTTCATCACACTGTGTCCTTTGAAATTGATACCGAACAGGTCAAAAATTTCACGTTCGTGCAAATGAGCGGTTTTCCAAATATTTTCAAGAGTTGGCAATTCGGGATGTTCGCGGTCTGCCAATTTGACTTTGACCACAACCATATCACCGGTTTTGGTATTTTCCAGATGATTGGTCACTCCGAGTTCGGCACCCCAATCCATACCGGTCATGGAAAACAGATAGTCAAAGCCCATTTCACGAAGTGCTTTCATTACATCCAAATAATTTTCGGGCAAGACATTAATTGTCAAAAACTTGGATATTTCTTCATCAAATGAAACATCTTGAAATTGCTTTTGTAAGGCCGTAATGATATCGTTATTGGTCATTTTCTTTGTTTTTTCTCAGGTTGTGCGGTACAAAACCTTCATCAAACCCGACAATCGGATTTTTACGGGTTTTCATACCTTCGGTTTTAATTTTCTTTTGCAACAACATCATACCGTCGAGCAAAGCTTCCGGTCGCGGCGGACATCCCGGCACATATACATCAACCGGAATAACGTGGTCGGCGCCTTTTACTACGGAATACGTATTGTAGTAAAAAGGTCCGCCTGATATAGCACAAGCCCCCATTGCAATTACGTATTTCGGTTCTGCCATTTGGTCGTATAAACGACGCAGGACAGGCGCCATTTTCATCGTAATGGTTCCGGCAATAATAATTACATCAGCTTGACGGGGGGTCGGTCGTGCCACTTCAAACCCGAAGCGAGACCAATCATGGCGTGCCGCACCGGTCTGCATCATTTCAATGGCACAGCAACTCGTTCCGAAATACAAGGGCCACAACGAGTTGGCACGTCCCCAGTTAATAATTTTATCTATCGAGCCAACGATAATGTTACCGCCATTTCCAGCAGGAATAATCTGCCCGGGAAAATCATTGGCTATTTGATTGTGTGAATAGGGTTTTTCAGGCGAATCCCCTATCCAGTTCATTCTGTTATCTAAACCCATTTTAAAGCGCGTTTTTTAAGTGCATAAATCAATCCCAAACCGAGAATAAATAAAAATATGATAATATCAATCAAAGCAACGGCACCGAGCCGCTTAAACACAACAGACCAAGGTACCAAAAAGATTATTTCAACATCAAAAATTAAAAATATCAAAGCAAATAAATAGTAACCTACTCTGAAACGAACCCATGTCGGTCCGATTGTTTTTACCCCCGACTCATAAGGTTCGAATTTAGCCTCGTTATAAGATTTGTGCGAAATAAGATTTGATAAGTTATTGGCTATCAGTATCAAAGCAACACCTGCTAAAATAAAAACCAAAATGGCTATTGTTCCCATATATCTACTATTAAATTGACAGACAAATTTAAGCCCTTCGTTGTGGCTAAATATGACATAGGTCATAAAAATCACACAAATTTAACAAAAAAGTTGAAAGTTGAAGGTTAAAAGTTGAAAGTTTAATTAATTGAAAAAAGAACTTTCAACTTTCCACTTTTAACTTTCAACAAACGGATAAAAAGCATTTCGATTTACACATTAATTATTTATATTTGTCCGAATTCAAATCAAAATAATATATATTATGTATAGCGACAAGTTTAAAAAATATTTACAAGATACTTTAAAAGATATTGAAGCATCGGGATTGTTTAAGCATGAACGAATTATTACTTCACCTCAGGGAGCGGAAATCACTTTGGATTCCGGTCAAAAAGTATTAAATTTTTGTGCCAACAATTATTTGGGGTTGGCTGATCATCCGGAAGTGATTAAAGCCTCACAAAAAATGATGGATTTACGCGGTTACGGTATGGCATCTGTTCGTTTTATCTGTGGTACTCAGGACAAGCACAAAGAATTGGAGCAAAAGATATCCGATTTTTATCAAACGGATGATACCATTTTATATGCAGCGGCATTTGATGCCAACGGCGGCGTTTTTGAACCGCTATTCGGTCCGGAAGACGCCATTATTTCAGACGAACTGAATCATGCTTCTATAATCGACGGGGTTCGTTTGACCAAATCTGCCCGTTATCGTTTTAAAAACAACGATATGGCGGATTTGGAAGCAAAATTACAAGAAGCCGATGCAGCGGGGCACCGTTTCAAAATTATAGTAACAGATGGGGTCTTTTCAATGGACGGCGTCGTCGCTCAATTGGACAAAATTGTGGCATTGGCAGAAAAATATGATGCTTTGACAATGGTTGATGAAAGTCATGCCGTTGGCGTTTTGGGTAAAACGGGACGTGGTACCGTTGAACTCAAAAATGTCATGGGAAAAATTGATATTATTACCGGCACCTTAGGAAAAGCTCTGGGTGGTGCTATGGGTGGTTACACAACCGGACGTAAAGAAATTATTGAAATGCTACGTCAACGTTCGCGTCCATATCTGTTTTCCAATTCGTTAGCTCCGGAAATAGTCGGCGGTGCCCTTAAAGTTTTGGATATGATATCCGGCAGTAGTGAACTACTCGAAAAACTGCAACGTAATACGGAACGTTTTAAAGCAGGCATGAGCCATTTAGGATTTGATATAGGTCAAAGTGAATCCCCGATTATTCCCGTAATGCTGTATGACGCTAAATTGTCACAAGATATGGCAGCGCAATTGCTTGAAGAAGGTATATATGTTATCGGTTTTTTCTATCCGGTTGTCCCGAAAGGGAAAGCCAGAATACGAGTTCAATTATCAGCAGCACATACACCGGAACATATTGATAAAGCAATAACAGCTTTTGAAAAAATTGGAAAAAAATTAAATGTCATTTAAAAAATAGCATTTTTTGTTTTTTTTTATTATTTTTGCACAAAATAAAATAAATAAATAAGGATATGAAAAGATTAAATCAATTATTATTAGCAGTCATCGTGTTGATAACCGTTACTGCTAATGCACAAGACAAAAACCATCCGTGGATAGTAAAATTGGGTCTTAGTGCGGTAGATTTCTACCCGACCGGAGAGCAAACTAATTTTAGTTTTGCAAGTGACAAGTTATTCAAAGATTATTTTAAGTTTGACCACTACAATGCCGCTTATGCCATATCAGATGTTAGAATCGGTAGATATTTAGGCGACAAATTCAGTTTGATAGGGTCATTAAAATTGAACAAAATCACCAAATTGGGAGATGAATCGGCCAGTTTAAGCTATGTCAATACAAATTTGGATGTTAAATACAATATTTGTAAATCTGACAAAAAATTTCAACCTTATATTTTTGCAGGAGGCGGATATAATTGGCTTGACAAAAAAAATGGTGGAGATATTAATGGCGGTTTAGGTTTAGAATACTGGGTAACCGACAATATCGGCATGTTTGTAGAGAGTGCTTATCATCATGTATTTGACAATAACATTGCTCCTTACTTCCAACACGGTGTTGGTATTGCCGTAAGATTTGGCGGCGTTGATACTGATGGTGACGGTATTTATGACAATGAAGATGCTTGTCCCAAAGTAAAAGGTTTGCCACAGTTCAATGGCTGTCCTGATACTGATGGTGACGGTATTATCGACTCAAAAGATGCTTGTCCGGAAGTTGCCGGTAAAGCCGAATTTAACGGTTGTCCGGATAGTGATGGTGACGGCGTTATAGACTCAAAAGACGCTTGTCCCGATGTAGCCGGTCTTCCCGCTTTAAACGGCTGTCCCGATGCTGACGGTGACGGTGTAGCCGACGCCAAAGATAAATGTCCTAAAGTAGCCGGTCCTGCTGCAAACTACGGATGCCCTTGGCCTGATACCGATAAAGACGGTGTTTTGGACAAAGACGATAAATGTCCCGAAGTTGCAGGTCCCGTATCTAATCAAGGTTGCCCTGTTGTCACCAAAGAAGTTCAAAAACAATTAAACGAATATGCCAAAGTTATTTACTTTGACACAGGTAAAGCCACCTTCAAACCCGAATCTCTTGCTACACTTGAAAAAGTTGTTGCTATTTTGATTCAATATCCTACGGCAGAATTTGATGTTGAAGGTCATACCGATAGTATCGGTAGTGCCAAATCAAATATGATTTTATCTCAAAAAAGAGCTGATGCCGTTGTAAAATACTTGAAAGAACACGGTGTTAAAAGTAAATTGAATGCCAAAGGTTACGGAGAAACAAAACCTATTGCTTCAAACAAAACAAGAGCCGGACGTGCTAAAAACAGACGTGTTGAAATTAACTTGGTTAAATAAACATATATCATTGCTAAAATAAAAAAAGTCCCGGCAGTCAAATGCCGGGATTTTTTTTATTCAATAACAAAATTATTTTTCTCTAAAAATACGTTCCTGCTTTTCAATACTTTCCTGATGAATGGCTTTAAATATTTGGTTCACAAATTTTTCGGACAAATCCAAATTGCGGCCTTTATCGACCGCTTTTTGGATTATCTCTGTCCAACGGTTTGATTGCAAGACAGCCACACTTCTCTTTTTCTTAATACGTCCTATTTCTTGTGCAATTTGCATACGTTCACTCAACAATTTTAGCAATTCATCATCAAGCCTATCTATCTGTGAGCGATAAAATGCAAGTTTGTCAATGGCTTGCGGATCCTTAAATTGCTGTTTTCTTATACATAATCTATCTATAATTTGCAACAATGTTTCCGGCGACACCTGTTGTTTGGCATCACTCCAAGCTTCTTCGGGATTGTAATGCGCTTCAATCATAAACCCTTGATATTGTAAATCCAGGCCCATTTGAGCCATATCGTATATACAATCTCTACGTCCACAAATATGAGACGGATCGAGTATCATGGGAATATTGGGAAAACGGTTTTTAAAATCCAAAGCAATTTGCCAATTCGGTTCGTTTCGGTAAATACCCGGACGGAAAGAAGAAAAACCTCTATGAATCACGCCCAATTTGGTTATACCTACCTTGTAAAACCGCTCAACAGCTCCTATCCATAAAGATAAATCGGGATTTACAGGATTTTTTATCAATATTATTTTATTGCTTCCTTTAATAGCATCTGCAATTTCTTGCACGGCAAACGGATTTACGGATGTCCTGGCTCCAATCCAAAATATATCTATATCGTATTGCAAGGCTAATCCGGCATGTTTTGCATTGGCAATTTCTATGGCAATCTTCATACCTGTTTCTTCTTTGACTTTTTTGAGCCAAGGTAAAGCTTTTTTGCCATGTCCTTCAAAGTTTCCCGGACGTGTACGCGGTTTCCATACACCAGCCCTAAAAACTTGGATACGTTTGTCTATCAAACCCCGGGCTGTTTTCAATACTTGTTCTTCCGTTTCCGCGCTACAAGGCCCGGCAATCATCAACGGATAATCCGGTGCCAATTTTTCTAACCATGAATTTAATCTCTTCGTTTGCATAATTTTTCTGTAAAATAATTTCACTCTTTGAATTTACAAATATAATATCGATTACGGATTCATGATAATCCGGACATAAATTAGTCTTTTATTTCATCATCAACTAAGCTATTTTTTCATCAAATACCATAGCTTAATAGAAATTTTTTCTTATTATTTTTTTAAACATAAAAAATAAAGCCGGAAAAATTACCGGCTTTACTGAAACTATTGAACTATTTAATTCTTTTGCTTACTTACTTTTCAGAGCATCCAGTTTGGCTTTTACTTCCTTGTATTTATCTTTCATTTCCAAATCACGATAGATTTTTTTCAACATAACTAAAACCGTTTCATCATCGGGTTTTACTTGCAAGGCTTTTTCAAGATAAGGTAAAGATTTACGATACAAATCCAAGCGTTGTTTGTTATATTTGTTATATAAAGCATCATTCATCAAAACTTCATCTTTATTCATTTCTTTTGTTATCCCTTCTTCGGGGGCGAGAACTATAAAAGCTAAACCTTTATAAGCATCTACATAATTAGGATCCAATTCAATGGTTTTTTCATAATATTTTTTGGCTTCATCATATTTTTTTAATTGATAATAAGCCGTAGCCAAGTTGAAGTTTATCAATTTGTTTTTAGGGTCCAATTCAACAGCTTTTTGCATAGCAGCCGCAAATTTTTCGTTATCTCCTTTTTTTAAGTAATAGTTACCTTCACCGATAATCAAATCCAAATTATCAGGATCTTCCTGTTTAGCTTTTTGTATAAAATTAATAGCTTCTTCATCTTTACCGAGTTTCCCGTAAGCAAACAATAAATTGGCAATTATATCGGGACGGCGACTGGGTGTTTTTTCTTTTTTCATTTGGTCATGAGTTCCGGCCATTTTTAAGAGCTTTGCTTCTTTTTCTGTGCCAACATTTACCCGTTTTCCTGTTGATTTATCTCTCATTGTTACTATTTCTTTGACGCCGGTATATCCGGAATCATATAATTCTTTTAACAATTTTTCAGCAAGTTCATAATGTTCATTCAACAAGGCTGCAACAGCAGAATAATATTTATAATTTTCATTATTCGTCAAAGCATAAGCAATCATTGACGATTTTTCAAGTTCTTTATAATTTTTTTTATTCAAATCGTCATTGACAACATTCAACACATCACTGGTAATTTGTGTTTTCAATTTACGGGCATCATCGGTATATTTTTTTCTGCCTGTTTTGTTTTCAAAAGCTTCCAATTTATTAATTGTTTCCAAAGCTTTATTAAAATTGTTCAAATCTTTGGTTCCTAACTTGGCCAGAATTTCAGCTTTAACAAACATAATTCTGGCTTTGGTTTTATCATCAGCTTGATCTTTTAATTTACAAGCTTTTTGTATCATGGTTTGCGCCGTAGCAATATCCCCTTTTTTGTAAGCTTTTTCAGCCGATTTTACTTCGGATTTTTGAGCAAAAGCACTAAGGCTTATAAATGCTAATAAAATAAGAGCTATTCTTTTCATTTGTTTAAAATTTAAGTTTGTAATTAATTATTTTGTTTCATCTTTATTTTCTCTTTCTTCGTTATGCGGTTCATTATTATTTGTGTCATCTTCAACGATTTCATCCTCGTTATGCATAACTTTGGCTACTGCGGCAATGGCATCATTTTCTTTGATATTGATTAATTTGACCCCTTGTGTGGCACGTCCCATTACTCTCAAATCGGCTACCGGAATACGGATGGTCAAACCTTTTTTGGTAATAATCATCAAATCGTCTTTGTCCGTTACATCTTTTAAAGCCACTAAATCACCGGTTTTTTCGGTTATGTTGATGGTTTTAACGCCTTTTCCACCACGATTAGTAATACGGTAATCTTCCAGTTTGGAGCGTTTTCCGTAACCTTTTTCGGAAACGACCAATATATCTTTTGACAGATCACTTACAGAAACCGTGCCAACGACTTCATCGTTTTCATCTGCTAATGTAATGCCTCGCACACCGGAAGCGGTCCGTCCCATTGCCCGTATCTTACTTTCTTCAAAACGGATAGCTTTACCGTTTTTAGCCGCCAGCATGATTTGGCTGTTACCGTCTGTAAGCTTGGCATCGAGTAACTCATCACCCTCACGTATGGTAATAGCGGCAATACCGTTTTGTCGCGGTCTCGAATATTGCTCCAATAAAGTTTTCTTAACAATACCGTTTTTGGTAACCATCAAAACGTAGTGTGAATTGATATAATCTTTATCTTTAAGATCTTTGGTATTCAAAAAGGCTTTAACTTTATCATCTATATCGATATTTATCAAGTTTTGAATAGCGCGTCCTTTGGACACTTTACTGCCTTCGGGAACTTCAAAGACCCGCATCCAAAAGACTTTACCTTTTTGGGTAAAGAACAATAAATATTCGTGATTAGAGGCTACAAAAATATGTTCTAAGAAATCTTCACTCCGGGTTTTGACACCTTTTTGTCCCGTTCCACCACGTTTTTGTGCTTTGTATTCAGACAACAAGGTGCGTTTGATATAACCGGCATGCGAAATGGTTATTACCACTTTATGGTCCGGAATCAAATCTTCGATACTAACGTCTCCTCCGGTAAAATCGATACTTGTACGCCGTTCGTCACCAAACTTCTCTTTCATTTCGAGCAATTCTTCTTTGATAATTTGCATCCGGCGTTCTTTTTTATCCAAGATATCTTTCAAATCGGCAATAGTCTTCAACAATTCTTCGTATTCGCTACGCAATTTATCTTGTTCCAAGCCGGTCAATTGACGGAGGCGCATCTCCACGATGGCCCGGGCTTGAATTTCGGATAATTTGAAACGTTCCCGTAATTTTTCTCTCGCTTCTTCGGCATTTTTAGATGCTCTGATTATGGCAATCACCTCATCTATATTATCCGAAGCGATTATCAATCCTTCCAAAATATGTGCCCGTTCTTCGGCTTTTCGCAA
>JALVST010000129.1 GCA_027024205.1 Flavobacteriales bacterium | reverse complement strand
AATTTTACCGGTGATGTTCCTTTAAACGGGATACGCCCTGTTAAAGCATCTACTACGGCTTTTTGGGTAAATTTATCCAAGCTGTATGCATTGATTTTTATGAAAGCGTTTTCAAAATAAAAACCGGGATAATATGGATTGCTATATGATACCGCAATAATTTTACGAGGATCAACCATATTCATTGTCCAAACTGCAGCCGCTTCGTCGCCTTTTAGCATAGCGGCTCCCAAGGGGTCAAAATATTTGTTTTCCATTACCACAATAATTTTATCAAATCCGTTAAAATAATCCAACCGGCGATCCCAATCAAAAAAACGGGGATTGTGTAAAATCGTATCAACCGTAAAGCCTTTTGATTCCAATAATTTTTTGGTATAATGTAGTTCTTTCGACTTGTCATTAAAACTAATATTGACAATGAGTAAATGACGGTCCTTTTCTGGCGTTAACGGAATATGCTCCGGGTCTGATAATAAAGTTACGGCATTTTGAGCGACACGGGTAGCCGTTTGTCTTATTTCTTGCCGTTCTTTATCACTTAAAACATATAAAAAATTCTTTTTCTTTTTTAACAAGCCGTGTTTTTCACGCAAACGCCAAATTCTTTTGACGGCATCATTTAAACGTTGCATCGAAATTTCTCCACGTTTGATACGGGATTCAATGGTATCCATATAAGCCAAGTCAGGCCACAAAACCACATCAACTCCAGCTTTAAATGCCGCTACGGCAGTTTCCAATTCGTTAGAATAATAACCGGCAACCCCGCCCATATTTAAAGCATCAGAAATAACCACACCTTTAAATTGCATTTTTTGTTTGAGCAAGCCTGTTAACAATTCTTTTGATAAAGTGGCTGGCGGTAAAACACCGTTTAATTTTTCGGTTTGATAAGCCGGAAAACGGATATGCCCCGCCATTATACAATCTACATCGTTATTAATCAACGTTTTATAAATTTTTCCAAAACTTTCATTCCATTCATCAACGGATAAATTATTGGCAGAGGTTACAAAATGTTGATTGCGCATGGTAGCCCCGTCGCCGGGAAAATGTTTAATGGTAGCAATGGTATTTTGGGAGTTAATTCCTCTAATTTGTGCTACCAGTAAAGGCAAAGCCCTGTCAGGATTGTCGGAAACGGCACGTTCTACAACCAAATCTTGCAAGGGATGTATATTCAAGTCGGCCAAAGGATGTAACAGCCAATTGACGCCCAATACGGACGCTTCTTTGGCGATACTTTTGTCATACTCAAAAGCCAATTCCGGACTATTGGCTGCTCCCAAAGACATTTCCGCAGGCATATGTGTAAATCCTTTATAAACACTTCCAACCCCACGCTCAAAGTCTTCGGTTACAAATACGGGATACTGAGCAGCTTGCTCATATTCTGAAACGACACGCTTAATTGCCGGTACAACAGCACTATCTGGCATTTTACCTATAAATTCCCAAAACGGCACGAAAATACCTCCAACCGGATATACTTTCATCATACTGTCAATAGATCCGAAGCGTTTGACATGCTCAGTATGATAGGCACGTATAATCATCGTTTGCCCGATTTTCTCCCTTAAACTTAACGATTGCCACGAACTGTCACGAGCTATAAATAATCCGGCAGTAACAGTATTGTCATGATTTACCCTTTTCTCTTTTTGACAAGAAATAAAAACAATTAAAAAGAATATTATTAAAGGGAATATTTTTTTGTGTAGTTCCATACATTTTCAATTTTCAATTCTCAATTATTCACTCCCCCATTATCACTACAACCTCATGTGTTTTTCCGTCATTAAAAATAGGTGCAATATTTCCCGTTATCTTTTTGCCATCCACATACATTTCTTTGACCCCTTTTGAAATATGTCCGGGATTTTTAACTGTAATGTTGTAAGTGGCGTCTCTAAATTTTCGCACACCGGTATAACCGTCCCAATTTTTGGGAATTACCGGGTCTATCAACAAGCCTTCATGGGTGGGACGAATTCCCAAAATATATTTTGTAGCAGCTTGATAAGTCCACGACGAAGTGCCGGATAGCCAAGAATTACGGGCTAACCCGAATTGCGGATGTTCATCTCCTAAAATATTTTGGGCATAACAATAGGGTTCACATTCGTAAATATCAAGTATGTCGTTTTTAGAAGCCGGATTAATTTGATTGTAATACTGGAAAGCCCTGTCACCATTACCCATTATGGTTTCTGCTATCATCACCCAAGGATTGGAATGCAAGAAAATACCACCGTTTTCTTTGGCGCCCGGAGGATAAGTCGTTACACCTCCAATCTCAGGATGATATTTTTTGTATCCGGGATAACTTAATTTGATGCCGAATTTGGTATTTAGTTTTTTATTGACGGATTCCAAGGCTTTTTTTGCCCGTTCTTCCGTTGCAAATCCGGAAATGACAGACCAAGATTGGGCATTGGTATAAATCTGTCCTTCGGTATTAATATGAGAGCCCAATGGGGTGCCGTCTTCTTCAAAATAACGCATATACCACTGGCCATCCCAAGCAGTTTTATTGACGGTTTCTTTCATTTTTTCATAGTCATCACGATACTGTTTTACGAGTTGTTTATCACCCAAATGTTTCATCAAATCTATCATTTCCAGTAAGGCCGTCCCGTAAAGATAAGCTATAAACACACTTTCTGCATTACCATGCAAATTGACAGTATCATTCCAGTCGGCAAAACCCAGTAATGGCAATCCGTGTTTTCCGGTATTGTTTTTTGTAAATTCCAATGCTTTTTTCAGATGTTCCAAAACAGTACCTTTCCGTCTTTTTTCAACGGGTAATTCTTTATCATAGTAGGTAATTTCTTCATCTAAAAATCGGTAATCACCGGTTTCTTTCAAATAAGTGGAAACCGTTAAGATAATCCATAGATGATCATCCCCGTAATATGTACCTTCTCCTTCTTCACGTGAATCGCCTTCGTTGGCTTCCATAGTTGAAGGGAAAAATTGATGCATAGCGGAGCCATCCAGATTTTGAACTGATAATAATTTCTTTATCAATTTTTTACCTTCATATGGCATATTGGGCAAAATACCCATGATATCTTGCGAACTGTCTCTAAAACCAAGTCCACGAGCCCCTAATCCCAATTGATACAAAGACAAATACCGCGACCAATTGAAGGTAGTATGGCATTGACGCGGATTGTGAACATTGACCATTGAATTGAATGATTTATTCGGGGTAATGTATTGGGCTTTTGACAAATACTCGTCCCAGAATTTTTTCAAGTCTTCAAAAGCTCTATCGACAGTTTTTTCGTCTTTGTATTTTTTTATCTTTTCTTTGATTTTTCCGGGTTCTTCTTGTCCCAATTGCGTAATAATCCGTTTAGTCTCTCCTTTTTGTAAAGTGCCTAATTTATGTAGCAACGCCGCAATATTATCACCGCGTCTTGCTTCGTAATTTGACAGCCTGTCTCTTTGCAATTCCAAAGGATTTTGCCATGATCCGTATTCATTATCACCTAAAAATATTTTTCGGTCGGTTTGAAACGAATCCACAGGATAATTGGACGTAAAATAATTTTGAGCATAGTCTTTTTTCATGTATGCATACTGCTGTAAAATAACCGAATTATCCGGTTGTCTGTATGCATCAACTATCATGGTTTGCGGTACCCAATCGGCATTGGTATATTGTTTTAAGGCATCAAAATGGGTAAATTCCACTACCGGAATGACATCAATATCCAATGGTTTATCGCTTAAATTAGTTATTTTGATGTCTCGTAACATCACATCTTCATTTTTAGGAATAAAAATGCGAACTTCCGTACGGATATTGTGAAATTCAGAGATGATCGTTTGATAAGACAAACCGACATGTGTTTCGTAATGAGTGTATTCATCCAGTACCGGTGTGTAAAAAGCGGAAAAAACTTTATATGTCCCGTCAAGTGTTTTAAAGCGTATATACAAAGTTTCACCTTTAAAATCGGAAGCGGGCAATTGCGGAATATACTTTACGATTCTGTTTAATGCCGGATCGCCTTTGGTAATCAACGAACCACCGGTTTGGTCTACAAAACCACCGAAATTTATAGTTCCAATATAATTAATCCATTTGACCGGAGTCTTAGGATTGGTGATGATATATTCTCGTTTTTCATCGTCAAAATAGCCGTATTTGTTCATCTGCTTATTTGGTTATTTGGTTATTTGATGATGTTGGTTATTTGATTTCAGATTTGCGATTTCAGATTTTTCAGACGTTGCGTGCAACGTCTCTACAAACTTTCAACATTCAACTTTTAACTTTCAACTAATCTAGACTTCCCCTCTGCGTTTTTCCAATTCCATTCTTATTTCTTTGGCTTTTTGGGCGGTTATCGGATAAAATTTCAATAAAAACATGGCAATTCCCAATGCTAAAACCGGTAAAACCAAAAATCCGATTCTCATATTGGTATAGACACCTTCGGGTTGATTATTACCGTATTCGGCTTTGAATCCGGTCATTTCCAATAAAGGACCGGAAATCAAAAATCCGACCATAAAGCTCAATTTTAAGACCCAGGAATAGATAGCTGCAAAACTACCTTCCCGTCGTTCACCGGTATGCAATTCGTCATGGTCCACTACATCTCCTTGCATAGACGGCAGCATCAACCACAATCCGGCATAACCGGCTCCGATAAATACGGTATTGATTAACATCCAATACGGATGCTTCGGATTAAACGTCCACCAAGTTGTGGCATAAGAAAACAAAGCCAAACCGATGGCAATCATCAAAACATTTTTCTTACCGATGCGTTCGGATAACCATCTGAAAAAAGGAATAAACAACAAGCTGAAAATTGTGTAAATTATTGTGCCGTATCCTGCAAATTTAGCTCCCTCTTGCCAATCGCCACCCAAAACATAGTAAGTTCCGACATACCTGCCATAACCGTCATATACAGCTTGCCCCATCAAGAAAAAGACCGTCAGCAGACTTAAAATCATAAAAGGTTTGTTGCTAAACGACTCTTTTAAGCCTGTAAAAAGATTTATTTTTCCTTGATTTTGAACGACTTCCGATTCGTAATAGCGTTCTTTTACAAAAAGAGCCGGCAAAATACCGAAAATGATAATTACAACTCCTATTATAATGCTGATATATCTCATGCCATTTAACGGACTGGGCACTTCTTGTCCGTCTTTGAGTATAAAAAATATAGGTAGCATGGATAACCACCAAATCCAACCGTTGACAAAACCGGTCACCGTTTGGAAATAACTTCTGAATTCTGTGACTCTTGTTCTTTCGTTATAATCCGGTGTCATTTCCATCAACAAACTTTGATAAGGTACCGCCCATATTGTGAAAAAAGTATAAAAAATAATTCCAAAACCAATGACCCAAAACATTATCTGTACCTGTGATAAATCGGTAGGAAACCACCAAATAAGCGGATAAGTTAGTCCGGCCATGACAGCGCCAATAAAAATATAAGGTCGTCTCCTACCCCATTTTGTACGGGTATTATCCGAAATCCAACCCATTATAGGATCAAGCATACCATCCCAAAGCCGGAGTGTCATCAAAATTATAGCCACATAAGTGGGCGGTAGCTTTAACTCCATATTAAAGACTTGGTAAGCAATACTTACCAAGACCCAAATCCCTAAAATATCGACAGGACCACCGGCAGCATAAGCCAATTTTTTCCAAAAAGGAACTTTATCTTTTTCTTTAATCAGTTTACCATTTTGCGAATTGTCTTCAAGAGTATCATTTGCCTTATCATTATCATTAAAAAGAACGTTTTTTTTATTGAGATTATCATCCATAGAATGTTATTTTTAACCGAGTATAACTTTTACATCATACACTTTGTTTTTATCGTTGACTATTATTTTGTTGCCGGTAATTTTATGACCGTTTATCCTAATTTCTTTCACGCCTTTTGAAACATGTCCGGGATTTTTGACTTCAATATTGAAAATATTGTCCCTAAATATACGTTTTATTTTAAAACCGTCCCAATCTTCGGGAATAACCGGGTCAATGATTAATCCGTCAAATGCGGGTCGAATACCTAAAATATATTGTGTTATGGCGACATAATTCCACGCTGCCGTTCCGGTCAACCACGAATTTTTAGCTTCACCTGGTTTAAAAGCTTCTTTTCCGGCAATCATCTGGGCATATACATAAGGTTCCGTTCTGTGTAATTCTTGTATATCTTGTAAAAATGCCGGAGCTATTTTTGTATAATATTCGTAAGCTCTATTGCCATTTCCTTGCTTGGTTTCGGCAATCATAACCCAAGGATTGTTATGGCAAAAAACACCGCCGTTTTCTTTGTATCCGGGTGGATAACTCGTTATTTCGCCCAATTCTTTACGATAGGTCGTATAAGCCGGATAATTTAATACGATACCGTAAGGCGTATCCAGATATTTTTTTACACTCTCCAAGGCTCTTTGAGGTAAACCAATTTCTTGACCGGTTTTGGACATGGCACACCATGCATTGGACTCAACAAAAATTTTTCCTTCATCATTCTCTTTACTACCTATTTTATTACCGTAATAATCAAAAGCTCTTAAAAACCACTCACCGTCCCAAGCATGTTTTACAATATTTTCTTTCATTTGGTCGACCGCATTCCTGGCTCTGTCAGCTTCATTTTTTCGGCCGGTAATTTGGCATAATCCGGCATATTCTTCACCCAAAAATGCAAACAAACCGGCAATCATAACGGATTCCGCTTTACTACCTTCGGTTTTATTTTCGGTTGTTTGAAAAGATTCATCAGGGTCTTCGGAAAAACAATTCAGATTGAGACAATCGTTCCAATCCGCCCGTCCGATTAAAGGTAATCCGTTCGGTCCTAAATTGTTAAGCGTAAAATCAAAAGAACGTCGTAAATGTTCAAACATCGAACCGGCAAGTAATTCGTTGTTATCAAAAGGTACTTTTTCATCCAAAATACTAAAATCACCGGTTTCTTTGATATATGCCGTAACACCGAGAATTAACCAAAGCGGGTCATCGTTAAATCCACTGCCGATATCGTTATTACCGCGTTTGTTCAAAGGTTGGTATTGATGATAACAACTTCCGTCAGGTAATTGCGTTGCTGCCAAATCCAATAAACGCTGACGGGCAAGTCCGGGCACTTGATGGACAAACCCGATTAAATCCTGATTGGAATCACGAAAACCCATTCCGCGTCCAATTCCACTTTCAAAATAAGAAGCAGAACGCGAAAAATTAAAGGTGACCATACACTGGTATTGATTCCAGATATTGACTTGTCTATCAAGCCGTTTATCGTGAGAAAACAGTTTAAATTTTTCTAAATTTTTTGACCAATAAATTTGAAGTTTTGCCAATGCTTCATCTACTTTTTCCGCCGTATCAAAACGTTTTATCAAGGCTTTAGCTTTGGTTTTGTTAATCACATTTTTAGTTTCCCATTTTTCATCCGGATTATTTTCCACATATCCCAAGAGAAAGACAATAACTTTACTCTCACCGGGTTGTAATGTGACTTCCAAATAATGTGAAGCAATGGGCGACCAACCATGTGCTATTGAGTTCGAAGCTTTTCCCCGTAAAACATTTTGCGGTGCGGCATGTGAATTATATAAGCCTACAAAACTTTCCCTGTCCGTATCAAAACCAGCAACAGGCGTATTAACCGCATAAAAAGCATAATGGTTACGACGTTCTCTGTATTCGGTTTTATGATATATGACGCTCCCATCCACTTCCACTTCTCCGGTATTTAAATTCCGTTGAAAATTTTCCATATCCGTTGCAGCATTCCACAATGCCCATTCCAAATAAGAAAACAATTTGATTTGTTTTGTTTGATTTCCTATATTAGTT
Source organism: Flavobacteriales bacterium (assembly GCA_027024205.1). Lineage (GTDB taxonomy): Bacteria > Bacteroidota > Bacteroidia > Flavobacteriales > Flavobacteriaceae > WGBX01. Next base: position 1,722 of record JALVST010000129.1, on the reverse strand, counting down.
AAAGTCAATTTATGGATTTCAACCCGGGCATCGAGTGGCACAAAAAATAGCGTTTCGGCTTTGATATCGTTTTTCTTGCCGGTAATTTTAGTATAACTTAGACCGTGACGTGCTTCGTAGCAATCTAAACCGGTTTTTACCGGTTTCCATCCGGGATTCCATATGGTATCGCCATCTTTTATATAGAAATACCGGCCGCCATCATCTATTGGAACGTTATTGTAACGAAAGCGGGTTAATCGTCTGAATTTGGCATCTTTATAAAAAGAATATCCGCCGCCCGTATTTGAAATCAAAGAGAAGAAATCCCGATTTCCCAAGTAATTTATCCATGGAAAAGGTGTAGCCGCTTTTGTTATTACATATTCTTTGTTTGCATCGTCAAAATATCCGTAAGAATTTCCTGTCATGTCTATTGCCTATATTACCGGTTTAAAAATTAAAGGTAATTCAAAATTGCCAAAATTCCCGAAAAAAAAGGTTAACTGATAGGTGATATAGGTTTGAAAATTATCATTTTTTTTATTTTTCAGAACATTTATAATAATTCTTCAAAATATTAAGTCTTAGGAATATTTAAAAATCATCATCATAGGTAGGTATAAATCAACGTTTTAATGCAAAATGTCCGGTATAAACTTTACCATCTTTTCCTTGCACTTGATACCAATAATCGTCAGCCGGTAAAGGTTTATTTTTATACATGCCATTCCAAGAATCTAAATTTGCTCTGATGACAGTTATTAATTTACCAAAACGGTCATAAATATAAATATTGTCGGAATCTCTTAATAATTTCTTATGTTTGATTCCCCAAGTATCATTAACACCATCACCATTAGGCGTAAAAAATTGTTGTACAATTAGCTTATAGGTCACATAAACATTAAAACTACTTTCATTATAGCAGTTTCCATTTGCCGCATAAATGTATAACATTTGAGTTTCATCAATAATATCTCCCGGATACAATTGGGTTCCTTGACCCATTGGTCCGGTATAATAATCCCCGTAAGTCAATGACGGTAAAATATACTCATTAATCACAGAAACATCATCTAAGACATCTACTTGCGGCGTTTGATAAATTGTTATGGAAAAACTACTCTCGTTGCTACATGAACCGTTTGCTGCATAAATATAAACGGTTTGTGTTGAGGTAATATCATCTCCCGGGTTTAACTGCATGCCAGTACCTCCCGAACTTGTATAGTAATCGCCGTTTGTTAGAGCAGGTAAAGTATAAACGTCACAAACCGATACATCCGGCAAGGAATCAACTACAGGCGTTGGTGTCACCGTGACATTAAAACTCGTTTCATTACTACAAGAACCATTGGCGGCATAAATATAGATAGTTTGCGTGGCGGTAATATTATCTCCCGGGTTTAACTGCATGCCGGCACCACCCGAATCTGTATAGTAATTGCCGTTTGTTAGAGCAGGTAAAGTATAAAAATCACAAACCGAAACATCCGGTAAGGTATCAACCGGGGGGGTCGGCGTGACCGTCACGTGAAAACTGGTCTCATTCGTACAACTGCCGTTCGCTGCATAAATGTATAGTGTTTGACTGCTCGTGATATTATCTCCGGCATGTAAGTGCATACCCGTACCATTGCTGCCCGTGTAATAGTCGCCATTAGTCAAAGACGGCAGCGTATAAACATCGCAAACCGATACGTCCGGCAAGCTATCGACCAAAGGCGTCGGCGTGACCGT
>JALVST010000128.1 GCA_027024205.1 Flavobacteriales bacterium | reverse complement strand
ATATTATGGTGCGCAGGACACGCGGGGAAATCGAAAAGTATTTCAAAGATGATTTAAAAGCCCAAAAATTAAAATTCCCGGAAGTAGCTGATCCACAACCTATTTATTATCAAATGAATGAAAACACGGACCGGGTTTTTATGGGAACCATAAAAATGATAACAGATGAGAAATACTTTAAATATGCCCGGTACACGCCATTGTTGTTTTTGAAAAAACATCTTTCTGCTCCGGAAAAAACATCCCAAAAAAACATGAGCGGATTTATGAAAATTTTGCTCGTCAAGCGCTTGGAAAGCAGTTTTTATGCTTTTAAAAATACACTTCACAGATTTATACAATCTTACGAAGTTTTTTTAAAAGAGCTTGAACGAGGTTATGTATATGTCAGTAAAAAGCATTGGCAAAAAATTATGGAACATATTATTGCCGGTAAGTTTGAAGAAATAACAAAGCTCATAGAAGAAGATAAAGCCCAAAAGTTTCCGGCAAGTGATTTTACAGACAATTTTAAAAAAGACTTGGAATCCGACCTGGATACATTGAAGAAAATTCGCAAGAAATGGCAAGATATTAAAAACGACCCTAAATTTGAAAGTTTTCTTCAAAAACTAAAAACCGATAAGATTTTGCAGAAAAATAAACTGGTTATTTTTACGGAATCCAAAGAAACAGCCGAATACTTAAAAAATGAATTGGAAAAATATCTTCGTGAACAAGTATTTCTATATCACGGTGGTTCCAAGGACGACGAACTGAAAACCGTTATAGAAAATTTTGATGCCAATGCCAAAAATCTAAAGGATGATTACCGGATATTGGTAACCACCGAAGTTTTGTCCGAAGGCATCAACCTACACCGTTCCAATGCTGTTATCAATTATGATATTCCTTGGAACCCTACACGTATGATTCAGCGCGTGGGTAGAATAAACCGGTTAGATACGCCTTTTGATAAAATTTATGTGTACAATTTTTTCCCTTCTATTCAAGCCAATAACATTATCAAACTGAAAGAAGCGGCTATGTCCAAAATCCGGTATTTTATTGAGATGCTGGGTAACGATGCCAAGCTATTGACCGAAGGAGAAGAAATTAAATCTTTTGAATTGTTTAACAAACTCACCTCCAAAGAATATATTCTCGGAGACGAGGAAGGTGAAGAAGGCGAACTCAAATACTTTAAAGTAATTGAAAACATTAAAAATAGCGACCAGAAACTTTTTGCCAAAATAAAATCCTTGCCACGCAAAACCAGAGTGGCTCGAAAATCAACGCTTCATAATAGTCAATCGGCCCCGTCCTTGATCACTTATTTCAGGAAAGGTAAATTGGAAAAATTTTATAGGGCAACCCATGATGGGAGCCAAGAATTGGACTTTCTGTCGGCTGTAAAATTATTTGAAGCAAAACCCGATACAAAATCCCGAAAATTACCTTCGGATTATTATGAACTTTTGGATAAAAATAAACGACAATTGGCAGCGGATTTAAATCAAGATGAAGCACCGGCCAGCAATAAAGGTGGAAGAGATAATGCTTCAAAAATTTTGAAAATAATCCGTTCAAAAGAAATAATAAGTTTTCAGGGTTTTACTGAAATAGATGAAGCTTTTTTGAAAAAAACGGAAAAATTAATAAATGAAGGAGGTTTGCCTAAAAAAACGGCTAAAAACGTATATTCATTACTCAAAGACAAGAAAGATCCACGGCAAATTCTTAGTGTTTTAAGACAGAACATACCTCATGAATTATTTAATGAAACAAAGACAGCCATGGATTTATCACTCGAACAACCCAGAGAGGTCATTTTGTCCGAATATTTAATCCGATGACACAAGCACAAATAGAATATATAATCAGGCAAGGCGAAAACATCCATGCGGAATTCAAAAAAAACCGCAGTAAACTACCTAAGGATTTGTTCGAAACTATTTGTGCTTTTTTGAATACCGACGGAGGAATCATCTTGCTTGGCGTGGCAGACGATGGTGAAATTATTGGAATAGAACCCGGACGGGTGGAACAGTTAAAAAAAGATATTGCCAACCTTACTAATAATCCCCAAAAACTGCAACCCGGTTATTTCTTAAAAATAAGCGATTTGGAACTGAATGGTCGCCAAATTATTGTTATTGAAGTGCCGGTAAGTGCCCAAGTGCATAAAACCAATGGGAAAATTTTTGTCAGAAATCAGGATGGAGATTATCTTGTGGAACACCCCGTTGAAATTGCCCGGATTGTGAACCGGAAACAAAACTATTATAGCGAACAAATTATTTTTCCACAAGTAAAATTTAATGAGCTCAACCCCGTGCTTATTGGACGCGCTAAAAAACTTATCCGGTTAAACCGGCCGGACAACCATTTATGGCAATTGGATGACATGGATTTTTTGCTCAAAACCGGTTTATACCGGAAAGATGAAAATGGAAAAAAAGGATTTACCCTTGGCGCCGTGCTTTTTTTCGGAACCGATGAACTCATTCAATCTTTATTACCGGCTTATAAATTTGAAGCGCTGTTGCGAATTGAAAATATCGACCGCTATGACGACCGCCTGACAGTTAGAACCAACCTGCTGGATGCTTATGACCGGTTAATGGCGTTTATCAACAAACATTTGAAAGACCCTTTTTATTTGGAAGGCACGCAACGAATTAGTTTACGAAGTAAAATTTTCCGGGAGCTTGTAGCCAATATTATTGCCCATCGTGAATATTTGAATCCCGCTCCTGCCACCATAACCATATTGCCAGATAAGATTCAATTCAAAAATCCCAATAACCCGAAAGTTTTCGGTAAAATCGATCCGGAACATTTTTCCCCTTTTGCCAAAAATCCGCATATCAGTAAACTGATGCTACAAATGGGGCTTGTGGAGGAAGTGGGCTCCGGTATTTACAACGTAAAAAAATACCTCCCTCTTTATGACCCAAACGCTACTTATGAATTTATTGACGATGAATTTTTTATTACCACCATACATATTGAAGCAATAGGTGGTGCAATAGGTGGCTCAATAGGTGGCTCAATAGGTGGCTCAATAGATGATACGGAAATTTTTTCAAGAACCGGATTGACGCCCCGCCAAATAGATGTATTGAAATTAATCGTTTCAAATAATAGAATAAGTTATCGGAAAATGGCTGAAATATTAGAGATTAATGAGTCGGCTGTAAAAAAACATCTCCAAGCATTGAAGAATAAAAAGGTTATTAAACGTGAAGGAGGCACACGTGGATATTGGAAAATCTTAGAACCAAAAAAATAAATCATGAAAGCATACGAAGCCAAAAAAATGATCAGGGATGTTTTTGAAAATACTTTTGACAAACAAAAGTTCAAATATTTTGTCAAAAACCTGTTGGTCAATCTTGAAGAAAAGCCATTTGTATATAAAGGCAATACTATTCCTCAGGCTTTCAGGAATGTAGTTCGCAGCATGGAGCGTATCGGTAAATTTAAAGATACCGAAGGCAATATTATCGATGTTTTGTTGGTGGAACTCAAAAGCGATTATTCGGTGGAACATGCCCGCACAACCCAACGGAATTTTATCCGGTGGTATTTAAACGGTTCACGCGGCAATGAACTCAAAGATGCGGCCTTAGTGGCCTTTTATTCTGAAAATTCACCCGATTGGCGCTTTTCGTTTATCAAAATGCAGTATAGCCTTGAAAAACAAAAAGACGAACTCACCCCTGCCAAACGTTCGTCGTTTCTTGTAGGCAAAGACGAAAAAAGCCATACGGCACAAAAACAATTGCTTCCATTATTGATTTCCGACAAACCGCCTTTGCTCTATGATTTGGAGAATGCGTTTGGCGTGGAACGCGTTACGGAAGAGTTCTTTGAGCAATACAAAACGCTGCTTTTCAAGTTAAAAGAGGCTTTGGATGAAATTGTAAAAACCGATGATCAAGTTCGAAATGAATTTGAAAGCAAAAACATTGACACACTGAATTTTTCCAAAAAACTTCTTGGTCAAATCGTTTTCTTATACTTCATTCAAAAAAAAGGATGGCTCGGATTACAAAGTGGACAATTATACGGACAGGGCAACCGCAAATTTTTACGGCATCTTTTTGAACGGGCTCAGGAAAACAATAAAAACTACTACAATGATTTTTTGAAATATTTGTTTTATGATGCACTCAGTATAAAGCGTCCGACCGATTTTTACCCGAAATTTAATTGCCGTATTCCATTTTTGAACGGTGGTTTGTTTGACCCCCTAAATTTTCATGATTGGGAAAAGCCGGATTTGAACATCCCTAATGAAATTTTTTCGAACAAAAAGGATATTATCGACGAAGGTACCGGTATTCTCGATGTGTTTGACTTGTATAATTTTACCGTTAAAGAAGACGAACCGCTCGAAACCGAAGTAGCCATTGACCCGGAGATGCTCGGAAAAATTTTTGAACGTTTACTGAACGTCAAAGACCGTAAAAGCAAAGGTGCTTTTTACACACCCCGGGAAATTGTGCATTATATGGCCAGGCAAAGTTTATTGTATTATTTGGATAATGAATTGAGCGACACGTTGTCCAAAACCGATTTGGAAAAATTTATACATCACACGGAACATCATATCGAAAAAGATATAGCCATTGAAACCGGCAAATTAAACGCCAACCGCAACAGACAACAAATTCCCGAAAACATCAAAATAAATGCCCGGCGTATTGATGAAGTGCTTGCCGGTATCAAAATCTGCGACCCTGCCGTAGGTTCCGGTGCCTTTCCGGTGGGCGTGATGCACGAGGTGGTCAAATTGCGCAATTTGTTGACGCCTTTTATTCCGGAGAACAATTCAAAACGAACAACCTATCATTTCAAAGCCCATGCCATAGAAAATTCCCTTTACGGCGTGGACATCGACGAAGGCGCCGTGGAAATTGCCAAACTGCGTTTATGGCTCTCGTTGGTGGTGGACGAAAACAACATTCACGAAATTAATCCCTTGCCCAATTTGGATTATAAAATAGTGCGTGGAAACTCACTAATTAACATACCCGACGGTGTGGCATTTGATGAAAAGTTGGAAAAAGAAATTAACCGGTTAACCAATGAATATTATAGCATCACCGACAAAAATATCAAACAACAGAAAAAACAATTGATCGACAGCAAAATACAAGAACAATTGGCTTTTGTTTCAGATCAAATGAAAGGTTATAAAATTGATTTTGATTTTAAACTTTTTTTCTTTGATGTTTTTCACACCAAAGGCGGTTTTGATATTGTGATTGGTAATCCGCCGTATGTTTCTACAAAAGGAAGAAAGGAAACAGAAAAGAAGGCATTAAAAGAAGTTTATGGTTTTGTGGATGATTTATATAGTCATTTCTTTTTTAAATCTTTTGAAATAATAAAAAATCAAGGGATACTTTCTTTTATCACATCAAATACCTTTCTTACCATTAATACCAAAAAGAATCTGAGAAAAAAATTGCAACAACACAAAATAAATGAAATAATTAAAACTGCAGATGTTTTCGACGCAATGGTTTCGCCGGCAATAACTACGGTTAAAAATATAAAAACAAACAGAATAAATTACGAGCTTATTTATAAAGATGCTAAAAACAATTTTTCAGAGCCGCAAACATATCCGGTTAAAATCGATATTTATCGTAAGGCTATAAATAATGTGTTTTTTCCGCCCACAAAACCAAACATGAAATTTTATCACAAATACAACGATAAACTTCGCCATTTGTATGATAACTGGTGGCATAAAATAAATACCAGTAAAAAAATTGATAAACACAGGAATGAATTAGAAACATACCGTGCACAATTAAAGCCGGGCGATTTGACGCTTCTGGGTTTGGTTACCGAAGGCGGGCAAGGTTTGGCCACAGCAAATAACGGACGATTTGTAGGCGTTCGTATGGATACCAAACAGGCGAAAAATATTTTAAAAACACGACCGGAAAAATTGTTTAAAGCCGTAAAAGAAAATAAAATACCCTTGGATATCAATTCGAAGCAAGACGCCGAAAATTATTTAACCCGCAAGAATGAATTGGAAATACAGGAATTTTTTGATGAATTAAAACGTAAATACGGCAGGGATATTTTCGGACAAGGATATATTTATAGAATAGTCCCTGATGAACTTGTTGCCGATGTGGATAAATTAACCGATGATGAAAAGAAAAACGGCATAGCGAAAAACAAACCTTACTTTGTGTTGTATGACAAAGGCGATAAAGACGGAAACAGGTGGTATTTAAAAACCCCTTTTGTTATTGACTGGTCTAATGAATCTGTCAGTTGGTTATATGAAAATAGTGGAAAAAAAGGCAAAGGAATGCCAGTTGTTCGAAATCCAAAATTTTACTTTCGTGAAGGATTTTGTTGGACGGACGTGCATACGGTTTACATAAAGGCAAGAATAAAAGAAAAAGGAATTCACGATGTAAAAAGTATGAGTTTATTCAGCTTGACAAAGCTTGTTCCGGAGTATTATATAATTTCACTATTAAATTCAAAATTTATTAGTGAATATGTTTCGGAATTTGTTAATAACACCCAAACATTTCAAATCAATGACGCCAGACAATTACCGATTATCGTCCCCAACCGGCAACAATTGGTTGTCTTTAAAGAAATTTTTGATAATGCCGTTGCCGTAAAAAAGAAACAATTTGCCAGTGAAATTAACAAACAGGAAGCGGAAGATAAGCTCAATATAATACAGCAACAGCTTGATAAATTGGTTTATAACTTGTATGATTTATAATATATTTTGTTTTTTAAACTTATTTTATTACCATAAAACAAGTTGAAAAAATAAAAATTATTTATTCCGGTTATTTACAACAATCTTATCCCCCGGTTTTAATCGTTTACTGACCAAATTATAAGGTCCGGTAATGATTTCATCCCCTTCTTTTAACCCACTGATGATTTCGATATTGTTGTCGTCTTGAATACCGGTTTTGACTACTTTTATTTTGGCTTTGCCGTTATCATTGACAAAAACCACTTCAAATTTTTTATCATTTCCATTGGGTTTATCCGATTTTGAAAACTTTTTATTGCCAATAGTATCCGACCGGACAGTTACGGCACTGATAGGTACGGCAATGACATCTCTTTTGATATTGGTAATAATGTCCGTAGAGGCAGTCATGCCGGGGCGAAAAGGAGAGTAATTTTCCGGTTTTCCTTTGAGCAAATGTTTGTAAGAATCTTCCAAGATGCGGATTTTGACTTTAAAGTTGGTAATTTGGTCGCCGCTTCCCACTTTGTTGTCAGCCGAATTGGCTATTTCGGTAATCACTCCTTTAAAACGCTCGTTCAGATAAGCATCTACATCGATGTTGGCCGAATCACCGACTTTGATTTTGACAATATCGTTTTCGTTGATATCGACCACGGCTTCCATATTGTTGAGATTAGCGATGCGCATAATTTCGGTCCCGGCCATCTGTTTGGTACCGACCACCCGTTCGCCCATTTCCACATTGAGTCTTGAAATAGTTCCCGAGATTGGTGCATAAATGGTTGTTCTTTCCAAGTTGTCTTGGGCTTCGTTGAGCGTTGCCAAAGCGGAATTAACCGAAAATTCCGCCGCTTTTTTGTTTGCCACAGCCACTTTGTAATTGGTTTCCGCTTTGTCAAAATCGGCTTTTGAGATAATACCTTTCTCGTAAAGCTGTTTGTTGCGTTTGTAATCTTGTTTGGCACTGATCAAGCGTGCTTCGGCTTGTGACAGATTGGCACGGGCATTTTGAACCGCGGCTCGCGCCCGCTTTAATCCGGATTGATATAAATCGGGGTTGATTTTGACTAACAAATCCCCTTTTTTGACTTGTTGCCCTTCTTTGACCGGCAAAGCAATGATTTCCCCGGATACGTCTGAAGATATTTTAACTTCTTTTTCCGGCTGTATCTTTCCCGATCCGGTAACCGTTTCCATGATAGTTGCTCTATCCACTTTTTGAGTAATGACTTTTTTGCCGGTTTCTCTCTTTCCGAATTTTCCGGTAGCAGTAGCAATCGTAAGGGCTATAACTAATAAAACGCCTGCGATGATGATGTATTTTAGTTTCATATTACTTGAGTTGAAAGTTAAAAGTTAAAAGTTGAATGTTACGTTTCATAGTATATTGCTTTCTTTGATGATTGTTTATTACTTCATACCTTATTCTCGTCTTATGAATTGAGGAATTTTTTATAACTTGTATGTTTTTCCTCACTCCTCATTCCTCAATATTATTAATAGTGAATTCCAACACTTTCGATTTTAAAAAATACTCGTATTTGGCATTGATAAATTGTGCTTCGGCACGTCTGTATTTGGTTTTGATATTGTTCAATTCGAAAATATTCATTAACCCGACTTTAAATTTTTCATTGGCATAATCATAGGCTTTGCGTTGGGCTTTCAGGTTGGCTTGTGCCGCTTTCATGCTTTGAAATGCCGCTTGCAAATCTTTCTGCATTTTATAGATGTCGCTTCGCATTTTTTTTTCGGTATTGGTCACGGCAATTTTGATTTTCTCCTGTGACAGTTTGGCACGATTTACTTGGTTGCGGGTGGCAAAACCATTGAAAACAGGAATGCGCAAATTCAAGCCGTAAGTCAGGCCTTTGTTGTCTTTGACTTGGTTCCAAAACGGATCAGCAGGAGTTGTTACGCCGCCAAAACCGATATGGTCGCGGTCGGAGTAGCGTGTGTTGATATTAGCAAAAGCACTTAAAGATGGTAGATAAGCCGATTTGGCCAGTTTAACTTGATAACCTGCAGCGGCTACTTGTGTCTCTGCTTGTTTGAGCTTTTGATTGTTACGGCGCGCTTGTTCAAACAGCTGTTCAGCGTTTGTTTGTAACAAGGTTTCGTCAATATTTAAACCTTCCAAACTCTCATCAATATCAAATTGTTGAAAATCAGTCAATTCTAACAGTTGTACCAAATTCAATTTGGCTATTTCGTAAGCGTTTTCAGCTTGAATAACTTGCAGATGGTCATTGGTGATTTGCGCTTCGGCGTCGGCAATATCACCTTTAGGCAAAACTCCGGTCTTAATCATTTCCTGCGTACGTTCTTTTTGCTTGATACTGTTTTCGAGCTGTGCTTTGGCGGCTTCAAAGTTTTCTTTGTTAAGCAAAATTTGGATATAAGCAGAAGCAATTTGTACATCGATATTGTTTTGCAAGTCGGCGTATTGGTATTGCGCCGAAAGAATATCAAGCAAAGATTTTTTGTAATTGTAGTGATTTTTAAAGCCGTTAAACAAATTCAGATTCCCATTTACCGAGCCGCTTCCGCCAAAGGTGGTTTGGTTTTCGAGGATGCCGGTGGTGAAATTTTGGGTCAAACCGTTGTTCCAAGAGGTTGATGCATTGGCATTGATATTGGGTAGAAACCCGCCTATTGCCGCCATTTTGTTGATTTTTGCCTGCTCGATATCCAGCCGGCTTTGTTTGAGTTGCAGATTGTGCTTGTGTGCATAATCCAAGCTTTGCTGTAAGCTCCATTTGGTTTGGGCGGTAGCGAGGGAAGTAGTTAGTAATAATATGATGTATGTTTTTTTCATTGGTTATTTGGTTAACTGGTTATTTGGTTAA
>JALVST010000127.1 GCA_027024205.1 Flavobacteriales bacterium | reverse complement strand
GCACTGGCAGAAGCATATTGCGGTATCATCAATCCGGAATTTAAACCCGGTTCATTGACCAGAAATGCCGGCAAACCGCGTCTGCCACTGATTAACTGGTAAGTACGCCGTTCCGAAATATTGGCAATTTCACTCATGGCAATAGCTAACATATCCAATGACAACGCCAAGGGTTCACCATGGAAATTTCCACCCGAAATAATCTTATCCTCATCGGGATAAATCAATGGGTTGTCAGTAACGGCATTAATTTCGTTAATGATGGTGCGTTCTACATAAGCTACGGCATCTTTGCTAGCACCATGAACTTGCGGTATACAACGAAACGAATACGGATCTTGCACGTGTTTTTTCGGTTGTTTGATTAATTCGCTTCCTTCTAGAATATCCCGGATAAATGCAGCGGTTTGAATCTGACCTTGATGCGGACGAACCTCTTGTACCAAAGCATCAAATGGCTCGATACGTCCGTCAAAAGCATCAAGAGACAAAGCGGCTAAAATATCGGCAAGATATAAGAATTTTTTGGTAGCAAATAAATTATATACCCCGTAAGCCGACATAAATTGTGTGCCATTGAGCAATGCTAAACCTTCTTTGGCTTGGAATTTAACAGGTTGCCAACCGAATTTTTTTAAAATTTCATTACCCGAAAAAATCTCATTCTGATATTTAACTTTACCTTCGCCCATCAGAGGTAGAGACAAATGTGCCAAAGGTACCAAATCTCCGGACGCCCCTAAAGACCCCTGCTCATAAACAACCGGTAAAATATCGTTGTTGTAAAAACGTATCAACAATTCGACCGTTTTGAGTTGCGCACCCGAATGGCCTTTGGACAAGGATAAGATTTTGAGCAAAAGCATCAATTTAACAATAGGTTCGGGGACTTCGTCACCGATGCCGCAAGCATGACTGATGACCAGATTTTCTTGTAAGCGGTTGATTTGACTGTCGTCTATTTTGATATTGTGTAAGGCTCCGAAACCGGTATTAATGCCATATAAAGGTCCTTTCGACGATTTGATTTTTTTATCTAAGAATTGGCGTGCTTTAACGATTTTTTCACGGCTTTCGTCTGAAAGTTGCAGTTTTTTATTTTGCGAAAATATTTGCCATAAATCGTTGAGATTTAGAAATTTGTCGTCGATTATATGATGGTGTTCCACTTTTGTATTGTTTATAATTCGGTCATCAAATATACGGTTTTAAGTGGAAAGTTAAAAGTGGAAAGTTGAAAGTTCTATTTCGGCAAGGTTAGTTACCTGAGTTGAAGGTTTTACATTGACAGGTTTAATAATCTGAGTTGAAGGATACAAGTTGCAGGTTATATGTTGTTTTTATATTTCCTTCAATACTGTCTTATCGTTTATTTTGATTTTTACATCTTCGATATCGACAGGTTTTTCTTCAATTTTTTCGACTTTAATAATCTGCTTCCATAAAGCCGTTTGAAAAATGTCTAATATTTGAATACCTTTACCTATTGACAGTATTTCATAATTTTTATCCTCCTTATAATTTTTGTACCAATCCGGATTTATTTTATGTTGTTTTGAGAAATAAACCTTTCCGAATGATTTGAAGAATTTATCCGGATATTTTTTCAATTTTACAAGAACTTCATATTTTATCCCAATGGCTGGTATATTGTTGATGATTGTGTCTTTTATTCTTTTAAAATTTACAATATCTCTATTCTTAGTTATGTCGTAAAAAAAAAATGGTATCGTTATCAAATAGTTTCCCATACAACCGATTTTTTTGAAGATCCAAAAATCTTACATTTAACAACTTTCCGTCAGGAGAGAAAAACTCTTTTTTGTAATTTCCGTTTTTAAATGTTAAAATCATTTTACTTCCAATTGTTTCTTTTAAGCTTTCACGAGTAAAATTTTTATGAAATGATTCATAATCAATATTATATGTTACAATCCCTTCGAAGTATTTTTTCTTGGTTTTGTTTGTTTTAATTGAAGTGCAAGAAAGGAAGGAAATAGTGAATGATATTAAAATAAGTGCCTTTTTCATCAGTTTTTTTTTGATTATTTTATAAGATCTTCCGGATTAATAAAATCCGGAAGATTATTTGTGTTTGATGGCTTAACAAGTTTTGCAAAGCCTTTTATGTCGTGTTAAGATATTGGCAATCAATTTTTTAATAATTCAAAAAGAACATAATATCATCCCACTTTTACCAATTCCACATCAAAAACCAGATTGGCATTTGGGGGAATCACACCACCGGCACCGGCTTCGCCGTAAGCCAAATAAGACGGGATAACGAATGTAGCTTTGTCGCCTTCTTCCAAAAGTTGGATACCTTCGTCCCAACCCGGAATCACATAACCGACACCAATCGGAAATTCAATGGGTTTGCCGCGTCCATAAGAATTGTCAAATACGGTACCATCAGCCAATTTGCCTACGTAATGCACCGCCACATTTTTGCCTTTTTGCGGCTTTTTGCCGCTACCGCTTTTGTACGTAATTTTATATCGTAAACCCGATTCGGTTTTGTCAAAACCTTCGGCTAATTTGTTAAGCGCCGCTTCAGCCACTTCTTTGGCTTTACGTTCTCTTTCGGCTTTGGCGTTGTTAAATTTAGTGAACGCTTCCGGCGCATTAAATGCTTTAGCTTTGCCTCCTACTCTGATGATATCGATTTTTTCAATTTTATCACCTTGCGCTATGCTGTTTACGACATCTTGCCCTTCAACCACTTTACCAAAAACAGTATGTTTACCGTCTAACCAAGGTGCCGCTTCGTGTGTGATAAAAAATTGACTGCCGTTGGTATTGGGGCCGGCATTTGCCATGGATAAGATTCCGGCGCTGTCGTGTTTGAGGTCGGGATGAATTTCATCGTCAAATTTATAGCCGGGACCTCCTGCACCGGAGCCAGTCGGGTCACCCCCTTGTATCATAAAGTTGTCTATCACACGGTGAAACGTCAAACCGTCATAATATTTTTTTCCTTTGTAGGCCTCGGCAACATTGGGGTGATTACCTTCTGCCAGTGCTACAAAATTTGCTACGGTACCGGGCGCTTTTTCGTCTTCTAATTTTATAAGGATGTCACCTTTGTTAGTTTTAATTTTGGCATATAATCCTTCCGGTAAATTGTTGATATCCATAATGTTAGTTTTTTTAATTAAAAAGCCAAAGTGCCGGATAAAGGCACTTTGGCTATTAGTTTGTTAGAATTTTTTTTTACAATAAAGTTTCAAAAATGGCTTTGGCTTTTTCCCAGTGAGCGGTTTGAGGATTTTTCAAATGAGGCTCCATCGTTTTAAAAGTTTTGATGAGAGCCATCAAAATACCTCCTGAGATGTTCGGTAATTCTTGTTCGATATCTTCACCGATTGCCAATTTTAAAGGCGGCATTTTTGTAATGGCTTCTAAAATACCATCCAAATCCAATTCCTCATCGAGTTCTCTAAACTCTTGAATTTGTCTCTCCAAACCTTCCGTAATGGGCAGATCTGTATACCACAACACATCACGGTCATTTAACGAGGCATTTTTCATTCCGACTGTTAGTAATCTGTAAATGACTTCATTTGTAAAATCGTAAATCCTTCTTACATCTGATTTGTCAATATCCAAACTACCTGCTTTTCTAAAAAAAGCTTCAAATTTTGATACTCCAATTAATGACATACTCTTTTTTTTGATTTATTATTAATTGCAAAGATACTACAAAATAAAAGCAAAGTCAATTTAAATTTTTATTGTCAGTATTTTTATGATATAGGTCCTTTGTAAAAAATTTACGGATTTATCTAGATTATTCATCTATAAAATCAAAGCTAAAACGCGTACCTTTTTCCAAATCCCGATTGACTTTTTTACCCAAAATATCTTTTAAATATTTAGGATGTAATCCGAAACCCGGTCTGATAGAACGGACAAATTCTCCGGTAATAATTGTCCCTTCGGGCATATATTTTACCACATAAAGTGACCGGGCAAAACGCCTGCTTTGACGCGCTTTGTCTGACAAGTTATAATCAATTGACCCCAAAGCTTTTCCGGTTTTTCTGACCGCATCAACCATTTGTTTAAATTCCTGTTCGTCCAAAGAAAAACCGGCGTCCGGGCTATCAATATTCTTATGAAGTATCAAATGTTTTTCAATCACTTTTGCCCCCAAAGCCGTGGCAATTACCGGAACCAACTCGCCTTTTGTATGATCAGACAATCCGGCCAATACACTAAAACGTTCAGCCAAATCGGGTATCATTGACAAGTTGGCATCACTGATATCAGCCGGATATTGCGAAGACGTTTTAAGCAAGATAATTTGATTATTACCCTGTGACCGGCAAGCATTTACAGCCAGACTTATATCTTCTTCCGTTGCGATACCGGTAGAAATAATCACAGGCTTGTGTTTTGATGCAACATACGAAATCAATGGTAAATCGGTAATTTCAAAACTGGCAATTTTATAAGCCGGCACTTTAAACGTTTCTAAAAAATCAACTGCCGACCGGTCAAAGGGTGATGAAAAACAAATCAAACCTTCATCACGTGCTGTTTCAAACAAAGCGGCATGCCACTCCCAAGGCAAATAAGCTTCTTGATACAACTCATATAAAGTTTGCCCATCCCAAAGGGTCCCTTTAATCTGAAAATCGGGTTTATGACAATCAATGGTGATGGTATCCGGCGTGTAGGTTTGTAATTTAACGGCATTGGCTCCGGCACGTTTGGCCGCTCTAATGGTTTCTTTGGCTATTTCCAAATCTTTGCCGTGATTGGCAGACAATTCGGCAATAATAAACACACCATCCGTTTGTAAATCAAAATTGGCTATTTTCATCTGATTATTTTCATCTGATTATTTTTTATCAATGACACACGGCAATTAACACCTGCTACTCGTTGTTGACTTATGATTTCTCAGTCGCTCGTTTTTCATACGTTCAAAATAACAGAAGTTTGACATTCCGACGGAGCGCAGCGACGAGGTATCTATTTTTTTTTTGCAAAACTCATCCGAAATAAAAAATAAACATAATAACATTATAAATTTTATGAACTTTCAACTATCTCAAAATGACACTTACCGCCCCTACAAAAATAACCAAATAAAAGATTATCATGAATTTCCAAAACCCGTTTGCTTTTTTCATTTCCATAAACTGAAATGCCACCAGCATAAATTTAAAGGCAGACAATCCTAAGATTACGGTAACGAAAGCCGTCCATCCATAATAAAATTTGGACACCAGAGCCGATGCAATTGTCAATATATATAGTAGAATAAGAGCTTTTTGATGATTGAGTTTCATAATTCAAAATTTTAAAGGATTAGGTATAACATAGGGAATAACAAAAGCCAAATCAAATCGCACATATGCCAAAAGGCGGCACTGGCTTCGATGTTTAAGATATTAGGTTCAGAATTCAATTTACGCAACCTCAAATACATAAAAAACAAAATAACCAGTCCTACTATGACATGAATCACGTGAAAAGCCGTTAATAACCAGTAAAATGTAAAAAATGTATTGTATCCAATGGTCAAACCATGTTCAATTTTTTCATAATATTCTACGCTTTTTACCAGCAAAAACAGAAGTCCGCCCAATATAGCCAATTTGTTATACAAAACAGCTTTGTTCAAATTGTTTTGTTTTACTTTGAGCACCGTCATTGCCATAAAATATCCACTGGTTAATAAAAATAAGGTATTAACAGCACCATAAACCGTGTTGAGTTGTAAACGTGACCAATGAAATAGTTCCGGATTGTCCCGGCTTGAAACGGTAAGGGCTATTAACCCCGCTCCAAAAGTTATCAATTCGAGAAAAATCAATACCCACAGCAATATGCCGCCGGGTGGATAAAATACATTTTTGTAATTTACTTTTTGGTTCATATTTTTTGAGGATTATTTGTGATTTATAGAATACTTTGTTTTTGATGATTGATTATTGCTTCAAACTGTAATCCTGTTTTTAATTTAAGTAAATGAGGAATTGAGGATTTATTGTGTTTCAATATTTATCTATTCTTCATTCTCAATTTTCAATTAACACACATGGGTTGTGTGTCTTAACTTGCTACTTTGAGACGAATGCGATTCGTCTCTATTAATATTTTATTTTTTCATACAACTTAACCAATGACTGCAACAATTCTACCGGCGTCGTCAAAATTTGATAATGATTTTGACCGAACATTTGGGGTAGATAATATTTGGCCTCGGCTTCAATGGCCAAAGCATACGAATTGATTTGCCGGCTTTTGAGTTCACGTAAAGCCTGCTTGACATCATAAATACCGTATTTACCTTCATACCGGTCGTAATCATTCGGTTTACCATCCGAAATCAAAATCACCCATTTGTTTTGGGTATCCCGCTGTTCCAATAAACTACCGGCGTGTCGCAATGCCGTTCCAATACGCGTATAACCCTGTGGCTGTGCTGTCCCTATTTTAAATTTAGCCCTTTGCCAATCGTCATCAAAAGTTTTCAAGTTAAGAAATGTGCTATAATTTCTTGTCTTGGAAAAAAATGCTGCAATGGCAAAATCCACTTGAAATTCATATAAAATTTCGCCAAACAAAATACTGACTTGTTTCTCTACATCAATCACACGATTGTTCGCCGCATAGCCGTCACTTGACAAACTGATATCCAACAATAAAAGTATGGACAAATCCTTTTCCAACTTACGTTTAGATAAATATATTTTCTCGTCCGGTGTTCTTTTTGAATGCAAATCTACAAAACGATCCGTTACGGCATCCAAATCAAAATAGTCCCCTTCCGTTTGCCGGCGTTGTTCAAGATACCGGTTGTTGATATTAGCCAACATTTTACGCAACCCTGATAAAATGGTAGCATTCTCTTGTATGGTTTTTTTATAATATATTACATCGGTTTCAGCCGTTCTTTTGGGAAACAATTTGCAAAAATCCGGTTTATAAGCTTTTTCCCGGTAATCCCATTCATCATAAGTCAAATAATAATCATTTGCGGCAACTTCCACACTTTCGGATACGGTAATATTTTCAACAAACTCACTTTGATAAACCGAATGGATATCTTCATCTACCCGCACTGTCCGGCTCATTTTCAATTCATCCAAAGCATTTTGATGTTGTTCTAACTCATCATCACCGTCAAAATCTTTCCAAATACCACCTTTGTGTTCCTCAAGCGTTTCCACTTTTTCATAATAATTGTGTACTACTTGATCAGCCTGTTGTTTTTTATCCACTTGCAAGGTTTCCATTTCTTCAACGGCTTTGGCTTTAAGTATGGTACTGATTTCTTCATCAATAGCTTTTTTAACTTTTTGATTGATGTTTTTCAATTTATTATCAAGTTCACTTTCCGTTTGATTATGCATCCATTTGCCGTAAATAAATGTATAATCAGGCTGCTGCTTTTCAGCTGCTTTATTTTGATAATGCAAAACTAACTTTTGATGTATGGTCTGCATAGACGGAAAATCCACAAACAATCTTTCCAATACTTGCGGGGCGGTTTCCAAGGCTTTTTGTCTCGACAACTTCAAATCTTTGTCCGCTTCACCGGGTTGCCAATTCAAATACATTTCCCTTTGGATAATCAAATACAAAGTTCTAAAAAGATAATATTGTAAATTATCGCGGTAATTATCAAATTCCGCAAAAAATACAGGCAGAAAAAAATACCGGTTTTTATACCCTCCTTCGCGTTCAGCCGCAACCAATTCGATAGCCTCTCCGGTAATTGCCCGTGCAATAATAGTTAGTTTCGGTGCAACATCTTCCAACCGGACCGTATAACCGGCGGTTATTAAATCCCGCTGCCGTTTTTTCTTAAAACGGTCGGTTAGCTTGAAGTAACCTTCAAAAATACCTTGTAAAAGTTCGTCCCAGCTCATTGGTTGTTTTTTACTTCAAAGAATATTGTGTTGTTTGATAAATGCGCTTCATTTCATACCGTATCTACATCTTTTAATTTGAGGAACTGATGATTTATTGTGTTTCATTGAATAATCTGTTCTTTGATGATTGTTTATTTTTTCATAGTGTTTTTCTACTTTAAAATTGAGGAAATGAGAATTTGTATTGTTTCAAAGAATACGACGTTATTTGATGAATGTTTTCTATTCCATACCATATATTCGTTTTATGAATTGAGGATTTGAGGATTTGTTGTGGTTCATTTTTAGCGCTTTGATGACCGGGGCTTCGATACACTGTTCGCTTCGCTCACAGCACTCAGCCACCTACTGTGGTAGGCCGCTGACTGATTTTGTGACGCCAGGAACAAAATCGTACCGAAGCGCACTTCCTCATTTCCTCAATAAACTTATTACTTGCTACTAAATTAATAAATCCGTTAAATCCTTTAAGGCATCGATAATTTCAGGTTCATCGGTCAACGGCTCTACAATAGCAACATGTACGGATAAACGTTTGGGTAAACCGCTTTTAATCAATTTTGCCGCATCGACCAATAAGCGGGTTGAAACCGTTTCAGACAATCCTAATTCGGTCAGATTGCGGATTTTTCCGGCAATTTTAACCAGTTTTTTAGCCGTATCTTTATCTACTCCGGTTTCGTTTATTATAATTTCTTGTTCCAATGATGCCTCGGGATAATCAAAACCGAGAGCCACAAACCGTTGTTTGGTCGATGGTTTGAGTTCTTTAAAGCCACGTTGGTATCCCGGATTAAAAGAAGCTACCAACATAAAACCGGGATGTGCTTTAAGTGTTTCACCCAGTTTGTCGATATACAACTCACGCCGGTGGTCAGTCAGCGGATGAATGGCAACAATAACATCGGGACGTGCTTCGGCAATTTCATCCAAATATATAATGTAACCTTCACGCACGGCTTTAGTCAAAGGACCGTCTAACCAAACGGTCTCAGCTCCCTTGATGATATACCGTCCGATTAAATCCGTTGCCGAAGTTTCTTCGTGGCAGGCAACAGTCAATAGTTTTTTACCGAGTTTATGTGCCATAAATTCTATAAACCTTGACTTTCCGGTTCCTGTCGGACCTTTGAGCAATAAAGGTAGCTTATTTTCAAAAGTTTTTTCAAAAACTTCAATTTCTTTGGATACAGGTTGATAATAGGGTGCTTTCATGTTAAGTTGAAAGTTAATACTTCGGCAAGCTCAGTAACCGAGGTGTTAAAATTAGTTATTTTTATTAATATAATTGATAAAGAGATTGCCGGTTGCCGGCAATCTCTTTTATAAATAAATCAATGAAATTATTAGGATTTATGATTCCAAAGCTTCATCTGTCGGTAAGCCGTATTTGATGAAATCAATGATATATAGGGTAATACCGGTTGATAATATGGTAGCTCCCGTAATCAATACCCAGAAATGTACTTGAATTTCATTTTGCACTTGACCGAAATCGTAACCAAGAATTCTTTCGAGGTAAACTTGTGCGACACCGGCAGCTGCAAAAGCGGAAACCATTGTAAAAATACCAATATTTGACAACCAGAAAGCCATACGACCACGAGCGTGGTCATAGAATTTTCTTCCGGTTAAGTTTGGCATGGCATAAGTAATCATTGCCAAAACTATAGAGGCATAAGCGCCCCAGAATGCTAAGTGACCGTGCATAGCGGT
>JALVST010000126.1 GCA_027024205.1 Flavobacteriales bacterium | reverse complement strand
GTCAAAGCTTATCAAGTGCCGCTTTTTTATGTCAATCATGTCGGTGCTCAGACAGATATAATTTTTGATGGCGGTTCATTGGTTATGACGCCCGGTCAGACGGTTTATTCGGAAATGCCGTATTTTGCCGAAGGTTTACAAGTTGTTGATTTGTCGGATGTTAAAAACAGTGCAGCCAACAGGGAACAATCAAAAGATAAAATTGCGTTGATACACGATGCGTTGCTTTTAGGTATCAAGGATTATTTCGGTAAAATAGGTTTTAAGACGGCTGTTGTTGGACTGTCGGGCGGTTTGGATTCTGCCGTTACAACCGTTTTGGCAACCGAAGCACTTGGCAAAGATAATGTAAGGGTTTTGTTGATGCCGTCGCAATTTTCATCGGCGCATTCGGTTAAAGATGCTGAAGATTTGGCCAAAAATTTGGGAATTCGTTATGATATCGTCCCGATAAAAGACATTTTTAAAAGTTATCTGCAACAACTCAATCCACTTTTTGAAGGACGTGATTTTGATGTTACGGAAGAAAATATTCAAGCCCGTATTAGAGGTAATTTGGTGATGGCAATTTCCAACAAATTCGGTAATATTTTGCTCAATACAACCAACAAAAGCGAAATGGCTGTCGGATACGGGACGCTTTACGGGGATTTGGCAGGCGGATTATCCGTAATCGGAGATGTGTATAAAACGGAAGTTTACGATTTAGCCCGTTATATCAACCGCCATAAAGAGATTATTCCTGACAATACGATACAAAAACCGCCTTCGGCGGAACTACGTCCCGGACAAAAAGACAGTGACAGTTTACCGCCTTATGATATTTTAGACCCTGTATTAAGACAATATATCGAGGAGCGGCAAGGCCCCAAAGAAATTATTGCCAAAGGTTTTGACAAATCTTTGGTTGAAAGAATATTGAAAATGGTCAATCGTAACGAATTTAAACGGCATCAAACGGCGCCGGTCCTGCGCGTCAGTCCCAAAGCTTTCGGTATGGGCAGACGGATGCCTATTGTGGCTAAATATTTGGAGTAGTTGTTTGCAACAAACTGCTTGACCGGTTTATATATGGAGATTTTCCGGATATAAAGCGCCGGAAAAATACCCGGCTTTGGTCCGAAGCTATCTTTGTCCTGTAAAAAAATATGCGGCCGGATTTATCCGCGGGAACTATTTTTTCGGTAAATGACGATAAATTTACTAAATTTGAAAACTCATTAATGCAGGATGATTTTAACAAAATAAAACAATGATAAATGACCAAGAATTTTATTATTTTAAAATATACACAAGAAAATGTTAAAATTCATCGGGAGTCCCTGAATGCGAAGATATTTTTATTTCTTCATTCTCAGAATAATAAAAATTTAAAAAGATGAAACCGGCATGATTAAAATAATCATTAAACACACAAAAAAAATGATTATTTTAATCATCAAAGGTTACATCTGACCTTAGTGTTAAAGTCAAAAAATAAACAGATGAAAAAAATTTTTACAATTCTATTTTTTGGAAGTTTTTTGTGGACAAATGCCCAATATTTCGGAGGTAACAAACCGCGTTATGAAGAATTTGATTTTAAAGTTTTCGAAACGCCTCATATCAGTTTATATACTTATTTGAAAAATGATTCGTTACGAACTGCATTTTTATATGAATCGGAAAAATGGTATAAACGGCATTATACTTTGTTTAAAGATACGTTTCCTGATAAAATTCCGATAATTTTATACGATAATCATGCTGATTTTCAGCAGACTACGGCCATATCAGGTAATATTGGTGTAGGTACAGGCGGTGTTACCGAAGCTCTCAAAAACCGTGTGACCATGCCGGTAAGACCCTCTTTTGGACAAACCGATCATGTCTTGGGACACGAGTTGGTTCACGCTTTTCAATACAATTTGATTAAAACCGATGATTCACTATCGTTTAACAATTTGGCCAATGTGCCGCTTTGGATGATAGAGGGTATGGCGGAATATCTTTCTTTGGGACGTTATGACGAACATACGGCTATGTGGATGCGTGATGCTGTTATGAGTAAAGACTTTCCGCTACTGAAAGATTTATACAAGAGCAAATATTTTCCTTATCGTTACGGGCAAGATTTTTGGGCTTATATCGGTGGTACTTACGGCGATGATAAAGTAAAACCTTTGTTTCATGCAACTTTGCTTTCCGGTTTAAAAGAAGCGACGGATACCATCCTTCACGTTCATTTGGACAGTCTGTCCAAACAATGGAAACGTTCAAATGAAATTTATTACAGTCAATTTTTATCCGGACGCGATACTTTACCGGCCGGAACCGTTATTTTTAACGATAAAAATGCTGGGAAAATGAATGTCTCCCCGGTGGTTAGCCCCGACGGCCGGAAAATTATTTTCTTGTCGGAAAAAAATGTGCTGTCAATGGATTTGTATGTAGCGGATCTCCAATCCCGTAAAATGCACAAAATATCTTCAAAATCCATGAGTAACCATATTGACGAAATAGATGCCTTTGAATCGGCGGGAAGTTGGTCTCCTGATAGTAAATATTTTGTTTATATCGTTTTTAAAAAAGGTAAAAACCAATTGGCTTTGATTGATGTTGCTAAAAAGAAAATTAAAAAAATTATAAATATAGCCGGTTTACAAGCTTTTTCATATCCGGTTTGGTCCCCAAACGGCAAGTCTATTTTGTTACTGGCACAGGTGGACGGACAACCCGATTTGTATCTTTACGATTTGGATACTGAAAAGCTAACACAACTAACGGATGACCCTTATGCAGAATTGCAACCCGCTTGGTCAACCGACGGTTCCAAAATCATTTTTACAACTGATTATTATTATGTTAAACGTAAATTATATCCGGTCAAATATCATATCGGAATTTTGGATGTAGCCGGACAACAAAAATTTTATCCGCCCATTTTACCCGGGGCTAACAATATGAACCCGCAGTTTGATAAATCCGCTGAAAATATTTACTTTTTATCTGATTTTGATGGATTTAGAGATTTATACCGCTACAATATCGCTACCCAACAAATTTACCGGATGACCAAATTTTTTACCGGCATTTCAGGTATTACTAAATTTTCTCCGGCATACAGTATCAATTATAAAACCGGTGAAATTATTTACAATTATTTCGGTAATCACCAGTATCAGTTGGTACGAACGCCTCTATCCGGATTTTATAATCAACCGCTTGAGGATA
>JALVST010000125.1 GCA_027024205.1 Flavobacteriales bacterium | reverse complement strand
TTGATATTGATGTAATAATCAGAAAATTAATTGTTTACAGCGATGTGATTGAAGAAAATGGAAAATTAGCAAAATCGTTAAATATTTGTAAATTAGCATCATAATAGTAAGTGCGAAACTTTAATTACTGAAGAATTTCATGGTACGGTTAATATTAATATTCTACCACACGAGTGGGTGTATACGGTAGTTGGGCAGAGACCCCGATGAAGCGAGGATTTATGCCTAAAAAAAAACTAAATAACATTTTTTGAAAAAAAATGAAAATTTATTTGGTTAAGTCATGGTAATCTGTGTTATGATCATAAAAAAGTATCTAAAATCATCCTTTGAGTAAAGATTACCGGAACATATCAAAAAAAATTCAAGGATATTTCTTTTATAAAGGTCAAGATGATAAAAATATTTTTCTCGAACATATTGCGTCGGGGAAACAATTTCATTTGACTAAAAAATCATTTGAGCATCCTGGTAAATTAAAAGAAATCGATAATATTATATTTATCGGTTTTGTGAAGTGGAAAGGTGAGTGGTGGTATTCGGGATTTTATACGCAAATACTTTATGATGCCGATTTAGTAGCCAAAGAAAAAAATTCCGTTAAGAGTAAAATAAATGTCAGTTTTTTAGACTATGAAAATGAAAAAGAAAAATTCCGTGAAATATTACAATCACAATATAAAACATTCAAAATATTCAATAACGGATATCCGATAGCTTTTATGCCGGTTGAAAAAATCCAAAGTTTTATAAACGAATTTTTGAATTTTTCATATCAAAATTTTATGAAAAAATTAAAGAAAAAAGCACAAAAGAAAATTTTCAATGATACTAATAACATCGAAGATATAGCGAAGACAGAAGAAACCGGTTTGATTTTTTTCAATCCTGAAACGGGAATTGAAATTGCTTTTGGAATTAACAGTGCTTTTCTGTTACCTAATAACAAATATTACAATGAAGAAAAAAGCACAGAACATGTAATAGAATTGTTGATGTCGTAAGAGTTTTCTAAAGAATTGGCATATTATTGCATTGACAATTGTAAAACGAAATTACCATATTTTCAAGATGACGAAGGAGAGTTGATACTGGATGATATTGATTTTTTGTTAAGATTTTGGAAAAAGGATAACTATCATTTGCAACCTTCAATTACATTGACCGAAAAGAAATAAAAATCACACTTTTATTAAGAAAAAGTTCATTAATGAATGGTGCAATTTGTTGATTATCAGTTTATTTTTTATGTACAACTCAAAATATCTTAATATAATTTGTCAAGTTTTAAACCTTCTTTTTTTAAATGGTGAATAAAAGCCGGCAAAATAGGTTTGAGATTATTAAAAGCTTTACGACTGTCATGAAAAACGATAATATCGCCCGGACGGGTATGTTTTTTTAAATAGGATAGTGTTTGAACAGGGTTTAAATTGGCGTAAAAATCGCCGGAAAGCACAGACCACATAATGATTTTGTAATTTGCACGTTTCAATAATTTTATTTGCTTGGGGGTTATCCGTCCGTAAGGTGGCCTGAAAAATTTTGATGAAGTTATATGTCTTGTAATCAGTTTTTCCGTTTTATCAATACTATTTTTATAAAATACCACCGGGGTTCGCCAACCGTTTTCGTGCTTATAAGAATGATTGCCTATTTGATGTCCTTCTGCGATAATTTGCTTTAAAATGTCCGGGTATTTTTCTATCCGGTTTCCTACACAAAAAAATGTCGCTTTGACTTGCTCCCGTTTCAATACGTCTAAAACCCAAGGTGTGACGTCCGGTTCGGGACCATCGTCAAAAGTTAAATAAACCCGGTTTTCTTCAACGGGATAACGGTAAGTCAGTTTAGGGAAAAACCATTTGACCCAAAACGGCATCGTGGAAGGATACAAGCGAATCATTGTTCAAAAACTTTTCGGTATTGTTCTACCAAATTAAGAATACTCGCTTCAAAAGGAATAAACCGGTAATCCAATTCGTCGATGATTTTTTGTGAAGAATAATGCGGATGTTGAAACAAAGTGTTTAACAAAGCTCTTGAAGTTATGCTCCGACCTGTCAACCGTCCCGCCCAATAGACAATTTCAGCTGCAAACCGCGGAAGTTTGTATTTTGGTGGTTGTTTTCCGGCAGCTTTGGCAATGGCGGTCAATAATTCCTTATACGATTTGTCATATCCCGACACGATAAACGATTGATTGGTTATATCCTGTTTCATCAATTCTGTCATAATTTTGACAACATCCCACACATCGACAAAACCGTTACCGCCGGGTGGATAAAATCGCATACCATTGTTGATTTTCCGGATGATATTTCCAATACCTCTATCCCAAAAATGTGCACCAATTATCACAGACGGATTGATAATAACAACCGGTACGCCTTCTTGTCCGGCACGCCAGACTTCCATTTCGCCCAAATATTTACTGACGGCATAATCGCTGTGTTTTTCTTTCCAGTTCCAATGGGTTTGTTCCGTTACGGGATTGTCATAAGTGCCCAATGCGGCAATGGAACTGACGTGTAAAAATTTCTTAATTTTATGATCAATTGACAAATGCAACAAATTGGCTGTACCTTCTACATTGGTCCGCATCAATTCTTCTACATCTTCCGGCTTAAAAGACACTTTTGCCGCCGTATGATAAATTTCCGTAACACCTTCAAAAACAGGTTCCAGAGATGTAATATCGGTAATATCGGCTTGAACCCAATCGACTTGTTGCCAGAGTTTATCCGGTTCGGCACTGTAATACCCGAACAGATTTTTGGTTTTATTCAAACTTTGTTCGGTTCTGTATATAGCCTTGACGCTCTCGCCTTTGCGAGCCAAATATAGCAACAAATGAGAGCCGGTTAAACCGGTAACGCCAGTGACTAAAATCATACATTAAAATTATACAGCAAATAATATTCAAAGTAACATAAAAAAAATGTGTAAAAAAAATTTTTTTGTTTGAAGTTTTGAAAAAAGTTTATATATTTGCATTCGCAAAATAAGAATTCAGGTCCGGTAGTTCAGTTGGTTAGAATACATGCCTGTCACGCATGGGGTCGCGAGTTCGAGTCTCGTCCGGACCGCTAGAAAAGTAAATGAGGCTGTCTCAAAAGGGCAGCCTTTTTTTGTTTTTTGTAAAAAAAACGGGAGAATTTCTTCCCCCGTTCCTAAAGATTTTGTATCTTAGGTATGCAAAGCTCAGCAAATATACCATTTAAAA
>JALVST010000124.1 GCA_027024205.1 Flavobacteriales bacterium | reverse complement strand
ATTAATTCCTCCCAACTTGGTGGAATTAAACTCAATTGTTGTTGAGAGTAATTTTTAAATGGTATATTTGCTGAGCTTTGCATACCTAAAGATACAAAATCTTTAGGAACGGGGGAAGAAATTCTCCTTTTGTTTTTTTCAGACCGTCGAAAACTTGTTTTCGTAAGTGATGAAAAAATTAAACTTTAATATTGACTTCTTGTAAATCGACACTTGGCGGTTCTTTCCATTTGATATTACAACCGATACTCGGTTTTTGTTCTTCATCTGGAATGATTTTACCTTCCAGTAAGTAATCTAAAGCTTTTCGCAAATCTTTACCATCGTTAGGTAGATTGTTTTTCGGGGTACTTTCGTCCATCCTGCCGCGATAAACCAGTTTGTCCTCAGTATCGAAAACATAAAAATCAGGGGTGCAAGCCGCTTGATAAGCTTTGGCGGTTTCTTGAGTTTCGTCATATAAATAAGGAAAAGTATAACCGATTTTTTTGGCTTGTTCGGTCATCAATTCGGGAGCATCTTGTGGATAATTTTCCACGTCGTTTGAACTGATAGCCACAAATCCTATCCCTTTGTCTTGGTAGTCTTTGGCAATGCTGACTATCTGATCATTTACGTGTAAAACATATGGACAGTGGTTGCAAATAAACATGACAACCGTGCCTTTTTTACCTTTTATATCTTTATAAGTCAAGTACTTACCGGATACGGTGTCATGCAATTTAAAATCCGGGGCTTTGGTTCCCAAAGGAAGCATATTGGAAGGTGTTGCAGCCATAACTTTTTTTTTGCTAAAATACAATATAAGTTTTAAGTTTAAGCGTAAAGTCGCATTGTTTTTTTATGATAATTTGATAATATATATTTTGATGTGAAAAACCTTTTTCGGTTAAAGCTTTTGTGATTTACTGCGCTTGCTAATAAACAACCGTTTGAAAACTTTCAATCTTCGACTTACGACTTTTAACTACTTTGATGTATATTTGCCGAAATTTTATCAAACATCATATTATATGAAAGCAGGAATTGTCGGTTTGCCCAATGTCGGAAAATCAACTCTTTTTAATTGTTTGTCTAATGCCAAAGCGCAGTCGGCAAATTATCCGTTTTGTACCATTGAGCCTAATGTGGGCGTGGTTAATGTCCCCGATCAGCGGTTGGAAACTTTGGAAAAAATTGTTAAGCCTGAGCGGGTTGTACCGGCAACAGTGGAAATAGTTGATATTGCCGGATTAGTTAAAGGTGCCAGTAAAGGAGAAGGGTTGGGAAACAAATTTTTGGCCAACATTCGTGAAACCGATGCCATTATCCACGTGTTACGTTGTTTTGACGATGACAATATTTCTCACGTAGAGGGTAATGTGGACCCGGTGCGGGATAAGGAAATTATTGAAATGGAATTGCAACTCAAAGATTTGGAAACCGTTGAGAAACGGATGGAAAAAGTCAAACGAAAAGCTCAAACAGGTGATAAGGAAGCCCAAAAGGAATATGAGATATTGTTAAAAATCAAAGAAAACCTTGAAAAGGGCATTTCAGTGCGTGCTATTGATTTCAAAGATGAAGAACGAGATAAGTATGTGAAGACTTATCAACTGCTTACCGATAAACCGGTTTTGTATGTTTGCAATGCCGATGAGAATTCTTTACCTGACGGAAACAAATATGTTGAGGCTGTTAAATATGCTATCAAAGATGAAAATGCCGGGCTTTTGGTATTGGCTGCAGCAGCCGAAGCCGATATTATGGAATTGGATACCTATGAAGAACGGCAAATGTTTTTGGAAGATTTGGGATTGGATGAACCGGGCATTAACAAATTGATTAGAGCGGTTTACAAATTACTTAATTTACAAACCTATTTTACTGCTGGGGTTAAGGAAGTGCGTGCATGGACAATCCCGGTTGGTGCAACGGCGCCGCAAGCAGCAGGGGTGATACACAGTGATTTTGAAAAAGGATTTATCCGTGCCGAAGTCATTTCTTATGATGATTATGTCAAATACGGTTCGGAAGCCAAAGTCAAAGAAGCCGGGAAAATGCGGGTAGAAGGTAAGGATTATATCGTGCAAGACGGCGATGTAATGCACTTCCGTTTTAATGTATAACTGTCATTTCGAACGAGCGACGCGGGCGTGAGGAGAAATCTATAATCTCACCCCTTCAAGGTTCAGTGTGTTTTATTATTGTTTCATCCTATAATCTTTTACCTCTATTATGGGGTTCAGTAAGAGACAAACAAATGCGCTACCATTTTTCAAAAAAAATGTGTTTAATAAGGGATGACCGTCGAATACTAACTATTATATTTTAAATCAATGTTTCAAGGCAGTCGTCTGCAATATCAAGCAAACCTTTTTTTTCGCCAATAGTTAAATAACCAAGCAAATAACCCTGTAAAGAACAACGGTAACAACAAATTCAACCATTGCCAAAAACGCAGTTCGGCAATCATCTTGTTCTGGTCTAAAAATTTGAGTTTAACTTCTTTGTTTTTCAAACTGATAACCCCGTTTTTGTCCATCAAATAATCGACGGCATTGAGCAAAAATTGTTTGTTGTCATAACTTATTTTACTCCATTTATCAAAACCTAATGCCAACGGTTTACCTTTATCCACTTGATTTTTGATGATATCGCCATCGGAAATGACAATTAAAGCGGATTGTCCGTTTTCCAGCACATTATCTGTTTTAATAGGTTTTATGCGATGATTAAAAGCTGATTTTAAATCGCCTTCGAGTAATACCCCGAAAATTTGACTACCTGCCGTGTATAGTGATAAATCCGGTTTTTTCCCAATTTCTTCAAAGTTGATTTCCGTAGGCACACCGACTATTTGTGTCTTGGGTGAACTAGCCAATAGGATGGTTTTCTTTGTTTTGTTTTTCAAAATTTCCATAGGGCTGACAAAATCGAGTATGACCATTTCCAGATTTTTTCCAATAGGATGTTTTTTATTCGGTTGTGCCAACGGACTGTAAAACCAAGGAAATTGTTCCAATTGGGGTTTGTTGCCGACTTGTCCTACTTTTAAAACGACCGGAGCGGCAATTAAATCCTTAACCAATTCGGCTTTGATCCGTACGCCGTAAGCAAAGAGCATATCTGTTAGGTTGAGTTCGGCATTAAGTGCATAGGTTTTGCCATGATACATCAAGGTATCTTTGTGAGCTTTGACGGCATCAATCAGGAGCATTAAACGACCGCCGTGCATTAAAAATTGGTCTAACACAAATTTTTCACTGTCGTTAAATTTTTCTGTGGGTTTGGCAACAATAGCCAGATTGTAATCTTGTAAATCCTGTAGTGTTTTAACCGGTTCGGTTGCCACACTGTCGAGTGTAAACGGTGCCAAGCGGTATTTTTTTCCGATACTTCTTAAAAAATCGGTAATATGTAAATCATCCAATTCTCCATTACCTTTAATAACGGCAATTTTTTGTTGTTTTTGAGCAGTCATCAAGTGTATGCCGTTCGTCAAGGCGTATTCCAGATTTTCAATACTTTTTTCTATTTGGTCGTCAATACTTTGGGCATATGCTTTTGTCAAGAGAGAAACCGGCATTTCGCTTTTACCCTGTTTGATAACAGCCCAAGGAAAAATCAAGACTTGTTCCATTTTTCCGGATTTCTGCAGGCTGATTTGAGCCGGTTGCAATCCTTTGTTAATTAATGATTTTACATAATCATCACCTTTTTCAAGGGGGTTGATAAAGACATAATCGATATCCGGATTTTCTTGATGAAAATCTTGTAATAAATTTTCGGTTTCGTTGGCCAATCGTTTAAAATAGGAAGGAAAATCTCCTTTTAAAAACACGATAACTTGCATCGGTTTTTTGACTTGCTTTACTACTATTACAGATGTTTTTGACAATGTAAAACGTTTGTCAGCGGTCATATCGATTTTAGTGTCAAAATAACTTGCAACGATATTGATAAAGATGATACCAAACAGTAATAAAATGATATGTTTTAAATTTTTTGTCATTCTTTATTGTTGTTTTGCCATTTTCCCGTTTACAAAAATGAAATGATATTTTGATAATCATTTTCATCAAGGGTGACGTTTGTGCCTGTCGGTTTGTTTTTAAGCCACAAATTTAAAAGTTTTTCTTTGTCTTCTTTCGATAAGCCGAGTTGTTCAAAACGCACAGGTGCGCCTATACGGGTAAAGAAATCTTCAAAAATACGGATGGTATCTTCCGGTTTGATTTGAGAATTACCGGTTAATAATTTTCCCAACTGTTTTAACCGTGATGATATTTTATTTAAATTGGCTTTCATCCAAGCCGGGAACAAGACTGACAGAGTTTGTCCGTGTGGGGTATCCCAAAGAAGCGAAATATGATGTGCCAAAGCGTGTGTCCCCCAATCACCGGAAGTTGTTCTGCCGTGCATGGTAGTGCCATTTTCGGCTACGGTCGCCGACCAAAGCATACGGGCACGTAAATCGTAGTTGGTCAAATCGTTGAGCAGGGCGGGGGCGTAGTCAAAAGTCTCTATAATATTGGCGGCCACAAACCTGTCCGGTAAGGGAGCAGAACCACCTGAGAAAAAGGCTTCCAAACTGTGAGCGACTAAATCGACAATACCGTTAATAGTTTGATTTTTGGGTACCGTAAAGGTATATGCCGGATTTAAGAACGACACATCGGGATACATCAATGGTGAAAAATACCCGATTTTTTCTTGGGTCTGATGGTTTTGCAAAACAGCGGCCCCATTCATTTCGGTTCCGGTAGCAGCCAAGGTTAATATAACGAATAAAGGCACTTTTTTGACCGGTTCCACACGACGCTTCATAATATCCCAAACGGGCAAATTATTTGCAAACGCCATATTGACCATTTTGGCCGTATCAATCACACTGCCCCCTCCCAATGCTATAATAAAATCAATGTGACGGTTACGAGCCAACTCAACAGCTTTTTCGGCATCATCTATAACCGGATTGGGTTTGATGCCGGAAAAATCTACAATGTTTTTACCGGCTTCTTTTAGTTTTTCGATAACTTGGTCATAATAACCGTATTTTTTAACACTGCCTTTGCCGGTTAACAGTAAAGCATTTTGACCCGTTCCGGCCAGGTGAGCCGGTAATTTATCAATAACATTTTTTCCGAAATGCAATACGGTTGGATTGTATGCTGTAAAATTTTCCATCAGCGGATACGATTTTGTAAAGTATAAATGGTCAGTCCGGTAAATAACACAATGATACTCAGTATATAAGTAATGCTGGATAGTTTTATTAAACCTTTTACCATGTTTTGATAATGGAAATCCAAACTTAATTTTTTAAAAAACAAATCCAATCCGCCCAACAGGTTAAAACTACCGAGCCCTTCAAATCCGTAGTAAAATAAAAAACTTAAAAACAAACCGGTTAAAAATGCATTAACCTGATTGTCAAATAATGACGAGCTGAATATAGTTATTGATGACAAAGCCCCAATCAATAAAAACAATCCTATATAGGCGCTAACCAGGTTTTTGTAATCCAAATTGCCGTCCAAACTGAAGTGACGGATACTATACATATATATTAATGTAGGGATAAGCATAAAAAGTCCAATGGTCCATATACTGAAAAATTTACCTAAAACAATATCTTTGAAAGCCAGTGGTTTGGTCAATAAAGTTTCAATGGTGCCGGTTTTAAATTCGTCAGAAAAACTTTTCATACCGATAGCGGCAATAACAAAAATCAATATCCAAGGTACCAGGTTGAAAAAAGGAAGCAGGTCGGCAAAACCGTATGTGGGCAGATAATAATTTCCTTCTATAAACCACAAAAACAGTGCATTGAATACAAAGAACAAACCCATGGCTAAATAGCCGATAGGTGATGAAAATAATTGTTTGAGCTCTTTGAGATAGATTGATTTCATTTTTTTGTTGATGATATGGTTATTTGCTGTACCCTCCCGACTTCGACAGCCGTCGGGGGTATCGGGAGTTAATCACGTATTCCTACTTTCGATGTGAGGCATTTTATGTTTGTTATTATGAACGTAGTGAGAAATCTCAGTACATATTAAATAGATTTCTCAGCCGTTTCTCCTTCGAAATGACATGCCTTAATCATTTCGAACATATCGTCTGTCATTTCGAATATAGTGAGAAATCTCATTATTCTATTTCAATTATTCAAAGTCCCAAGGTTTCAATTCCCTGATCAAAAATAATATCCACGGGTATATGTGCATCATTTAGTTTTTGTAAGTCTTGTTTCAATTGTTCCGGGATAATGCCTTTTTCTTTGACAAGTTTGGCCACCCCTTCATAATCACCATCGCCTTGTAATTTTAATAATAGAGCCGATAAAGATTTCATAGCATCGTACATTTTATCGTAATTGACTTTGTAAGTGCCGTCCAGATTGCGTGTAAAAGCGCCTTTTTCTTTGAAATAATTAAAACGTATCATATTGGCGACACCGTGTGCATCGGCAGCTCCAAAGCGGATACTACGGAAAATACTAGCCATAAATGTCGTCATATAATCTTTCATATCGCCGTCCAATTCGCCTTTTTTATGCAATTGATCGACCATATACAAACCAAGAATATCAGCTTTGCCTTCCTCAATAGCCGAATAATATTCTTTGAGAGCGGTTCGTACCATCCCTTTGCCGTTAATGGTTTTTTTGATACCTAATCCGTGTGCAACTTCGTGAAACATGGTATTGGCAAAGAAAGCGTCAAATTTGATATGTTTACGTTGTTCATGTGTTATTATCATATTGGCAATGGGAACGAGTAT
This sequence comes from Flavobacteriales bacterium, assembly GCA_027024205.1. Classification (GTDB taxonomy): domain Bacteria; phylum Bacteroidota; class Bacteroidia; order Flavobacteriales; family Flavobacteriaceae; genus WGBX01. The sequence continues at coordinate 2,901 of JALVST010000124.1, read as the reverse complement.
CCGGTCAAATTTGGCTTTCATAACATTTTTTAATTGTAGACGACGAGTTCCTTTTTTAAGTTGGACTTCTTCGTCATTGGGCAAATTAATAGCTATGGTTTTACCGCCTGTATTTGCATTTCCGGCGTAATATACCGCATCGTAAGCGTTTAAATCGGAACGGGTTCCGGATTTTTCTTGTTTGTATTCCGGAGGTACCGGCAGGTTGTTTTGTAATTCGGGTAAGAATTTGATGAATTTTTCCAATTTTTTGCTCCAATTCATATCTTTTACCAAAACAACGCCTTCATAAGCGGTTTTGTAGTTGTAAAGTTGGTCTTCATAATTTTCAATTGGTCCGATAACGATGTCGATATGGTTGTTTTTCATATCCATCCATTGCATATCACTTGGTTGAAAATTGTCATCGAGCAGAGCTTTTGCGCGTAATTGCAAATATTGTTTAAACTGCTTATTATCTGCATATTTGGCAGCTTCAAGCAATTCTTTACTCGCTGGTTTTAAATATTTTTTATAAGCCAGGTGATACGGAATCGTAAATAATTTACCGTTTTGGTCACGTCTTAAAATAGTGTATTGACTCGTTTTATCGGGCAAATCAGCTTTTTCAAATTCTTCTTTGGTCATATCGTGTGGGTAAAAATTGGCGCTGGCCGGTTTGGGACCGATACCTTCCACAAAAGGTTTGTTATCATCTAATCTATCCCATGGACCATAATTAATTTCGACGTAAATCCGGGTTAATGAATCTTTGATCTTTTGCATCAAACTTTGCTTGTCCCCGTAGGTTTGTTCCCAAAATGCCGGATCCATGTATTGAGCCGCCTTGATGAGATGCACAATTAGTTTTTTTTCATTATCCGTTAATATATTGGTGTCGGTTATCAGTTTAACTTTTACGTATTGGTCGATTTTGGCTTGCATGTCATTTTGCGTTTTTTCCCGTGCTTGTTTTTCTTTGTCTATTTTGCTTTCCGAGACTTTTTGTGGCTCACGTTTTTTGTGATTACCTTCACAACTTGACAAAAAAGTCAACAAAATCAGTAAAAATGAAAGATGTTTTTTCATATTTTCATATTTTATTTATTATTTATATTCCACTTTCAACGCCAGTGGTACGTAATTATGTTTTGCTTAATGTTAAAATCTGATAATATTGGATCCCCACGTAAAACCGGAACCAAAGGCAGCGGTTACTACGATATCTCCCCGTTTGATACGTCCTTGTTCCCAGGCTTCTGTCATCGCAATCGGTATGGAAGCGGCTGTTGTATTGCCGTATTTTTGAATGTTATTCATAATTTGTTCATCTGTCATACCCAATTTTTTTTGGACAAATTGAGAAATACGCAGATTGGCTTGATGTGGGATTAACAGATTGACATCTTTTGGTGTCAAATTATTGGCTTTTAGGCCTTCCATGATAGCTTCCGGGAAGCGGGTAACAGCTTGTTTAAAAACATAGTTACCGTTCATATAAGGATAATATGATAAATCTTCCGGATCCCAATTTTCAACCAGTTTATTAGGTGGATTTTGATTTCCGGGGACTTTTACGGTGAGTTCTTCGGCATACTTACCTTCGGAATGCAGGTGGTTTGATAAAATATCACTGTCACTATCGCTTCGGGATAACACAACGGCACCGGCGCCATCACCAAAAATAACAGCAACGCCGCGTCCTCGTGTGGATAAATCCAGACCGGTGGATTGCAATTCGGAACCTATTACCAGAATGTTTTTATACATACCGGTTTTTATAAATTGGTCGGCAGTGGCAAGAGCGTAAACGAATCCTGAACATTGGTTACGGACATCTAATGCTCCTATCGTGTTACAACCCAACATTTCTTGAACCTGTACGCCTGAACCCGGAAAATAATAATCGGGGCTTAGAGTAGCAAAGACAATAAAATCGATATCTTTTGGGCTTAAACCGGCCTGTTCCAAAGCTTTTTTAGCTGCTTTAACCCCCATAGTGGCTGTTGTATTGCCGTCTCCGGGAACTGCCCAACGGCGTTCTTCTATGCCTGTACGTTCTCTAATCCATTCGTCACTGGTATCCATGTATCGGGTTAATTCATTGTTAGTTATAATTCTTTCGGGAACGTATTTTCCCAGTCCTGTAATTTTTGATTTATACATAACTTTTTTTTTGGGTTTATATACAAATATACATATTTTTTTTTGTAAAAAATTAATGCCGGCAAATTCGCTTGTTGAAGTGCTCCGGTAGTTTCACATTATTTATTATTATGCTTAAACGTATTTCATGAATTAGTCCTAATTTTAAAGTTTTTTCCTTTGTCATTCTATATTCGTTATTGATGAATGTTAGTGCTTCTTTCAGATTCATTTTTGTTTTGAATTTAATAACATTTGCTATTGGCTGAATCAAAGAAGTAATCTTTTCATCCGTATTTTCATATTTTGGGATATGAAAAAAAATCAATTTTTTTGGCTGCTACCTTTTTTTGTTAATTAAAATAAAGAGAGCTACCGAATTTGCTTAATATATAACATTAACATCGGTTTGATATTTGTCAACTAATTTACCGATTACAATAGCTTCAAAAAAGTTACAATCGGGACTTGAAAGCAAAACTGTAAAACTTTTTTTTGCATCTAATTTTTTTTTTAGATTTTTTTTATCACATGTTTTTATGGGACTGGAGAGGACAATAGTGTTTTCGTTAGGAAAATATTTTAATGTCCATAAATAACAACCATTGGTTTAGCAGCAAAGATACATAATTAATCAATAAAAAAAGAGACTGTCTCAAAAGTAATAGAGACGCCTCTTTTTTTGTTTAATTTTTTTAATTTTCGGCATAAATTATTTTTTCATCAAATATTTTTTATAACACTCCAAAATTTCTATAAATATTGATTAAGGAACCT
>JALVST010000123.1 GCA_027024205.1 Flavobacteriales bacterium | reverse complement strand
CATCATCACCGGTTATTTTAAAAATAATCTCTTTAAAACCTCCCGATGTTCCTTCATTATAATCGACAATTTCCGTTCGCCATCCCTTTTTGTCGGCATATTTGGTGTACATTCTGTACAAATCACCAGCAAAAATACTCGCTTCATCTCCACCGGTTCCGGCTCTAATTTCTACAATCGCATTTTTTGAATCTTCGGGATCTTTGGGTATCAATAAAAATTTGATTTCTTCTTCCAATTCAGGTAACCTTTTTTGTGCGTCGTCCAGTTCCGTTTTAGCCATTTCAATCATTTCAGCATCCGATTCCGTGGTCATAATCTCTTTGGCTTCTTTTATGATACTTTCAAGCGCTTCATATTCTTTGATTTTTTCAACTATTTTTTGCAAATCTTTATACTCCTTATTGACAGCAACATACCGTTTTCGGTCGGAAATAATACCGGGTTGAATGATAAGATCCGAAAGTTCATCAAATCTGTTTTTTATCAGCTGAAATTTGTCTTTCATATTTTCCGGGTTTACTACAAAAATAATAAAATAATACCAGATAGGGCTAGACAATTGCAATAAAAAAACATCCACCCTTGGTAGGTGGATGTTTAAAATATTTATTGAAAAAAGTATTTTATTAGTAATTCCACATATCCGATTCATATTCACGGATTTTTTCTTTGATACGTTGTGATTCTAACAATTGTCTCAAAGCATTGTCGTGAATATATTCTTTGATTTCGCGGTCGCCATACACATTATCTTCTTTGTATATTACACCACTGAATCGTCTTGCATTGAGCAAATGGTCATAATCCAGCGGATGCATGGTATTGCGTGGATTAAAAGCATAAAAATCATGCAAAGTTAAACGTGCATCGGGATAAAATACCCAAAAAACTTCCACTAAATCAGGCGTTACACCGGCTGCCATACCTTTGGGGTCGATAGCAACAGGAGCCAATCCCAACAAACGATACTTCAACTCGCCGTATTTGGTGTCAAAATACCAAATGCCTCTAAAATGGAATTCTTCAACGGTTTCGGCATTGACTTGAAACTCATTGATATACTGGGCATCAACTACACCTTCATCATTATATTGATTGATTCCTTCTTCGGTTGTATCAATAGCAATCATTCTGTCTTTGAGTTCATCCAAAGAAAGTTTTTGGGTAAAATACGAATCAGCATAAACCTTTGTTATCCGGCCACTTACAATACCGGTATATAAGGCATCAAACAAAGAACGAACATTGGGCATTGAAGCCAAACTATCAGTCGGATAGTATAGAGGCAAATTAAAACGTTCGTCCAAATCTATTCGTTCCCAAACTTGTTTACCCCAAAGGATATCCCTGTCTTCGGTATAAGGATATGGCAAGGGTAAACTGAAATCCATCTTCTTTTGTTGTTCGTTTTTCACCCCTATTTCGGAAGGGTCTTTGGCGTTTAAAATATTAAATTGTGCAAAAGTGTTTTTTGCCAGAAATAAGAACGCTAAAATTAAAAATACTTTTTTCATTTGGAATTGTTTATTTATTTCGGGTTAAAACCCAGATCATTCAAATTGATTAATTAATGATTTCAATAATCACAGGAGATACTTTATTGATTTTATATCCCGAATTACCAATCAAATAAGCTTTGATATTATAGATTTGAACGTTTTGTCCGCGTTTAACACGTCTTAACAAGGTTTTGGCTTGTGCGTTCAATTTGGTGCCGTTAACACGCAATGTGGGTTGTCCGGGTACTTTAAAATCAAAACTTCTCACCCCTAGTTTTACATCAAAATCAAAGTCGGGTAATTTGGCTCCGATAGTTGAAAGTCCCAAGTTTCTTTTAGGCATTTTGATAACACCGCTTTCTCCCCTAACCGTTCCAACCGGCGGCGGGATATTTTTAACCCGGAAAGTTTTACTATCGGTTACGGTTTTACCGTTAACTTTACCGGAAACTTTAATTTGTACTGTTTTACCTTTATACTTGGTTACATTCATTATGTATTTTCCTCTACCGACTTTTCTTAACCCCGGTGCACTGACTGAAATTTTATTATCAGGAACACCTGGTATTGAAATAGATAACGGATTATCCACTCCTCTATACACAACATTCATTTTGTCTGCTGAAATAACGGCACTGTTCGGAACGGGAATCACAGCATATTTGATAACGAAAGGTAATAAAACGTCTTTATTATTTTCATTAAAAACTATTTTACCTTTTACTTCTTTTTCCCCTACATTGCCTGCCGGTAAATTCAATTTTACATAACCGCTGGTTAATTGGTCTTTTGGAACAGGCTGGCCGTTTATAATAACTTCCTTAAAAGTCATTGTGCTATCCACACGTCCCAATGCCACTTTACCGGTAACTTTTTCACCGGGGAAGAAAGCCGATTTATCCAAAACAACGACCGGTTCGTAATTGGTTACAGATACATCTGAAGCCATCTGACCTCTCAACATATCAGACAAAATTTCATTTTCGGTCACTTTGGCTTTATTGACATAATTTTCCAATTTAAATAAAGTAGCAACGGTAGGGAAGCCTTCAAAATTTGCCATCAACCAAGGTTCGATTCGTTTTCCTTTTTTGCCGTGTTTGATATCATCCGTATTGAAACGTTGTAAAATATTATTTTTAGTTTCATTTGATAAAGGCTTACCGTCAATTGTGATATTTAATAGATAATTTTTGTAATCTTCTATTTTTTTCTTAAAATCACTTGCAATCGGGGTCGGTTTACCTTTTCTAAAAAATAAATTGTCAACCGTTGCCGTTCCTGATAGCAACTCATAATCCAGTTTATCTTTAGGCGGTACTTTGCCTTTAAATTCGATATTAAGAATTGTATCTTTCATTTTTCTAAGATAAGCTGCAAACTGAGCCGTCTTATTTTCAATTTCATTGGCTAATTGACTTTTCTTAGCATATTTTTCGGGTTGTTCCTTAGCCTTTTGTTGCAAGTTTTTTAGCAAATATTGATTTGATTTGGTCTTCATTTTAGCTTGCGTCTCGATATCTTCAGCTGATGTTCCGAATGCTGAAAGTACTTTTTTAGACATTTGCAAAGCCATCATCGCTATAAAGACCAAATACATCAAATTGATCATTTTTTGTCTTGCTGATAATTTACCTCCTGCCATTATATAATTTTTTTTTAGAATTAATAAATAATTAAATTTTCAGATAAAAGTTTCTTTAAAATAAAGAACTTTATTTATTGACATTCATGGCTGAAAGCATGCCTCCGTAGACTTGATTCAAGTTAGCTAAGTTTTCTTTAAGTTTAGCCATATTTTCTTTCAATTGTTCGGCGTATGCAGCAGTTTCTTCGTTAGCGCTGGCATTTTTAATAACGCTTTCCAATTGTACTTGATAATGATTATTTAAAGTTTCAAGTTGAGATGAAGCCAAGGCCAATTCTTCTGCATATTTTTTAGTAGAATCGGCAGCATCGGTTACAACGGACATTTGTCTAGCCGCTTCGTGGAATTTACTGATACTTTCTCCCAAACTTCTCATCAAGTTGGAATCCAATTGCGCTTCTTGTAACATTTTATCCAATTTTTCGGATAATCTGGCTTCCAATTCGGCTTCGGTTTTATCTTTTCTCTTACGAGGGGCACCACCGGCTAATTCGGGATAAACCAAAGACCAATCCAAATCTTCTTCTTGTTTATCAAAAGCAGAAATGAAAAATACAGCTGCTTCCGTAATCAAACCGGCCATTAATAATGAATCCCCTGTAAAAGGTCCTAAACCGATATGTAAGATTTTAAACATTGCTCCCAAGATTACAATAGATGCTCCAATACTGTAAACCATGTGGAACGTTTGCTTTTTTGTTAAAAATTTTCCTGTTGCCATAATTAAATTAATTTTAGTTAATAATTAGTTTAGTGTTTATTTTTATTTTTATTTTTTTATTAATGTTGACCTTTCCTGGCCATTTTGCGGGCATTGATTCCCATAAAGTCTTGTACACATCTGAATCCTATGTAACTACGAGCGGAATCGGCATATTCATAAGCTCTGGAGTGCACTTGAATAAAATATTTCACATCTTTCCAAGAACCGCCTCTAATAATTTTTCTTTTGTTATCATAAGCATCGGTCGTGGGGTTAAATGATGCGCCGAAATAATATGAATCGGGGTAGAAGGACGAATTGGTCCATTCTGCCACATTACCGGCCATATTGTATAAATTATATCCATTAGGATTATATGATTTGGCACGGGCGGTAAATACCGCTTGATCAGCCCCGTAATCGCCTCTTAAAGGTTTGAAGTTCGCCAAGAAACATCCTTTTTCATTCATGGTATAAGGACCACCCCAAGGGTAATCATTACCTTCCATTCCGCCCCGTGCGGCATATTCCCATTCAGCTTCGGTAGGTAAACGGAAAGCATGTAAGGGGGCTCTTTTCTTACTTCTCAAAAACCACGTCATCTTTTTAGTTCTGTAATCGGCAAAAGCGGTTGCTTGATACCAGTTAACACCTACAACCGGATAGTCACTGTAAGCATCATGCCAGAAATAATCTTCGTGCATCGGTTCATTATATGCATACATAAAATCTTTAACCCAAACGGTTGTATCGGGATATACTCTGATAACCGTATCTTTTATATGTTGTGAGCGTCTTTCTCCTCTACGAGCCGCTTCACCCGTATCATAACGACGTAATTTATAAGTAAACTTATTAACATCAAACATCCGTTCGGCATCACCTGTTTCTTCAATGGGCAAATACATCGAATCCATTACTTCGGCATAATACTCATCGGGAAATTTGTTGATATTAAAAATCAGAGGAACTTTCCAATTTAAAACTTTACCGGCATTTTCATCATCAGGATCACTCAAACTACCATAAGTATTCATCATATACTTATAGTATGCATTTTTTACCGTATCGATTGTTTTAAACATATATTTGCCGATACCTTTTTTGGGAGTCGCCTCCATTTCCTCGGCTAAAACGGCCAGACGATAACGAATGATAGAATCGCGAACATAATTTACAAATTCACGATACTCGGCATTGGTAATTTCCGTCTCATCCATATAAAATGCACGAACCGTTACCGTTCTGGTCGGCGCGTTCAAGGCGTATTCTTTGTCTTCATTCTGTTTCCCCATAACAAAAGCACCGCCCGGTATCAAACTCATACCATAGGGTTGGTAAGGATGCCAAGCATGCCCTTTTACACCGACAATTTCTCCTCGCTGGTAATTATTTCCACACCCTGTTAATAATGTCGCAATGATGATAGCGGATAAAGCTATTAGTTTTTTCATAAATATGTTAAATTTAACGTGTTATTTTAATATCTATTGAGTTTGTTTTTTCTTTTATCAAATTTCAGCCACAAATATAAAAATAAAATATTTTTAAAAACAAATTTTCTTGATTAATATTTTCAATTAATAGGCTTTATCAATAATTAAACAATATCCTTCAATAATCAATATTATTTTATATCCAAAAGGAAATTTTAATCATTTTTTAATACTTAGATTGTTATTTTATTAATTATTCCGTGTATTCTTTTTGTTATTATCGATTTTACAGCACTATTATAATCGTTTTCTGAACAAGGTATCAAAGAATTTTCTCCAGTTAATTGCGGAATTTCAACCCACCAACGACCTGAAAAGGGATTTTTATAAAAAATCAATTTCAACATATCATTCTCAACATGAAATTTTATCAAATCGGATTCCGGGATCTCAGGATAGTCTTTTTGACGTTTGTTTTTTCCTTCTATATAATACCACAAAACCTGTGCTATCATGTGAGCTCCTGTCAACCGGTTATCCAAAAGCGGATTGTATTCAAACACGCCGAAAATTTTATTTAATGGTCCCATGCCGCTCATCCTGGCCAATTTACAAATCTCAATCCCGTCAAATCCGTTTGGCATCCCGGTTTTTTGAGCAGGCATATTGGCAAAACGTAAACTTTTAACATCCAGACTCACTATATGAGCATTGCGTAATTCGGGTTCCGCTTCATTTATATCGGCTTTTAAATCTCCTAAATTATAAATATCAACATACAATTGTTCAAAATCTTTATACTTTTCGGGATGATTGTAATAACTCTGAATGCCCAATATACTTATATTTTGCAAGCGGGTCTCATTATTTCGCAAAATTTCCGACAAAAAATTATAATTGTCGATAGTGTAATCTGTCAAAGAACCATCAATGAACGCATCTATAACGTTCAGGTTATAAACTTTATTGTTTAAATCGTAGTATTTTATCAATCCTAATGTTAAATCTTGACTGCCACCCAAAACAATTACGGCAGAATCAACCGGCAAAAAAGATAAAACTTTCCCTAAATTATCATACGTATCCTTTACCGAAGGGCCTAACTTTAAATCTCCTAAATCTACCATTGACAGATGCCAGTTACCGGGAAAAAGTGTATATAACGCCTGCCGAATGGCATTTGGTGCCGGAGTTGTCCCTTCGTCGTTATCAATTGCGCACCTTCCTTCGGGAACACCGATAATTATAATACCGGTATCAGCTTGAATCACAGGAAAAGAATCAATGGTATGTGCTTGAATCATTCCGCCAATATTACCGAATTCACGGGCATCTTTAAAATCGAAGTGGCCGGATAAGGGAGTCAGGTATTCGCGAAGCATTTTATTTCAAATTCATTTTGGCTATTTCCAATGTAACATCTTCCGGTTTGGTACCTTTGGGTAACATCACCTTCTTTTTATCTTTAACAACTACTAACCTACCCCATTTTCCTTTTTGTAAAGTAATCCCTTCTTCATCCCAAACCTTAACAATTTTTTCTTTTTCTTTTTTGAGTTTATTCTTAATCAATTCTTCAATTTCCTGTCCGGTCAAATTTTCAAAATCATATTTTTTAGGGACATTGATAAACAAATCATTCCATTTGATAAATGGTCCGAAACGCCCCTTTCCTTTAAATACCGGCTTACCTTCATACGTGGCAACAGGCTGCTCGGATTTCAACTTTTTTTGTATCAAATCAATGGCCTGATCCAAAGTGATAGTTACCGGGTCAATATTTTTGGGAATGGAAATAAATTTATTATTGTATATAATGTATGGACCATATTTACCGGTTGCAATCACTATATCATTTCCTTCGTATTTTCCGATATTCTTAGGAAAATTAAACATACTTAAAGCTTGTTCCAGCGTGATGTCGTTCAAACTGACCCCTTGCGGCGCTCCGGCAAATAAAGGTTTCTCATCTTCATTAGACTCGCCTATCTGAACTAAGGGACCGTATTGCCCTATTTTAACATATACATTTTTACCGGTTTTCGGATCTTTTCCCAAATATCTTTCTCCTCTGGCACGCACGGCATATTTTGAAACATTCTCAACTACCGGGTCAAATTCGTTATAAAATTCTTTTAATGTTTCTTTCCATGCTTTCTTTCCATCAGCTATTTTATCCAACTCTTCTTCTATTTTTGCAGTAAAATTATAATCGAGAATTTTATCAAAATTTTGGATTAAAAAATCGTTGACAACTATACCGATATCGGTTGGGACCAATTTGTTTTTTTCAAACCCGTATTTTTCAATAGTTGATTTTTTTGAAATTACTCCGTTTTCCAAAATCCATTTAGAAACTTTTCTTTCTTTGGCATTAATATTTTTTTTCTCAACATAACCCCGTTTTTGAATGGTTGAAATGGTAGGGGCATATGTAGAAGGACGACCGATTCCAAGTTCTTCCATTTTTTTTACCAAAGAAGCTTCGTTGTAACGGGCGGGTGGGCGGGAAAATTTTTGGACTGCTTCAATATAATTGTTTTTCAAACTTTCGCCTTTTTTAAGTTTGGGTAATTTTCCTTTAAATTCCGGCTCATCCTGTGTATCTTTTGCTTCTTGATACAATCTTAAAAAGCCGTCAAAAACAATGACTTCGCCTTTTGCCGTAAACAAATCGGATGTTTTATCATTTTCAATTTTTACCGTAGTACGGTCAATCAAAGCATCAGCCATCTGCGAAGCCAAGGTTCTTTTCCATATCAAATCATACAATCTATTGGAATCATAATCGAGATTTAACGATTTTCGTGAAATTAAAGTCGGTCGTACGGCTTCGTGGGCTTCTTGTGCACCTTTGGAGTTGGTTTTATAATTACGTTTTTTACTATACTCTTTTCCAAATTCTTCGATAATGATTCCGGCTGCTTGTTTTTTGGCATCATCGGACAAGTTTACACTGTCGGTTCGCATATAAGTAATGTAACCATTTTCATACAATTTTTGAGCTATCATCATTGTTTTAGATACACTGAAACCGAGCTTTCGAACCGCTTCCTGCTGTAAAGTTGAAGTTGTAAACGGCGGAGCCGGTGTTTTTTTTGCAGCTTTGGTAACAATACCGGCAACTTTATAATGGGCTCCGTTTATAAGCTCAAGAAAGTTTTCAACTTCATCTTCTTTTTTAAATTCCTTGTCCAAAACCGCCTCAAAATCGTGATTTTGATGATTGGAAAAATTACCTGTAACCTTAAATGAAATTTGAGGTTTATGGGCTCTAATTTCTTTTTCTCTATCGACAATTAACCTGACGGCAACGGATTGAACCCGGCCGGCTGACAATCCCCGTTTGACTTTTCGCCACAAAACCGGTGATAATCTATACCCGACCAAACGGTCTAACAAACGACGGGCTTGTTGAGCATCAACCAAAAAATAATTGATATCACGAGGATTTTTCAACGCATTCTTTATAGCCGACTCGGTTATCTCATGAAAAACAATTCTTTTGACATTTTCATCTTTCAAATTTAGTTTGTTTTTCAAATGCCAAGCTATCGCTTCTCCTTCCCTATCTTCATCACTTGCCAGCAAGACTTCATCTGCTTTACCGGATAATTTTTTTAACTTTTCCAATGTCTCTTTTTTATCTTTGGGAACGATATATTCCGGCTCAAACGTTTCCAAATCTATTCCGATTTCTTTGGAGGGCAAGTCGGCAATATGACCGTAACTGGAAGCCACTTCATAATCTTTTCCTAAAAACTTTTTAATGGTTTTGGCTTTGGCTGGAGATTCGACGATAACTAATTTCTTACTCATAAGATATTTTTTTGCAAATGTAAGATAAAAAGAATTACAGTTTAAAAATAAAATAAAAGCCGGAGTAAAAATACCCCGACTTAAAAAAATATTTTATTCGAAAACTTAATTTACCGGTCTTCTGAATGACTTGTAAATAGATTTGTTTCCAACCCGTGACATGGCACATCTGAAGCCGATATCATTTCGGGACAAATATTGCGGATAAAATCTTCGTTGAGCCGGGTCTAACCAATAAGCTCTATCGCGCCAAGAACCGCCTTTGATAACTCTTACGTTATTATCTATCAATGTAGAACGGTTATTAGACTTATCATAGATTTTAACCATTCGGGTTGAATCTGCATATACTTCGTGTACCGGGGCATTATACATTCTCAATGAAGGGTCTGCATCAACATCTTCTTGCTCTTTAATATAACTTCTGGACGAAGCGATATCCCCGTCACGATAATCACGATTATCGGATCTGTCAAAATTTTGTCTCAAATACAATTCATTGTCATCAACGGGTTTTTTACCGGGTGAACCGGGATATTGTTTAACAATAATTTTTCCGTTAGGCAAAGTATCCATCGGAATGGAATCAGGGGTAATAACAATCAGCTCGCCATTCTCGTCAAAAGCTTGTTTGGTATAGATATTACCTCTGTAATAATTAAAATCACTGGCTTCGTCATCTATAATTTGACGATATACGTCAGCTACCCATTCATTAACATTTCCGGCCATATCATACAAACCGAAATCATTGGGCGGATAAGTTTTTACAGGTGCTGTAATATCGGCTGCATCATCAGCCCAACCGGCCAAACCGTCGTAATTACCATCGTCGATTTTAAAGTTGGCCAATTCTTTACCTCTATCTTTACCTTTTTTCAGATTACGGGTGGAAGTTCCTTTCCAAGGATAAATTTTTCGACCTTTTAAAGTATTGTATTCACGCAAACCGACATCGGCTTTGGCTGCATATTCCCACTCTACTTCCGTCGGTAAACGGTAAGCAGGCAAAATAATACCGGAACTACGATTCACAACATTTAGGGTTGTATCATTTTTTTTCTTACGTCTATTAAACATATCCGTATTGCCTCCGAATGCCAACTCGGGTGCTGTTAAATACGTCTCCGTACTAAACAATTCTTCGGCGTTAGGATTTTCAAGAGCTTCTTTATTTAATTTTCCGGATTTATATAATAAGGTTTCGTTAACCCTATCGGTTCGCCAGTTACAATATTGAACCGCTTGAATCCAGTTAACGCCTACAACCGGATATAATGCATAAGCCGGATGTCTCAAATAATTGTTAACCAAATCCTCGTCATATCCCAATGGGGTACGCCATACCATTGTATCGGGCAAAGCACCTTTATAAATATTTTTATACTTCTCATCGTCCATCGGGAAGACTTTTTTAAGCCAATCCAGATATTCCAAATACATTAAATTGGTAACCTCGGTTTCGTCCATATAAAAAGAACGGACATGTTGTTGGGTGGGAACATTATTCCAATCGTGCATAACATCGTCTTGGACCTCCCCGAAAGTAAACGTTCCTCCTTCAACAAACACCAATCCCGGACCGGTAATTTGATTCCGGAAACGCGGATTGAATTTATAACCACCTTCTTTACCGTTCATAGAACGACCTGTTCCTCGAGAACGTTTGAAATCATTCTCCCCGGAACATCCGGTCAACAAAAAACCGATTAAAGCAAAAGAAAAGATACCGATTAAAAACCTTTTTTTCATATCATTAATTTATTATGCATTTTATTTAATTGTCTATATTTCAATATTTTAAGCAATTATTCCTTACACTCTATCCCCTCACTTGCTCAAATATTCACTTTGCAAAGATAAAATTAATTTTAATTGTCACAACTATACAAACTTTTTTTTTGCAAGATTATTGTGTTAATACTTCAATGTTTTATTTTTTTATATGTTTTGTTCAGGTTTTTCGATAAAATTACCTTTCTCATCAAAATGTTTCAAAAATTCGACATCTTCGGGATATATTTTTACCATTTTTTTAATACGATATTGTTTTTTCAAATTTTTACTAAATATAATTGACAAAAACAAACCGGTGATAAAACCGGAAAGATGCCCTTCCCAAGACATCTGTTTTACCAACGGAAACATAAACCAAATCAAACTACCATACAAAAAAACCACAATCAATGAAACGGCTATCAAACGATAATATCCGATAAAAACCCCGGAAAAAAACAAAAATGAAATCAACATATATATGATACCACTCATACCGATATGATATGACGGACGGCCAATTAACCACGTTAAAAAACCGGTCAAAAGCAAACCCCAAAATAAAATTTTCCAAGCTATACGTTTATAATGATAAAACAAAAATGAAGTCAATATAAACAATGGAAGTGAATTATTTAAAATATGACTGAACCCCGAATGAATAAACGGCGAAAAAATTATTCCTTGCAATCCCGATACTCTACGCGGATAAATGCCGTAACGGTTAAAATTGAAATGAAATGTGTCTTCAATCCAAAAAATCAACCACATAAAAAAAACAAATAATAAAGGATAAAAAATATAATAAGCCAATGCCTTTTTATCGGTCTTTTTGGCTGTTGAATTTATATTTTGTTCTTGTGAAGTCATTTGTTTGTAAAATTGATAATTTGATTCGTTTTATAGAATATTTCTTTGTTTGATAAATGTGAATCGTTTCATATTTATATTTTTGTCTATTAAATTGACAAATAAAGGACATTAGGTCATTGAGTGATTTTATAAGGTAACGAGCAAAACCGCAATAAAGTGACCTTTCCTCAATTCCTTGTTTCTCGTTCCTCAATTAGTCAATTAACTTGTTACTTATTACCTTACAAACATTATAAACTTTATAAACTTTTTTCTCTCCGATTTTATTGTAAATTTGCAATGAATTGAAATTGAAAATTCAAAAATATAAAATCAATTTGACATTAAAAATTCACATTTATGCAAATTACGCGGAAACCACATTGGCTAAAAGTTAAATTGCCTTCCGGGGATAACTTCAAAGAACTGAGAAATATTGTAGAGACTCACAAACTTCATACAATTTGCAGTAGTGGTCGTTGTCCCAATATGGGAGAATGTTGGGGCGACCGTACGGCTACTTTTATGATTTTGGGAAATATATGTACGCGTTCGTGTGGTTTTTGCAATGTAGCAACCGGCAGACCGTTACCGGTTGATTGGTCAGAGCCGGAAAAAGTAGCCGAATCTATCCGCTTAATGGGTGTTAAGCATGCCGTAATTACATCCGTTGACCGTGACGATTTACCCGATGGCGGCGCCGGAATATGGGCGGCAACCATCAAAAAAATTCGTGATTATAATCCCAGTATCACCATGGAAACCTTAATCCCTGATTTTCAAGGGAAAGAAGAACTTTTGGACATCATTATCAAAGAAGCCCCCGAAGTGGTTTCACACAATCTCGAAACCGTTCGCCGGCTTACCAAACAAGTCCGTAAACAGGCTAAATACGAACGCAGTCTGAAAGTTCTGAAATACTTAAAAAATCAAGGTATCAACCGGACTAAATCAGGTATAATGCTCGGATTGGGCGAAACAGAAGATGAAGTTATCGAAACCATGCATGATTTACGTGAAGCCGGGGTTGATATCATGACTATCGGACAATATTTACAACCATCATCCAAACATTTGCCGGTCGTCCGTTATCCACATCCCGACGAATTTAAAAAATACGAAGAAATAGGATTGTCATTGGGATTCCGCAATGTGGAAAGCGGCCCTTTGGTTCGTTCGTCTTATCATGCTCATAAACATATTAATTAGTTGAAAGTTATACATATAGTAATATTTAATGCAAAATAAAGAATTGCAATTGGCTTGGGATTTTGTCAATTATACTAAGCGAAATATTTTTTTAACCGGTAAAGCCGGTACAGGTAAAACAACTTTTTTACACCGGCTCAAAAAAGAAAGCAACAAACGTTTGGCCGTTGTCGCACCTACGGGCGTAGCAGCTATCAATGCACGCGGTGTTACCATTCATTCTTTTTTTCAAATACCATTCGGGCCGGTTATACCCGGCAAAACCCAACAAAATATCAAACGCGACTTTAAACACAAATTCAGTAAGAAAAAAATCGATATTATCAAATCGCTGGATTTACTGATAATCGACGAAATCAGCATGGTGCGGGCGGACCTGCTGGATGCCATAGATTTTACACTTCGTAAATACAAAGACCGTAACAAAGTGTTCGGCGGTACCCAAGTATTGATGATAGGCGATTTGCAACAACTTTCCCCGGTTGTTAAACCCAACGAATGGGAATTACTCAAAAATCATTACAAAACTCCTTATTTTTTTAGTAGCCAAGCCTTTCAGCAGGCTAATACCGTAAATATTGAACTCAAAAACATTTACCGGCAAGAAGATGAAACCTTTATCAAAATTTTAAACGAAATCAGAAATAACAAATTGTCAGAGCAAAGTGCCCGCTTGCTCAACAGCCGTTATATTCCGGACTTTGAACCGCCTGAAAATGAAGAATACATTTTATTAACCACTCATAATTATAAAGCCAAGAAAATAAACCGGGAAAAACTCGATGATTTACCAGGAAAAAACTATTATTTTCACGCTTACATCGATGGATATTTTCCTGAAAATGCCTATCCGAATGCTGAAAAATTAGTCCTTAAAAAAGGCGCACAAGTCATGTTTATCAAAAATGACAGTAGTTTTGAAAAACGTTATTACAACGGTAAAATAGGAAAAATAACCTTTATTGATGATAAAAACATTTTTGTCAGATGCCCCGGAGATGAAAGCGACATAGAAGTCAAACGTGAAGTCTGGGAAAATATCACATATACGATTAATCCCGAAACCAAGCAAATAGAGGAAAAAAGCCAAGGTAGTTTTTCACAAATCCCTTTAAAACTTTCCTGGGCAATCACCATTCATAAAAGTCAAGGCCTAACCTTTGACAAAGCCATTATAGATACCGAACTGTCTTTTGCACACGGCCAAACCTATGTGGCATTGAGCCGTTGTAAAAGTTTGGAAGGACTGGTACTCAAATCGCCCATTAAAAACAGTAGTATTATCAATGACAGACGGGTAACCGGCTTTACAAACGACATCGCCAAACGGCAACTTGACGAAAATATTTTACAAAACTCTAAAAAACAATACTTTACAGAAGTAATTGGCGAATTATTCGATTATTTACCCCTCCTCTATCCCGTAAACAGATTGATTGATATTTATCAAAAAAACACCGGAAGTATCCAAGGAAATGTCATCAATCCTTTGCAAAAACTTAAAGAACAATTAAAGGGGTTAATTGATATACGAAATAAATTTATCAAGCAAATTACCAAATTATCATCGGGTATAGACAATCCTGAAAAAGACAGTCTTATACTGGAACGGGTAGCCAAAGCCCGTGACTATTTTTTACAACAAACCGAAGGTAATATTCAAAAAATACTCGATGACATTGTTTTTGATATAGAAAACAAACAAGTCCGGAAAGATTTTGCCAAATTTTATGATGAGCTCGACAAACATTTACATCAAAAATTATTCATCTTAAAACATCTCGATAAAGATTTCAATATCAAAAATTATTTGGATATCAGAGCCAAAGCTATTTTGGAAAAATCGGCAAAACCGAAAAAAATTAAAACATCTTTGCCCGATATCTTTATACATCCCGATTTATTTGATGCCCTTAAAAATTTACGTAGTGAGCTGGCGTATGAAGAAAACATACCGCTCTATCAAGTGTTTACACAAGAAACTTTATATGCGTTGTGTGAAGAATTACCAGTTACGACCAAACAGCTAAAAAAAGTGCATGGTATCGGTAAAATACGCCTTAGAAAATATGGCAACCAAATCCTTGAAATCATAAAAGCCTACTGTATTGCCAACGATATTCCGCTTAGGGAAGACCAGCCTCAAAAAACAAAAACGGATACGAAGAAAATTTCTTTGGAATTATTCAAATCGGGAAAAAATATAAAGGAAATAGCAGAAATCAGAAACCTGACTGTCAATACCATTATCGGTCATTTGGCACATTACATCCCGGCCGGAGACATAAAAATTACGAATTTAATTTCGCAAGAAAGATTTAATCAAATAAAAAAAATTATAGAAAATAACGATTTTGAATCTTTATCGGAATTAAAAAACATTGCAGGTAATGACTATGATTGGGGAGAATTAAGACTAGTGATGAATTATTTATCATAAATTTAGATAATTTCTCTACACATCTTATTCACAATAAACTCACCGAATATTAAAAAAATCATTAAATAATAGAAAAAAAAATGTTATATTTGGTTTTATTAAGAATTTTTAACCAAAATTAATCAAAATCAAAATTATGAAAAGAGTAAAGCTAGTATTATTCTTAATCTTAAGCTTTGTTTTTTCGCAGTTTGTTTCTGCACAAGAACTAAGCGTTTCAGGTAAAGTCACGGATGTCTCGGGAGAACCCATTCCGGGAGCCAATGTCGTGATCAAAGAAAAAAACAAAGGAACTGCAACCGATTTCGACGGAAATTACAGTATCCGGGTAAATCCGGGTGATGTATTGGTCTTCTCATCTATTGGGTATCAGACAGTTGAAAAAACCATAGATAAAGGCGGTATATTAAATGTTACTTTAAAAGAAAGCGCTTCAAAACTTGACAAAGTCGTTGTAACAGCCATGGGAATCAAACGTGAAAAAAAATCCCTCGGATATGCCATACAAGAAGTAAAAGGAAGTGAAATTTCAAAAAATAACAGTACAAATCTCGTTGATGCCTTTGCCGGAAAAATTGCAGGCGTTCAAATACAATCAACCGGAAATTTGGGAGGATCAACCAGAATATTACTTCGTGGTGCAACGTCATTAACAGGCAACAATCAACCACTGTTTGTTGTTGACGGTGTTCCGATAGACAACTCCAATTTCGGTAGTTTCAGACAAGCTTACGGGGCAAGAGACGATATCAATGGTAATATTGACTACGGTAATGCCGCACAAGACATCAACCCCGAAGATATAGAATCCATCAGTATTCTGAAAGGTCCGAATGCCGCAGCTTTATACGGCTCAAGAGCTAGTAACGGTGTCATATTGATTACAACCAAAAGTGCCAAAAAAAGAAAAGGTATAGGTTTGTCTATCAGCCAAACAACAGCCATGGAGAAAGCTTATGATTTTCCGCCGTTACAAAACATTTATGGCGGTGGTCAATCATTGACTTTTACAAATTTTGACCCCAATGGCTATCCCATTCAAAATGTACAAACCGACGAAAGTTGGGGCCCTAAACTGGACGGACGACTCGTCAGACAATGGGACGGCTTGGGACAAGGTGGTGAAGTGCGTCCTTGGTCCCCTCATCCTGACAATTATAAAAATTATTTCGAAACCGGTATCATGAATAAAACCAATGTTGCTTTTTCACAAGCAGGAGATATCGGTAGTTACAGACTTTCATATACCAATTTAACCCAAACAGGTATAGTCCCCAATAGTCAAATAAAAAGAAATACCATCAGTGCTAAAATTTCCGGAAAAGTCAAAAGATTTTCCGTATCAACTAACTTGAATTATATAAACAATCAAGGAAAAGGAAGACCTAAAACCGGTGGAAGTAGTGATAACCCTGTTTATAATCTGGTTATTTGGACACAAAGACAAATTGATATAGACAGATTGAGAACATATGAAGCACAGGACGGAAAACAAATAACTTGGAGAACCTACGGACTTAATGATAGAACGGTAAGAGCCAACAATCCGTTTTGGCTGGCCTACAAAGACTATCAAGATGATGAAAGAAACCGTTTCTTTGGAAATATTAAGGCACAATATGATTTAACTGATAATTACAGTGTGTATCTGCGATATTCTTTGGATACTTATGCCGACCAAAGAAGAGATAGAAGGGCCGTAGGTAGTCGATATACCCCGTATTTTATATCACAAATGTATAATTTCAACGAAACAAATATCGATGGCGGTTTCAATTATAAAAATAATAATCTGACCAAAGATATTTCTTTAAATGCCCGTTTAGGTTTTAACCTGATGTATCGCAAATTGGAAGTAAATAAAGGCGCTACACAAGGCGGTTTAAATCTTCCCGATATCTACTCTTTGTCAAACTCCATTGACAGACCTTATGTAGCACGCGGACTTTATAGAAAAAAAATAAACAGTTTATTCGGAAGTGCTACTTTCGGATATAAAAATTACCTATTTTTAGATCTAACGGGAAGAAATGACTGGTCTTCAACCCTACCGCCTGACAATTGGTCTTACTTTTATCCTTCTGTAACCGGAAGTTTCGTTTTCTCCGAAGTTTTAAAAAATGATATTATTAATTACGGTAAAATCAGATTGGGCTGGGCACAAGTTGGTAATGATACATCACCTTACAGATTGTATAGCACATACATTCAAGGAAGTCCTATCGGAGGTGCTCCCGCCTTTTATCTGCCTACTACCTCAAACAATCCATTCCTAAAACCGGAAATTACAACCTCCATTGAGACCGGTTTAAATGTTTCAATGCTTAATAACAGATTGGGCTTTGACTTTACCTATTATAACGGTAATACCAAAAATCAAATTATCCCCATCGATGTTTCACAAGCAACCGGTTATGATAAAAAATGGGTTAACGCCGGTAAAATTAAAAATTCCGGAATTGAACTTAATTTAAACGGTAGAATCTTAAATAAAGATTTAAAATGGGATATGAATATTAACTGGGCTAAAAATAACAACGAAGTAGTTGAACTGGCCAAAGGTATGGAGTCTTACCTTATGGCTACTTTCTATCCCGGTGTAACACTTGAATCAAGAGTAGGCGAACCATTCAGTTCCATTTATGCCCGTAAAATTAAAAGAACGCACGACGGACAAAAAATTGTTAATGCTACTACCGGATACTACGAAAGAGACGACGATTTAACCTTTATGGGCAGTATTCTTCCCGATTTCACAGGAGGCGTTATGAATACTTTTAAATATAAAAACTTCACGCTTTCCGGATTGATTGATTTTCAAAAAGGTGGCGTTATATTTCTAAGAGGATATCAAACGGCCATTTATGCCGGTACCATGAAAATAACAGCTGAAAATGATGTTAGAGAAAAACCTCTTATTGCCGAAGGAGTTATGCAAACCGGTACTGATAGCAGCGGAAACCCTATATACAGCGAAAATACCACGCCGGCTCAAAACTATAAGCAATATTTTAGATTGATGCGTAAAACACCCGGAGATTTTACAGTCTTTGATGCCAGTTTTATCAAATTAAGAGAAATATCTTTACAATACAGAATCCCCGGTGATTTTGTTTCCAAACTTCAAATGAAGAGTGCCAGTGTTGGAATTATCGGTAGAAATTTAGCTATTCTGTTTAGAAATACTCCAGAAGGTTATAATCCGGAATCTGCCGGAAATTCTTCAGGGAATATTCAAGGACGTGAATACGGTCAATTACCGGCTGCACGCTCTATTGCACTTAATTTAAATATTTCATTCTAAATTTTTAAAACCATGAAAAAAATAATCATATTTTTAATAATTATCGGATTAACATCTTCGTGTACAAAGGATTTTGTTGAACTTAATAAAAATCCTTTGGCTACAAATAAAGCACCCACACCGGCCATTCTCACCGGAGCCATGCAAAGTCTAATCAATATAAATTCGGGTTTAGGTTATAATAAAACCTTGATGCTTTACAGTCAGCAATGGTCACAACGCGAAACAACTACCCGGAGCTTATATGTTATGGACGATTCATCGGGAGACTGGTCAGCCTGGTATCTGAACGGATTGCCCGAATTGGTAAATATCATCGAACTTAACAGTGGTGATAATAAAGACGATTACAGTGTTTACGGAAAAAATGAAAATCAAATAGCCGTAGCTAAAATTCTTAAAGTATGGGCTTTCTCCAATATTACCGATACTTGGGGAAATGTACCTTATACCGAAGCTTTAAAAGAAGATATAACTTTTCCGGCATATGACAAACAAGAAAGTATCTATCCCGCTTTAATCAACGAATTGAAAGATGCTGCCAATATGATTGATGTAAATGCCTCAGGATTTACCAGCGGTGATATGATGTATAACGGAGATATGACCAAATGGAAAAGATTCGCTAATTCTTTAAGAGCCAGATTGGCATTGAGAATGTCAGAGGTTAATCCTTCATTAGCTCAAACCGAAGTTGCCGATGCTTTATCAAGCAATGTTTTTACAAGTAATGATGACAACGCAATGATTTACTTCCAAAACGAAGAATCTCATGCCAATCCGTTATATTTGGAATTTTTAACACAACAATGGACATTTGTAAGTGAACCGTTAATTAACTTAATGAATTCTTACGGTAGTGGAACAGCTGCCAGTCCTTCCGACCCCAGAATTCCGCATTACGCCGACCCCAACCAAAACGGAGAATATGTAGGATTCCCTTACGGCTTACCTACCTCTGATACATTTAACTATGCAATCGAAGATTATTCATTGCCAAGTGCTGAAGTCAGAGCCATGAATTTCCCAAGTTTTCTTATGACCTATGCCGAATTGTTGTTTATCAAAGCCGAAGCCGAACAAAGAGGTTGGTTCGGCAACACAGCCGATGCCTCCAACACGTATTACGATGCTATTGCAGCCAGTATGGATCAATGGGGCGTTTCACAAGCCGATATTACAACTTATTTGGCATATCCCGAAGTGCAATATAATACAGCCAATTGGAGAAAATTAATAGGAGAACAAAAACATATCGCTCTTTATCTCCAAGGAGCTAATGCCTGGAATGAATGGAAACGTCTTGATTACCCCGTATTACAATTTCCACCGGCTGCCAGTGCCAATGCCACCGAAATTCCCAGAAGATTCAGATATCCTGAAAGTGAAGCAGCTATAAATATGGATAATCTCTCTCAAGCAATAAATGATATGGGAGGAAATGAAATGAATACCCGCATGTGGTGGGATCAATAATATTTGGAAATTTATAAAAACAAACACCCCGGAAATCTGGGGTGTTTGTTTTTATAAATAATTTTGAAAATTACAATTATAACGTTAATGTCAAAACCAAACCGTTTCATAATAATCATGAATTCAATATAAAAAAATATATAAAAATATTCTACTTTTGCATTCTATTTTTATGTCAAAAAAACAAACACATATTAAAATATACGGCGCCCGGGAACATAACCTGAAAAACCTGACGCTCCAAATTCCCCATAAACAACTAACCGTTATCACGGGACTAAGTGGTAGCGGTAAATCGTCATTGGCATTTGATACTATTTATGCCGAAGGACAACGGCGTTTTATAGAAACTTTTTCGGCCTACGCCCGGCAATTTCTAGGAGGACTGAATCGACCTGATGTAGATAAAATTGACGGATTGTCTCCCGTTATTGCCATTGAACAAAAAACGACCAATAAAAATCCGCGCAGCACAGTCGGGACAGTAACGGAAATTTATGATTTTTTGCGACTACTTTATGCTAAAATAGGAGAAGCCTATTCATATGAAACAGGAGAAAAAATGGTTAATTATTCTGAAAAAGAAATTTTGGAGCTAATTTATACATTATATAATAACAAAGAGATTTATATATTATCACCGGTTATCAAGTCACGTAAAGGTCATTATAAAGAATTGTTTAAAAAAATTGCCCGTATGGGTTTTTTACGCGTTCGCATAGACGGAGATATCAAAGAAATAGAACGCGACATGCAAGTGGAACGTTATCAAATACATGACATAGACATTGTTATAGACAGACTTATACCCTCTGAGCATAACCGCAAGCGACTTAAACAAAGTATAGAAACCGCTTTGTATCACGGAAAAGGCACCTTAATAGTATGGGATAAAACAGAAAACAAAATTCAATATTTCAGCAAGAATTTAATGTGTCCTACTACCGGCATATCTTATCCTGAACCCGAGCCGAATACTTTTTCGTTTAATTCTCCAAAAGGCGCATGTGATTATTGTAAAGGTTTGGGAAATGTATTTGAAGTAGATTTAAAAAAAATTATACCGGACCATAGTATTTCTATCAAAAAAGGCGGATTAGCCCCCTTGGGACCTTACAAAAACTCATGGATATTCAGTCAATTGGAGATTATTTCAAAACGCTACGAATTTAGTTTGGATACCCCCATAAAAAATATCCCCGAAAAAGCCATGCAGGTTATTTTACATGGGGCAGACGAGCATTTCGAAATCTTTTCTAAAACATTGGGTATAACCCAATCTTATCATTTAAAATTTGAAGGTATCATCAATTTTATCCGGCATCAATACGATGCTAATGACAGTCAAAAAATCAGACGATGGGCTAAAAACTTTTTGACCGAAAAAGTTTGTCCGGTTTGTCATGGTCATCGATTAAAGAAAACATCTCAATATTTTAAAATAAATGGAAAGTCCATTGTTGATTTGGCCCTCATGGATATCGATGAATTGGCAGAATGGTTCCGAGATATAGAAGAACATCTTACTGACAAACAACGCATTATAGGAGATGAAATCATCAAGGAAATTAGGAACCGTATCGAATTTATTACGGCCGTAGGACTAAATTATTTGAATTTATTCCGCCCTGCTAAGTCATTATCAGGAGGGGAATCACAGCGGATTCGTTTAGCATCGCAAATCGGTGCACAACTGGTCAATGTTTTATATATCCTGGATGAACCCAGCATCGGATTACACCAAAGAGACAACCGCCGGTTAATAGCATCCTTAAAACAATTGCGTAATCTGGGCAATACCGTTATAGTTGTGGAACACGACCAGGAAATGATGGAACAAGCTGACCATATTATCGATATGGGCCCACGTGCCGGCAAACATGGCGGTGAAATTGTAGCCGAAGGCCATTTGGAAACCATCAAACAATCCGGTTCTCTCACAGCAGCATATTTAACCGGAGAAAAACGGATTGAAATACCTGTAAACCGCCGGAAAGGAACCGGTAAATATATCATTTTGAAAGGGGCTACCGGTAATAATCTTAAAAATGTCACGGTAAAACTGCCATTGGGTAAACTTATCGGTGTAACCGGTGTTTCGGGAAGCGGTAAGTCCACATTAATCAATGAAACGCTTTATCCGATTTTAAATAACAGAATTTATAAAGGTGTTAAAGAACCCCTACCTTATAAAAGTATTTCAGGCATTGAAAATATAGACAAAGTTATTGATATTGACCAAAGCCCCATAGGACGTAGTAGCCGTAGCAACCCGGCTACCTATACAGGGGTTTTTCAGGAAATCAGAAATCTGTTTGCCCAAACGCCCGAAGCTCAAATTCGCGGTTATAAACCGGGACGCTTTTCATTCAATGTCAAAGACGGTCGTTGTCCGGTATGCGAAGGTGCCGGGATTCGCACCATAGAAATGAATTTGCTTCCTGATGTCCAGGTTACTTGCGAAACTTGTCAAGGCAAACGATTTAACCGTGAAACCCTGGAAGTCCGTTACAAAGGAAAATCCATAGCAGATGTTTTGGAAATGACTATAAACGAAGCTGTTACATTTTTTGAAGCCATTCCCAAAATTCATAGAAAACTCAAAACTTTACAAGATGTAGGATTGGGATATTTAACTTTGGGACAACCTGCTCCCACCCTTTCGGGCGGTGAAGCACAACGGGTCAAACTGGCAACGGAATTATCCAAAAAAGATACCGGAAAGACTTTTTACATCCTCGACGAACCTACAACCGGACTACATTTTGAAGATATCCGTATTTTGATGGAAGTTTTAAACAAATTAGTCGATAAAGGCAATACGGTTCTCATTATCGAACACAATACGGATGTCATTAAGCTCGCTGATCATATCATTGATTTAGGGCCGGAAGGCGGACAAAAAGGCGGTAAAATAATTTTTGAAGGCACTCCCGAAGAAATCGTAAAATGTAAGTTGTCTTATACGGGGCGGTATCTTTGAGGAATGAGGTATGAAAATTGATTCAATTTTTACGTTTAAAAATCCTTTTGTTATATTTTTCAGGATATTTGGCCGTAATATTTTTATAAAAATTTTCAATTTCCAGCATATCTTTTTCAAAATCATCACCAGGATACAACATCTTTCCCACGCCAGCTTCTTTTTTGGCATAATCCAAGTAGGCTAGTAAAACAGGTAAACCCGATTGCTTGGCAATATGATAAAAACCTAAATGCCATTGATCTACGGCACTACGAGTACCTTCTGCCGGCACCAATAAAATCAATTCCTTTTCTTTGTTGAGCATATTGACCGAATGTTTGATTAAATTATTATGTTTTTTCCTATTTACCCAAATAGCGCCCAACCATTTTAAAATCCAATTAAGAACCGGCACTTTTTTAAAATCATCTTTAATAAAAAAACGTGGCCGGTATCCAACATACCACAAACCCGCCATAGCATAAAGCAAATCCCAATTGGACGTATGTGGCGCCGCAATCATAACGGCTTTTTTTATACGGAATTCCTCCGGGACATTAACACGCCATCCGGTAATAAAATTGACGAATTTGGCCAGTGCTTTTTTCATTTTATAATGTTTTTATTGACAAAGATATATTTTTTTTGATATACTCTTCCCTATCAAACAAGCTTCTATTCAAATTACAATCATCCATTATTCCGGTTGTTTCTTCAATTTTTCCAATAGATAAGGCGTCAGCAAAGACTTTCCGTTTTTAATCAAATCCTCCGGCGTACCTTCAAAAACCAGATAACCTCCTTTTTTACCCCCCTCAGGTCCTAAATCAATTATCCAATCGGCAGATTTTATGATTTCCATATTATGTTCAATCACCAAAATACTGTGGCCGTTTTCAATCAAAGCGTCAAAAGAATTAAGCAGTTTTTGAATATCGTGAAAATGTAAACCGGTTGTAGGTTCGTCAAAGATAAATAAAGTTTTAGGCTGGCGATTGCCCTTTGCCAAAAACGACGCCAATTTAATCCGCTGCGCTTCCCCTCCCGACAAAGTTGATGAAGACTGTCCCAAACTGACATATCCCAAACCGACATCTTGCAATGGCTGTAACTTACCGACAATTTTGTCTTGTTTATACTTTGCAAAAAAAGCGATAGCTTCATCAACTTTCATCTCCAAAATATCATGAATATTTTTACCTTCGTAAGTCACTTGCAAGACCTCTTCTTTAAACCTTTTACCACCGCAAACTTCACAAGTCAGATGTACATCGGCCATAAATTGCATTTCGATAGTGACTACTCCTTCACCCTTACAATGTTCGCAACGCCCCCCTTCTACATTAAAACTAAAATGTTTGGGTTGCAAACGCTTAATCATAGCCAAACGTTGCGATGCAAACAAATGGCGGATATCATCATAAGCTTTGATATACGTAACCGGATTGGAACGGCTGCTGCGACCTATTGGATTTTGATCGAGATATTCAATATGTTCCAACTGCGAGACACTACCTTCCAAAGCCGTAAAATCACCGGTTTTAGGCCCGTGACCAAATAATTTTTTATGGATGGCCGGATAGATAATCTCTGATGCCAAGGTGCTCTTACCACTCCCAGACACGCCGGTTATCACCGACAAAGTATGTAAGGGAAATTTGATATCGATGTTTTTCAAATTGTGCTGACGAGCGCCTTTTATACGGATAAAGTCATTGGAAGAACGCCTGATGGCAGGTATGGGAATTTGCATTGTACCACTAAGGTATTGTGCCGTCAAAGTATCCGTTTTTATTAAATCCTTGTATTTGCCTTCTGCCACTAATTCACCTCCGAAAATACCGGCTTCCGGACCCATATCTAACAGATAATCAGCTGCTTTCATTATATCCTCATCATGTTCAACCACTACAACCGTATTACCTAAATCACGCAAATTTTTTAACACTTTTATCAAACGGCCGGTATCTCTCGGATGTAAACCGATACTGGGTTCATCCAAAACATATATGGAGCCGACCAAACTACTGCCCAATGAAGTTGCCAAATTAATCCGTTGCGTTTCACCACCCGAAAGCGTATTGGAAGCCCGATTTAATGTCAGATATCCCAGACCAACATCCAACAAAAATCCGATACGGCTGTTTATTTCGTATAAAATCCGTTTTGCTATCGATTTTTCATAAGCGGACAATTTTAATTTTTTGAAAAATACTTGCAATTCGTCAATCGGCATTTCTACCAACTCACCGATGTTTTTTTTTTCGACCTGAACATAAAAAGCTTCTTGCCGCAAACGCCTGCCTTTACACGAAGGACACAAAGTCTTACCTCGATAACGGGCTAACATCACCCGGTTTTGAATTTTATAACTTTTTTGTTCCAATTCTTTAAAGAAATCATTGATTCCGACAAAATATTCATTGCCTTGCCAGACCAATTCTTTTTGTTCGTCACTCAGTTCATACCAAGGTGTAAATACCGGAAAATCAAATTTATGCGCATTTTCTACCAAAAGATTCTTGTAGTAGTTCAAACTACTGCCTTTCCAACAGGCAATGGCACCTTCATAAACGGACAAAGTTGTGTCAGGGATAACTTTTTGTGGATCAATACCCAACACACTCCCAAACCCGTCACAAGTTTTGCATGCGCCGTAAGGTGTATTAAAACTGAACAAATGAATGCTCGGTTCGGGAAATTCCATCCCGTCCAATGCAAATTTTTGAGAAAACGTATAAACTTTTTTACTTTGCCAATCGGTTAATTTCAAATTGCCGTGTCCCTCAAAAAAAGCTTTTTGTACCGAATCGGATAACCGGTTCCAATAATCGGTATCATTTTTAAGCCGGATACGGTCTATCACCAATTCCAATTCCTGTGGTAATTCCGGTTGTTTTAATATTTCGGAAATACTTATGATATCATTACCGGTTTTTAGACGGGCATAACCCTGTTGCTCCAAAATACGTATAATAGTTTTAATATCTTTACCATGATGTGCCTCCAAGCCGACCGATAAAACCCAACGACTCCCGTGTTCTTGTTTTTTTAAAAAATCAATAACATCACTGACACTATGCTTTTTGACTTCTTGTCCGGACACGGGCGATATGGTTTTACCTATCCGGGCATAGAGTAACTTTAAATAATCGTAAATCTCGGTGGCCGTTCCCACCGTTGAACGCGGATTGGAAGTATTGACTTTTTGTTTGATAGCAATAGCCGGTGCAATCCCTTTAATATTTTTAACTTTCGGTTTTTGAATTTTACCCAAAAATTGCCGGGCATACGAAGAGAGACTTTCTATATAACGGCGTTGTCCTTCGGCATATAATGTATCATACGCCAAACTGGATTTACCGCTTCCGGAGACGCCGGTTATCACCACCAAACGGTCTCGCGGAATTAACACACTCACATTTTTAAGATTGTTTTCCGCCGCTTCCTCTATAAAAATGTGTTTTTCGGAATTAAATTTTTTAGATAAACCGGTTTGAGACATCAAAAGTTTTTTAGTAAACTGCAAAAATACGGATATTTTTTTAAGGAAATAAAGAAATAAGGAAATGAATAATTGATGAAATAGTGATAAAAAATTTAAATTACAACCTGATTTATAACGATATTTTTATATTTTTGTTAGCTTAAATCCGCCGCCGTTATGAAAAAGCCGACAGATTATTCTCCCGAAGAACAAGTGCAGATTCAAGCCGCTTTTGACGACTTGATGAAATCCACTTATCAAAAAATCGATAAGGACGGACAAGCATTGGTCAAAAAAGCTTTTAAAGTGGCCCGTGATGCCCATGACGGACAACGCCGCAAATCGGGAGAACCTTACATTTTTCATCCGCTGGCGGTCGCCAAAATCGTGGCACAAGATATCGGCCTGGGGGCCATATCCATTGCTGCCGCTCTACTGCACGACACAGTTGAAGATACAAAACTGACACATGATAATATTTATGAAATGTTCGGTGATAAAATAAGCCGGATTGTTCGCGGACTTACCAAAATCAAACGACTCAAACACGAAAAAGACATTTCACTTCAAGCCGAAAATTTCCGGAAGATGATTTTAACACTCAACGAAGATGTGCGTGTCATCCTCATCAAAATCGCCGACCGTTTACACAATATGCAAACCATGGCAAGTATGCCAAGGCACAAACAGGAAAAAATCGCTTCCGAAACATTATATATCTATGCCCCTTTGGCACACAAACTCGGTCTATACAACATCAAAAGCGAACTGGAAGATTTAGGCCTAAAATATACCGAACCGGAAATTTACAAAGAAATCGAGAACAAAATCGAAGAATCAAAAGAAGAACAAGAACGTTATATCAAAACCTTTACAAGCATCATTGAAGATTCGTTAAAAAAAGAACGACTGAATTTTAAAATCATCGGTCGATTTAAATCGGTTTACTCCATTTACCGCAAAATGCGGGATAAAAAAGTCAGTTTTGAAGAAGTCTATGACAAATTTGCCATACGTATCATTTACAAAGCCGACCGGAAAAACGAAAAATTTTTGGCGTGGAAAATTTATACCACTGTAACCGATCATTTCAAACCCAATCCGAGCCGGCTACGGGACTGGATTTCATACCCCAAATCAACCGGTTACGAAGCTTTGCATATTACCGTTGTAGGACCGGAAAAAAAATGGGTTGAAGTTCAGATTCGCTCCGAACGCATGAACGAAATAGCCGAAAAAGGCTATGCCGCCCACTACAAATACAAACACGGCAGTAACGAAGAAGTCGGAATAGAAGGTTGGCTTAACAAACTAAAAGATTTACTCGAAAATCAAAACGAAAATGCTGTCGATTTTATTGAAGATTTCAAACTCAACTTATATGCCAAAGAAATTTTTGTATTGACCCCGGATGGAGATATCATTTCATTGCCCAAAAATGCCACACCATTAGACTTTGCATATGCCATTCATACCGAAGTCGGTTCACATTGCCGCGGTGCCGTAGTCAACGGTAAACTCGTGCAACTCAATTATAAATTGAGAAGTGGCGACGTTGTCAAAATCATTACATCACCCAACCAAAAACCCAAACCCAATTGGCTGAACTACGTAGTTACCGGTAGGGCTAAATCTAAAATCAAAGCATCACTCAAGCTCGAACAAAAAGAAATCATAGAAGAAGGTAAAGAAATCTTGCAACGAAAACTCAAACAACTAAAAATAAAATATAACGATAAGACAATCAATAATTTGGTAAGTTTTTTCAACCTGAAAACCAGTCAAGATTTGTTTTATAATATAGGAGCGGGGATAATTGATAATAAAATGTTGAAAAATTTTGCTACCGCTCGTTCCAACGTTTTATTTGATTTCTTTAAAAAGAAATTACGCCGTAAACCCAATGATTTTCAATCAGCCAAAGATGAAATTACTTATAATTATGACACGATAGTTTTCGGGCCTGACGAACAACGATTGGATTATACATTGGCCAATTGTTGTAATCCCATTCCTGGCGATGATATTTTCGGGTTTACAACCATTAATGAGGGTATTAAGGTGCATAAAAAAAGTTGTCCCAATGCATTGAGTTTGTATTCCAATTATGCATACCGTATCATTACCGCACGCTGGATTGATTCTTCAAAACACGATTTTATCGTCTATCTCAAAATTACCGGTTTTAACCGTAAAGGAATGGCCAAAGATATTACCCGGATGATTACGGATGATGAACAGCTCGATATGAAAAATATCAATCTCAACTCACAAGGCGGCATTTTTGAAGGGGTTATTTCATTATATATCAAAAATACCGGTCTTCTTAACCAAGTCATCAAAGACCTCAAAAGTATAGAGGGGGTTGAAAATGTCATCCGTACTGAAAAGCCTTAAAATAAAAAGCTATCTTTATCGTTTTATAAACTAAATGGTATTTATGAGATATTTTTTCTTTACCTTTTTATTGTTGCCGTCACTTTTACTACAAGGACAAACCGGTGGTAATACGACATTCAAATTTTTAAATTTGTCTATCTCGGCCAAACAGGCAGCTTTGGGAGGGAAGGTTTATACAAACTTGAAAAATGATATTTTTCAGCCGACTTTCAATCCCGCTACACTGGACTCCACATTGCACAATCAAATAGGAGTTAATTACGCCGATTATATAAGCGATATCAATTACGGCAATTTTGCTTATGCCCGGCATTTAAAAAAAATAGGTCTCATATATGCGGCTATTTCTTACATTAATTACGGCCGTTTTGATTACGCCGATGTTAACGGCGACAGACACGGCACATTCAGTGCTTCGGAAGGCGCTTTAATTCTCGGTTACGCATACCACATACCACACTCCAAATGGCACATCGGAGCCAATACCAAATTCATTTTATCTGCCTTGGAAAATTATTCAGCTACCGGTTTGGCATTTGATGTCGGACTTTTATACCTGAATGACAGAAAAGGTATTGCAACCGGTTTAACGGCACGTAATTTCGGGTTGCAACTTTCAACTTACCAAGGGACAAAAGAACCCTTACCTTTTGAAGTGGATTTGACTTTTGCCAAAACATTTTTACATGCACCTTTTAAGTGGTTTGTCACCCTGGAAAACCTTCAAAAACCTAAAATTGCCTTTGTCAATACAGCCCATAATACCCAAGATCCGAACGGCAATGTCATAGAAGAAGATATCACTTTTACCGACCACATTTTCAGACATTTAATCTTAGGCGTAGAATTATTTCCCAGAAAAAGATTTAATGTCAGAGCCGGATACAATTTTCGCCGCGGCGCAGAACTATCACAAAAAGACGAACGTTTCGGCAGTGGTTTTAATTTCGGATTCGGGTTACGTTTTAACAAATTTGAAATTAACTATGCTTACAGCAATTACAACTATGCTGCCGGCACCAATTTTATCAGTATCACAGTCAACTTGAATGCTTTTTAACCCATGAAAAAAGACATCATCATAGCCATTGACGGACATTCATCAACCGGAAAAAGCACCCTTGCCAAAGATTTGGCCAAAGCACTTAACTATATCTATATCGATACGGGAGCCATGTACAGAGCTGTAACTTATTATGCCTTACAAAATAATTTAATTTCGGACAACCACATAGATAAAGAACAATTAATCAAGGATTTGAATAATATTCAAATCGATTTTAAATATAATCCCGGTAAAGGTTTTGCAGAAGTCTATCTCAACGGACAAAATATTGAAAATGAAATCCGGCAAATGCGCGTATCAAATTTTGTCAGTCAAATAGCCGCTATTCCTGAAATACGTAAAAAATTAGTTGCTCAACAACGAAAAATCGGACAAGACAAAAGGGTTGTCATGGACGGTAGGGATATTGGTTCGGTCGTTTTCCCCGATGCAGAACTCAAAATTTTCATGACCGCATCGCCCGAAGTCAGAGCTAAAAGACGCTATCTCGAATTATTGGACAAGGGTGAAGATGTCAGTTACATCGATGTATTGACCAATGTTTTAAAAAGAGATAAAATTGATTCTGAACGCAGCGCTTCACCTTTAATCAAAACAAAAGATGCTATTGAAATTGACAACAGTTATCTCACACGCGAAGCACAATTGGATATGGTTTTGGATTTGGCAAAAAATAGAATCAATCAAAGCTAAATTTGCCTAAACCCGGACTTTTCACTTTCAACTAAATAATTTATCTTTGTAACGTCATAATTTACAAAGATGTCTTCAAAAAAAATAAAAGAAGCTAAAGTTTTTGCTGCCAGTCAAAGTAAAGATTTGGCCAATAAAATTGCCAAAGCCTTGGAACTTCATCTCGGCAAAATGGAATTGCAACGTTTTAAAGATGGCGAATTTAAACCTTCCTTCAAAGAATCAATTCGTGGAAAACGGGTTTTTATCATCGGTTCAACCTTTGCTCCGGCAGACAATTTAATGGAAGTTTTATTGATGATAGATGCCGCCAAACGGGCATCAGCCGAATTTGTCGATGTGGTTATTCCTTATTTCGGATGGGCGCGTCAAGAACGGAAAGACGAACCTCGTGTCCCGATAGCTGCCAAATTGGTTGCCAATATGTTGCAGGCTGCCGGCGCTTCAAGAATCATTACAATGGATTTACACGCCGACCCCATACAAGGCTTTTTTGAAATTCCCGTTGACCATCTATATGCAAGTACTATTTTTATACCTTACATTCAAAATCTCGACTTGGATAATTTGGTAATTGCCTCCCCTGATATGGGTGGTTCCAAGCGTGCTTATGCCTATTCCAAATTTTTAAACAGTGATGTTGTCATCTGTTACAAACAACGCAAACGTGCCAATGTTATCGGTAAAATGGAATTGATTGGAGAAGTTAAAGGTAAAAACGTCGTATTAGTCGATGACATAATAGATACGGGTGGAACATTGGTCAAAGCAGCTCAATTGATGAAAGATAGAGGTGCCAAAAGTGTCCGGGCAGTTTGCACACATGCACTACTTTCGGACAACGCACAAGAACGTATTGCCGAATCACAATTGAAAGAGTTGATCGTCACCGATTCAATTCCGAGAAAAATTTTGTCAAAGAAAATAAAAGTGCTATCTTGCGCCCCTCTTTTTGCCGATGTTATGTTTAACGTGCACGTTCATAAATCTATCAGTTCCAAGTTTATTATGTAACGTTAAAGACTTAGCAACAGCAAAAAGAAAAAGTAAAATGTTTAATCATAAAAACAAAACGAAATGAAATCATTAACAATCAAAGGCTCCAAAAGAGAAAGCGTGGGCAAATCGGCAACCAAAGCCTTACGTAATGCTGGAAGAGTCCCGTGCGTTTTATACGGCGGTGGCGAACCCATGCACTTTTCTGCAGATGAACGTGAGTTCAAAAAATTGGTTTACACTCCGGAAACGCACACCGTAGTGATTGAATTGGAAGACGGCTCTAAACATGAAGCCATAATGCAGGATATTCAATTTCACCCTGTAACAGACAAAATCTTACACGTTGACTTTTTCCGGTTATTCCCTGACAAAGAAGTAACTTTAACCGTTCCGGTAAAAACAACCGGGGTTGCTCCGGGAGTTATCAAAGGGGGAACATTGACTTTAACCATGAAAAAACTCAAAATCAAAGCTATACCTGAAAATCTACCCGATGCCGTGGTAGTTGATATCAGCCATTTGGATATTGGAGACAAAGTTTACGTTTCCGAATTACGCAATGACAAATACAAATTAATGCACCCGGACAACGTCGTTGCCGTTCAAGTGAAAATGTCAAGAGCCGCCATGAAAGCTGTTCAAGAAGCCAAAGCCGCGGCCAAAGAAAAGTAAATTTTTTCGATTTATTTATAATTACTTAAAGCCGTCCCTTACCGGGCGGCTTTTTTTATTTCAAACCGGTTTTACAAAAACAAATTTTGTATTTTTACAAAAATATTTAACAATGCCAACTAAGAAGAAGAAAAAAAAATCGAACGGTTTTTTTAAGAAACTTACTTATCATTATCGTATTTTGATAATTAATGATGATACGTATGAAGAAAAATTCAGTTTCAAATTAAACCGGTTCAATGTTTTTGTATTTACCGGATTATTTGCATTTTTTTTGATAATTATAACCACGGTTTTAATTGCCTTTACACCTCTTAAAACCTATATTCCCGGATATAACAATGCACCGGGCTTGCGAAAGAAAGCCATTCATTTACAATTAAAAACCGATTCACTAAAAAAAGCTTTATTGGTAAACACCTATTATCTCGAGCAATTAAAAAAAGTTTTGAACAACGAAATTACAATAGAAGAATTTAACAAAACTTACCAAACCCAAAACTTTGACCCCGACACATTAAAATTATCTGCCGGTAAAATGGACTCCGTGCTACGCAAAGAAGTTGCCCAAAGGGAACGCTTTAAAGTAAATCATCAAAAAAACAGTTTGACATATAATTTTATACCGCCGGTAAAAGGGATCATTGTCAATAAATTTGATACCGGCAGGCAACATTATGCTATTGATATAGCCTTAAAAAAAGGGACACCTGTCAAAAGTATAGCCAAGGGACGGGTTATTTTTGCCGATTGGTCACCTGACACCGGCAACACAATTATCATCAAACATCCTAATAATGTTATCTCCATATACAAACATAATCAAAAATTGTTGCGAAAAACCGGTGATTTCGTCAACCAAGGTGAAGTCATTGCCTTGTCAGGAAATACCGGTAAAAAAACGACCGGACCACATTTGCATTTTGAACTTTGGATTAATGATATACCTGTTAATCCGGTTGATTTTATCAATTTTAAACCATGATTTATGAGTCTTAAAGCCAAATTATCCAAAGTTTATGCGTCTTATATTGTCAAAAAAAATCAAAAATGGATAAAACAACCAGTCACAGCACAACAAAAAATGTTCCGGTATTTAATTTCGCAATCCGGCCATACAGCGTTTGGAAAAGACCACCAGTTTGAACAAATTACAACTTATGACAATTATAAAAAAGCCGTTCCCATCAGAACTTACGAAGACATCAAACCTTACATTGACAGAATTATCAACGGTGAATATAATGTTTTATGGAAAGGCCGTCCCATTTATTTTGCAAAAACTTCGGGAACAACTTCGGGGACCAAATACATTCCTATAAGTAAAGAATCAATGCCTTTTCACGTGATGGCAGCCAAACACGCTTTACTCCATTATATCTATGAAACCGGCAAAGCCGATTTTGTGGACGGTAAAATGATTTTCTTGCAAGGCGACCCCGTTTTAGATGAAGTAGGCGGTATCAAAACCGGAAGGTTGTCAGGTATTGTAGCCCATTATGTCCCCAAATACTTGCAAAAAAACCGGATGCCAAGCTGGAAAACCAATACTATCAAAGATTGGGAAACCAAAGTAAACGCTATTGTGGATGAAACTCTCAAAGAAGATATGCGACTTATCAGCGGTATTCCGTCTTGGGTGCAAATCTATTTTGAAAAACTCATTCAAAAAGCCGGTAAACCGGTAGGTGAAATTTTTCCAAATTTTAATTTGTTTGTTTATGGCGGCTTGAACTTTGAACCTTACCGCCAAAAGTTCAGACAATTAATAGGGAGAGATGTTGACAATATCGAATTGTATCCGGCATCGGAAGGATTTTTTGCTTATCAAGACAAACCGGAACGTGACGATTTATTACTATTAACCCATCACGGTATATTTTACGAGTTTGTCCCCGCAAACGAAATTTTTGACGAAAACCCCACCCGTTTGTCACTTAAAGATGTACAAACCGGTGTCAATTATGCTCTTATCATCAGCACCAATGCCGGCTTATGGGCTTACAATATCGGCGATACGGTGATGTTTACTTCTACCACGCCTTACCGCCTGAAAGTTACCGGACGTATTAAACATTTTATATCGGCTTTCGGCGAGCACGTGATTGCCAAAGAAGTGGAAACCGCCATTCAAAAGGCCATGACGAAAACCGGCATTAGCATCAGCGAGTTTACAGTGGCACCACAAATCAATCCCGCTAGTGGATTACCCTACCACGAATGGCTTATTGAATTTGTAAAAGCTCCTGAAAATATCAATGAATTTGCCCGGATTATCGACCAAAGTATGCAAGCGCAAAATGTGTATTACAAGGACCTGATAACCGGAAAAATCTTACGCTCCGCCGTTATTACACCTGTTAAAAAAGGTGCTTTTGACCGGTATATGAAATCCATAGGAAAACTGGGCGGACAAAACAAACTGCCGCACCTGTCCGACAACCGTAAAATTGCGGATTATTTGCATAAAAATGATTTGATTATCAAATAGTAATAAAAAATAATAAGTAAATTATTATCCAAAACATATTGTTGTTTTCGTATGAGGCCATTTTATATAATTTCCGCTTCAATATTAATAATCTTAACATTTTTGTGTTATTATTTACCTTACAAGAGCAATAAAAAAAACACAGGTCTTTTGGTAAGTGTAATTCTCGGTATAATCATTACTTGGTCATTAATTGGCGAATTAGATTTTCTTGTAATTTTTATTTGGCCGGTTATTTTTGCTTTTCAAATAATATTCATTACATGCTGGGGATTTAGATTAGTGAGAAGAAAAAAATTAGGAATAATATTTTCTTCAATTCTAACGATTGGATTTATCCTGATTGCTATACAACCGTGGCTATCGGATTGGACTTTCAGTAAAAAAGATGCCCGGAAAATACTCTCTTGGCATCATATTGAATTAAAAAAAGACTTTAAAATACTGAAAAATGAAAGCGGTGGATTTTCTGATTATTCCCATACTTTTACATTGAAAATATCCGATTCCGATTTTAATTCGATTTCCAATCAAATAAGACAATCAAAATCTTTTAAAAGAATTTTTTCTGACATTCAAAAAGACTATCCAGAAGCAGGATATAAAACACATGACACAATTAATTTTGAAACCGACAAATATTTGAAAAGAGAATATTATACAAAAACCCCAAAAGAAGACGGGACATTTCATTTTATAATTACGCTATTAAAAAAGGAAAAACAGTTAGATTATTTTGGCATAAACGAATGAATAACAATTGAAATCAATACTATGTACATTTACAACATCACATTCAACGTCGAAAAATCCATAGAGAAAGAATGGCTGGATTATATTAAAAAGCAATTTATCCCCAAAATGCTGAACAGCGGTTTGCTTAAATCTTCTTTAACCAGCAAAATCATGGTCGATGAAGCACAAGGTAACTCCTACTCAATTCAGTTTGCCGCTGACAATCAGGCAGATTTAAAACAATTTATCGATAAGGAATTATATCCTATTTTAAACGAATTACACCTCAAATTCAGCCCTAAAATGGTCTATTTTGCCACGGAACTCGATGTGATTGACAGGCAGGGGAAATAAATGAGTTGAAAGTTGAATGTTAAAAGTTATTCTTCACAGAATACTTTGAGTTTAGAGGATTGTTTACTGCTTTAAACTATAATTTTGAGGAATTGAGGACTTTTTGTGCTTCATAGAAAATTTGGCTTTTTATGTTTGTATAACGCTTTATACCATAATTCTGCTATTAATTTGAGGAATTGAGGATAATAGTCCTGCCAGGTTTACAAAACCCGGTAGGTCTGATAAAAAATAGTCCAATAAAGATAAGTATTATTGACTCTCGGCATAGCCGGAAACACCAAACTTATTGGACTATTTTGTTTTATGTAACGGGTTGTTTAGCTTTTTTTTTGATGTAATCTCTACTACACCGTTTTTCCCTTTTTCTCCGTATTTCTTTTTGGCCGCATCACCTTTCAACACCGTGATTTTAAGTATATTATCAGCCGGAAGTTTTTCCACGGCTTTTTTGGAAATAATTTTTCCATCCAATATATAAAGCGGCGGATTTTTTGAATCTACTACACTACTGTCAATCAAGAATATCTGCCTGCTTGTTAATTCATCAAGTAAAACTTTGGAAGTTTCCGGGTCTGTTTCAGAACCGGAAATATCAAAAAAACGATAATCATTACCGGATTTAGTGTAAAAATAATCTTTCTCATGGTAATGAATGACACCGGTATTCGATTTTGTTTTGGCTTCTTTGCCATCTTTTGTATAATGTTTCACTTGAAGAGAACTTGTAGTAAATGACTTGCTGTTGTTATCAGAAGTAGTCACCTCTACACCTTCATCATATATTGAAAATGTCTTTTCTTCTTTTTGAGAAAGAATAAAAATGCCATCTTTAATGTAAAAGGTAGTTTCTAAAATGCCTTTTTCATTTTGGATTCGTAATTTAGTGTCTTTTCCGGTAGTGAAATAATGGGTTGACACATCAACATTTACCAAATTATCCTCTATATACATTAAGTTGCCAAAATGAACCTTAAATTTTTCAGCTTCTTTATTGATATTTTTTTCTATCTCTTTCAATTGTTTTGCAGTCGTATGTTTATCAATAAGGTAATGCTTTGATTTATTTTGCGCATAAACTTTTTCGGTATTAAAACCGTAAAGAAACAGAGCAATTAACGGCAATAAAATACCGAACTTCAATAATTTAATACTTTGAGATTTTTGTTGTTGTAACATCATAATTCTATTTTTTAAATTGGGTTTATAAAAACTATTAACAAGAGCCGGTAACGGATTTTCTACACCGGTTTTTAATAACAAATATTGATAACTTTTGACTGATGCCACTTGTTTTGCTACCTGATTATCAGCTATAAATTCAAGATTTTCAATCAAATCATTGCGCCATAGCCATGCAAAAGGATTGTACCATTGCAGAGCCGTAAAAACACTAGAAAGCAATACATCAATACTGTGTTTTTGACTTATGTGCACCTGTTCGTGCGCTATTACCATTTGCTGTTCCTCCGCTGTAAATTGTTTCGGGTTAATGACTACATATTTTCCAAATGAAAATGGGGAAATGACTTTGTCAACTTTAACTAATACAAATCCGTTTTTTTGCTCTTTGACACCTCTCGCAATCAACCTGTAAATACCGGTTAAGTCTATCAACATTTTAAGCAATAAAACTACCGTTCCCGCAAACAAAACATACAATAAATTGTTCCAATCAAAACCTTGCTGCAAATTATTAGCCACAGTTTTGTCGGTAAGCAAATTATTAATAGGAATAGGTAATGAAGTTGTGTCAACCGGAATAACTTTTTTAATGCGCCACAAAGGCAATAAAAACGAAATAAACATACCGGTTATAAAATAAAACCGCTTCGCATTGAAAAAAGTGTCTTTACGAAGTAACAATTTGTATATCAGCCACAAAACAGCAGTTAAAGCACTAACTTTTACAATATAAATTAAATTCATTTCTCCTTATTTTGATTTTCAATCAATTCAATAATTTCACGCAATTCGTCAGCACTGATTTTTTGCTCTTTGGCAAAAAACGAGACCATATTTTTATAAGAATTGTCAAAATAATTCCGCAATGCTTTTTGCATAAAATTTTCAGTATAAGCTTTTTTTGACACCAACGGATAATACCGGTGCGTATTACCAAAACTCTCATAACCGACAAATCCCTTATCTACCATTTTTCTGATAATGGTCGAAACCGTATTGTAATGCGGACGCGGTTCGGGTAATGCTGCTACAATTTCCTTTACAAATGCCTTTTGCAAACGCCAAAGCACTTGCATCAATTCTTCTTCTTTCAGGGTTAATCTTTGTTTCATAACTATATGGTTATCTGGTTATTTGGTTATTTGGTTATTTGGTTATATCGTTATCTGATAATAGTTTATGACTTTCTAGATTATTTTTTATAACACTTCTATTTTTTTTTTAATTATCAGAAATAATAACCTTCAATTGTATTTTCACTGCAAACATACAACTATTATTTTAGTTACACAACTATTTTTGTAGTTATTTGACTATTTTTATAGTTTTTATGTGTTTTTTTAATTTCAAAGCCATCCAAATAAACAATTTTTATGAGTTCTTTTTACTCAACTCGAAATCGAACTTTCAACTTTTAACATTAAACTTTCAACTAACAATGGATTGTTAATAAATTTCACAATTGTTACGTCAAATACATTTTATTCTTTATTATCTTGCGAGCTGATAAATTCCGGACTTTTTTATGGCAAAAAAACAAACGGCATATACAGAAGAACACATTCAATCGCTTGACTGGAAACAGCATATCCGTATGCGTCCCGGCATGTATATCGGGAAGGTAGGAGACGGTTCGTCTCCTGATGACGGCATCTACATTTTGGTCAAAGAAGTAATGGATAACTCCATTGACGAATTTGTTATGGGAGCCGGCAAAACCATAACGGTACAACTCAATGACACTATGGTTTCCGTTCGCGATTACGGACGGGGTATCCCTTTGGGCAAACTTGTTGATGTAGTTTCTAAAATGAATACCGGTGGTAAATACGACTCCCGTGCTTTTAAAAAAACCGTCGGGTTAAACGGCGTCGGCACCAAAGCAGTGAATGCTTTATCATCATATTTTAAAGTACAAGCTTTTCGAGACGGACAAACCAAATGGGCGGTATTTAGCCGTGGCGAACTGATTGAAGAGTCGGATTTAGAAGCTACTACCCAAAAAAACGGTACTTATGTTGAATTTACTCCCGATCCTGAAATTTTTCCAAAATACAGATTTCGCACCGAATACCTCGTGCGAATGTTCAAAAACTATATTTATCTCAATACCGGACTGACCATCCGGTTTAACGGCGAAAAATTTTATAGCGAAAACGGGCTTAAAGATTTGTTGAGTGAAAATATTCCCGAATCAGACCGCCGCTATCCGATTATCCACCTCAAAGGGCAAGATATCGAAGTAGCGATGACCCATAGCAAAACCCAATACAGTGAAGTGTATTATTCATTTGTCAACGGACAACATACCACCCAAGGCGGGACCCATCAAGCGGCATTTAGAGAAGCCGTCGTTAAAACCATTCGTGATTTTTTCGGCAAAAATTACGATGCTTCGGATATTCGAAAATCCATAGTGGCGGCTATCAGTATCAAAGTGATTGAACCGGTATTTGAATCACAGACCAAAACTAAACTCGGCTCAACGGAGATGGGAGACGGCCTGCCTACC
This sequence comes from Flavobacteriales bacterium, assembly GCA_027024205.1. Taxonomy (GTDB): domain Bacteria; phylum Bacteroidota; class Bacteroidia; order Flavobacteriales; family Flavobacteriaceae; genus WGBX01. The sequence continues at coordinate 30,840 of JALVST010000123.1, read as the reverse complement.
GTTCGCACATATGTCAATGATTTTATCAAACGTGAATTGGATAATTACCTGCACAAACATCCCGAAACAGCCGAAGCTATTTTGCAAAAAATCATTCAAGCCGAACGCGAACGTAAGGAATTGTCCGGCATCAGAAAATTAGCCCGTGAACGCGCCAAAAAAGTTAGTTTACATAATAAAAAACTTCGCGACTGCCGGGTCCATTACAACGACTTAAAAAAAGAAAACCGACTCGAAAGCACTTTGTTTATTACCGAAGGTGATTCGGCGAGTGGTTCCATAACCAAATCACGGGATGTCAATACACAAGCCGTATTCAGTTTACGTGGCAAACCAGTCAACTCTTACGGACTAACCAAAAAAGTCGTTTACGAAAACGAAGAATTTAACCTCTTGCAAGCGGCACTCAATATTGAAGACGGTTTGGAAAACCTGCGTTACAACAATATCGTGATTGCCACCGACGCCGATGTGGACGGAATGCATATCCGGTTGTTACTCTTGACGTTTTTCTTAAAATTCTTTCCCGAACTGATTAAAGAAGGTCATCTGTATATTTTGGAAACGCCTTTGTTCCGCGTGCGTAACAAACAAGAAACCATTTATTGTTACAGTGAAGAAGAAAAGCAAGCGGCTATCAAAAAATTGAGCAAACGTGGTAAACCGGAAATCACCCGGTTTAAAGGTTTGGGGGAAATATCGCCAAACGAATTTAAGCATTTCATCGGTAAAGATATCCGGTTGGAACCGGTAATGATGGATCCGGATTTGTCTATTGAAGAATTATTGAGTTTTTATATGGGTAAAAACACACCTGACCGTCAACGCTTTATCATCGATAATCTGAAAGTTGAATTGGATGTGATTGAGAGAGAATAATTGATTAAATTTTTTTGTAAAACTTATTGAAAAATGTATTAACTTTGTAATTACATAAAAGCAAATATTATGGAAGCGTCAATCATCAAAATAGGTAATTCAAAAGGTTTAAGACTTCCTAAAACCATTCTTGACAAATACCATATTAAAGATAAAGTAGAATTGATTTTAAAAAACGGTTATCTCATCATCAAACCGGTAAAAACCCCTCGTCAGGGTTGGGAAAAAGCTTTTGAAGAGATGCGTCGTAAAGAAGATGATAAATTGTTAATTGATGATATTTTTGAGGATGAAATTTTTGAAGAATGAAGTTTGAGCAATACCAAATAATTTTAGTAAATCTTGATCCTGCTATTGGTAGTGAAATAAAAAAAACAAGACCTTGTGTCATTGTTTCACCTAACGAAATGAATAAACATATTCGTACGATTATAATTGTACCGCTTACTTCTACTTCAAATAATTATCCAACCCGTGTTAAAATTTCATATAATGATAAAACAAGTTGGATTGTAGTAGATCAAATACGGACGATTGACAAACAGCGTATTATCAAAACTTTGGGAGAACTCTCAAAATCAGAAATAAAAGCATTAAAATCGGTCATTAAAGAAACCTTGGTAGATTAAAAAAAAATATTTTATTCCATACGAATGAACGAAGAACAGCAACATAACGAACAAGAAAGTATCAAAAAAGTCAAAGGCAAATTCAGAGAATGGTTTCTGGATTATGCTTCTTATGTGATTTTGGAACGGGCTGTGCCGGCCATTGAAGACGGTTTTAAGCCTGTGCAACGCCGTATTATGCACGCCATGCGTGAATTACACGACGGCCGTTACAACAAAGTTGCCAATCTGGTCGGACATACGATGCAATACCACCCGCACGGCGACGCCTCCATTGCCGATGCCATGGTCAATATGGGACAAAAAGACCTGCTGATAGATACACAAGGAAACTGGGGTAATATCTTGACAGGCGACAGTGCCGCTGCTTCACGGTATATTGAAGCCCGCTTATCAAAATTTGCCTTGGATGTGTTGTTCAATCCGAAAATTACTACTTGGGCGGCTTCTTACGATGGGCGTAAAAAAGAACCGGTCAATCTGCCGGCAAAATTTCCCATCGTCTTGGCGCAAGGGGCCGAAGGGATTGCCGTCGGACTATCTACAACTATTCTGCCCCACAATTTTAACGAACTGATAGACGCATCTATTAAAGTTTTACAAGGCAAAAAATTTTCCTTGTACCCCGATTTTCCTACCGGCGGTATGATAGACGTCAGCAATTACAACGACGGTAAACGTGGCGGTAAAATTCGGATACGGGCAAAAATCAAAATAGAAAATAACAAGACACTCGTTATTACCGAAATTCCCTACAAAACAACTACCGGCAGCCTGATTGACAGTATCATCAAGGCTAACAACAAAGGAAAAATAAAAGTCAAAAAAATAGAAGATAACACGAGCGAAAATGTCGAAATACGTTTGCACTTACCACCGGGCGTATCGCCGGATAAAACCATTGATGCACTCTATGCATTTACCAACTGCGAAATGTCCATTTCTCCTTTGGCCGTAGTGATAGAAAATAATAAACCGTTGTTTTTAGGCGTCAGCGAAATTTTGGAACGCTCGACCCGGCGCACCGTGGAATTGTTGCGACAAGAATTGGAAATCGAATTGCAAGAACTTCAAGACCAATGGCATGCCGCTTCGTTGGAACGTATCTTTATCGAAAACCGTATCTATCGTGATATTGAACAGGAAACTACTTGGGAAGGCGTTCTCAAAGCTATTGATAAAGGTTTAAAACCGCACATTAAACATCTGAAACGGCCTGTTACCGAAGAAGATATCGTGCGGCTGACCGAAATAAAAATCAAGAGAATCTCTAAATACGATATAGACAAAGCCCGTAAAAATATCGAAGCAATCGAAGAAAAAATTGCCGAGAAACAACATCATCTGGAACACATTATCGATTATACGATTGACTTCTTTAAAAATATCAAGAAAAAATACGGCAAAGGACGGGAACGTAAAACCGAAATAAAAGCTTTTGAAGATATCGAAGCGACCAAAGTGGTCATGCGTAATGTCAAATTGTATGTCAATCGTAAAGAAGGTTTTGCAGGCACATCCTTACGTAAAGACGAATATGTTGCCGATGTATCGGATATAGACGATATTATTGTGATACGTAAAGACGGTAAAATGATGGTCTCCAAAGTGACCGATAAAAAGTTTTTCGGTAAAGACATTATTTACATCAACGTTTTTAAGAAAAAAGATAAACGCACAATTTACAACATGATATACCGGGACGGGAAACGCGGTCCTTCATATATGAAACGCTTTTTTGTCAGCGGCGTAACCCGTGACAAAGAATATGACTTAACTTCCGGCAATCCCGGATCGGAAATTTTATATCTATCTGTCAACCCAAACGGCGAAGCCGAAGTAGTAACCGTTTACCTGCGACAAACCGGTAGCTTGCGGAAAACAAAATTCGATATTGATTTTAAAGATTTGACTATCAAAGGCCGTGGTGTACGGGGCAATCTTGTAACCAAATTGCCTGTCAAAACCATTAAACTCAAAGAAGCAGGCGTTTCGACCTTAAAACCTCGTAAAATCTGGTTTGACGAAGTGGTACAACGCCTCAATACCGAAGAACGCGGCAAATTTTTGGGAGAATTCAGCGGCAATGACCAACTGGTAATGATTTTGAAAGACGGTCGTGTCTCCAAATTTATTCCCGACCTCGAAAAACATTTTCCGGATAATATGATCTTGCTAGAAAAATACGAACCCGGAAAACCCGTTACCGCCGCCTATTACGATAAAGATAAAGACCGGTATTTTATTAAACGTTTTCTGATAGACGATCTTAAACGCGAAGAAGCTTTTATCCCTGAAAATGCGCAACTCTTACAAATTGCTTATGATTGGTTACCGGTTTGGAACCTGCATTTTACCAAAGAGCGTGGCAAAGATCAAAAGCCGCCACAAGAGATAAATGTTGGCGAATTTATCGGTATCAAAGGTATCAAAGCGCAAGGTAATCTTTTAAGTAAGAAAAAAATTAAGAAAATAGAAATCCTGCCTTCTTTGACTTATGAACCGCCTACCGTAGAAAGTGTGGAACCGGATGCAGGAAATGACCCGGTTGAGCAAAATCCGGATGATATTCCGTTTGAAATTAAAATTCCAAAACCCGAAGAAAAGATCGATGAGTCAGAACAAAAGAAACCGGATGATAACGACCAACCGACTTTGTTTTGATGAATTGAGGAAATGAGGACTTGTTCCGGTTCATAGTGTATTGCATTCCTTGATGTTTGCTCATTATTTCATACCTTATATTCGTCTTTGAAATTGATGATTTATCGTACTTCAATGATAACTAATGTATTTTATGAATTCTTTTCGTTTCAAAACATAAGTTCGATTTGTATATTGATGAATTAATGACTTGTTGTGATTCATTGCATATTTAAGTGTTTTTATGAATATTTTTCGTTTCATACTGTATTTACGTCTTTTAAATTGACGAAAGGTCGCTGAGTGACCCTGACTTACATTAGGGCGTAAGAACAAAATCGTACCAATGTGCAAATTACAGCTTTTATTAAGAGATAACCGTTGGCGGTAATAAAAACGAATACAAACTAACAAAAAATAATTAAAACAGATTTTTTTAAAATTTCTTTTCATTTGTTATAAATCAAATAATTCCCAAATAAATTTTTTGTAAAAAAAAGGAATAAAATTTGCATAATGTTATCTAATTAGATAACTTTGCAAGTAAAATACAAGCAATTTAGTAAAAAAGAACGGAAAAATAGAAATATTGGCATTTATAAAAATCACTTTTGGGATTTTTATAATAATCAAAACGCAAAAGTTCAATTAAAGATTGATTATACAATGGAGTTGATTAAAACAACACCGATTGTGCCAAAGAAATTCTTTAAGAAATTGACAAACACTGATGATTTATGGGAAATAAGAGTGGATGCTAACAAAGGAATTTATCGAATATTTTGTTTCTTTGATAACGGAGATTTAATAATCTTATTAAGCGGATTTCAAAAGAAAACAAAGAAAACACCTAAAAATGAAATTAAACGAGCTGAGAAATTAAAAAAGGAATATTATGAAAACAAATAAGAACATTACATCGTGGGACGACCACATTGATAAAAAATATGGTAAAAAAGGAACCAAAACCAGAAATGAATTTGATGAAGGTTTTGAAGCTTTCAAAATTGGTGTCCTAATTCAAGAAGCAAGAAAAAAACAACATTTAACGCAAAAAGAACTTGCCGAAAAGGTTGGAACAACAAAAAGTTATATTTCAAGGATTGAAAATAATGCAAGCGATATCAGATTATCAACATTGATTAGAATAATACGAGACGGATTAGGTGGTAATCTAAATTTATCCTTTGATTTATAAAATAAAACTCAAAAAAACAACAACAATAAGGCGTTTGAATTATTAAAATTTGATATAATGAAATCAGAAAAAAAAGATAGAATTAGACGTTGATATTATTGGAAATCAAGAACCGTTAACCGAAAAGGAAAAATGGAAAAATAAATACTACCGCCAACAATGTATATACCCCATAACGGGATTTGGTGCTTAATTGGTTGGTTTGGGCTTCCTTACACCGCAAAAATTCTGAGAATTTTTGTCGGTAGATAATTTATAAAATTCGCAGAAATTTTGCTATCTTTGATGAGTAAATCAAAAAAACAAGAGAATATAAGCCCGCTACGGCGTATATACTAACCGATAAATATAACCGGTGAAACCCCGAAAGGGTGATATTATTATAGAAAATTTTTGTTACAAATTGTTTTTTTTCATTTTCCCGCTATTTCCTGAGAGTGTTTGACACTTGCGACAAAATTATCTCACCAATCGTTTGCCCTGCGTTAAGGATAGAAGCGGTAGCTCGTCGCAGTTGCGCCTGATTGTTTTACGGCGGGTGGCGGCGACCGGAGGAAGCCCCCGCACCGCCGTTAAAACAACAGAGCGGAACAAGACGACTACAAGCGGATAGCCTGTAAACGCCCTTAAAATAAAGATTTGTAAAAAAAATATTTTTTCGTAAAAAACAATCTATTATCCCCGTAAATTCTTATTTTTGACCATAAAAAAATATCGAAAAATGAATACAACAATAAATCCGGCATTAACCAAAGAGCAAGCTATTGCTTATGAGGATAAGTATGGCGCTCATAATTACCATCCGCTTCCCGTTGTTTTGACAAGAGGTAAAGGCGTTTATCTGTGGGATGTAGACGGAAAACAATATTTTGACTTTTTATCCGCTTATTCAGCGGTCAATCAAGGGCACGGACACCCGAAAATAGTCAATGCCCTTAAAGAACAAGCCGAACGTTTGGCTCTGACTTCAAGAGCTTTTTACAATGATAAATTGGGTTTATACGAAAAATTTGCCACGGAATATTTCGGCTATGACAAACTCTTACCGATGAACACCGGTGCCGAAGCCGTTGAAACTGCTATTAAACTGGCTAGAAAATGGGCTTATGAGAAAAAAGGTATCCCGGAAAATGCAGCGAATATCATCGTCGCCGAAGGCAATTTTCACGGACGTACTACAACGATTATTTCGTTTTCCAACGATCCGGAAGCCAGAGACCATTTTGGTCCCTATACACCCGGATTTACCAAAATCCCTTATGACAATTTGAACGCACTTGAAGAAGCCGTTAAAGCTAATCCGAATACAATTGGATTTTTGGTAGAGCCGATTCAAGGGGAAGCCGGTGTATATGTCCCGAGGGACGGCTACCTCAAAAGCGCCAAAGCAATTTGTGAAAAATACGGTTGTTTGTTTATAGCAGACGAAGTGCAAACAGGCATTGCCCGAACCGGCAAATTATTAGCCGTTGACCATGAAAATGTTAAACCTGATATTTTGATTTTGGGGAAAGCTTTATCCGGCGGTGTTTATCCTGTGTCAGCAGTCTTAGCCAATGACGATATTATGCTGGCTATCAAACCCGGACAACACGGTTCTACTTTTGGAGGTAATCCGGTTGCCGCCAATGTGGCCATTGCCGCTTTGACCGTGGTTAAAGAAGAAAAATTAGCCGAAAATGCCGATAAAATGGGAAAAATTTTCCGCAAACAAATGCAAAAAATAGTGGATAGATCCAAACTGGTAAAACAAGTACGCGGCAAAGGCTTACTCAATGCTATCATAATTGACGATACCGAAGAAAGCGAAACCGCTTGGAATATCTGTTTGAAATTAGCCGAAAACGGTCTGTTGGCCAAACCGACACACGGTAATATTATTCGTTTTGCACCACCACTTGTCATCAACGAAATGCAATTGCGTGAAGCTATTGACATTATCAAAAAATCCATTGCGGAATATGAACAAGAAAATTCATAACAAACCCAAAAGAGCGCAATTTATCTATTTCCTCCTGATATTCCTATCGGGAGGTATGCTCTTTTTTATTAAAACAAAACCGGACGATCAACAAAACTTCTGGTTGATGATTTTTCTACTCATCATATTAATATACAGTTTATTCAAATCGACCAAAAACTGGGCTTATGACAATCCGAAGCCAAAAGAAGACACAGATAAAAAAGAAATATCTAAATACAAAAATCCGGATATCCCCTCTTTGGAAGAGATGATTAAAAACACGAACAAAAAAGAAAACAATGAAACGCGGTGATAGAATTTCCGCTATTGACGACAACTTGGAAGGCACTGTGGAAAAAATTGAAAATCAAATGGTTTTCTTTAAAACTGATGATGGTTTTACATTACAATTACCGATTGAAAAAGTGGTTGCAATAGGAAATATTTTAGACACGATTAATCTCCATAAACCAAAAGAAAAACTTGTTAAAAAAACAATAAAGCAAGATTATAACAAAATACCTGTTTTTGATCTACATATTGAGAAACTTCAAGCAAAACATCATCATCTTTCTCCCGCTCAAAAACTTGAGATGCAACTCAATGAAGTCAAAAGGATTTTACAAGAGATGAAAAGAAAACATCATAAAGAATTCATATTGATACACGGGGAAGGAAAAGGCGTTTTGAGAAAAGAAATAGAAAAAATATTACGTCATAACGGCTTTAAATATATGGATGCGTCTTACCATAAATTTGGAAATGGCGGTATTTTGGTTATCAAATAAATCGCTATTAAATCGGGAAAAAAAATTTTAAACTTTTAACCTTTATCGTTCAACTAAATTTTATCTTTGTAAAAAACAATTATGAAATTCTCTCCGGAAGATATTGCTCAAATAAAAGAACACGGTCTAAGCCTTGAAGAAGTGCAACGCCAAATTGATATTTTGAATAACGGCTTACCGTTTACAAAAGTCATTGAACCGGCAACCGTATCAAACGGTATTGTAAAACCGGATGAAACGGCACAACAGACATATCTCAATTTGTTTGAACAAAATAAAGAACAATATACCCTGCAAAAATTTGTACCGGCATCGGGAGCGGCTACCCGTATGTTTAAAGATTGGGTATTTTTTCATCAAAATTTCCAACCCGGGCGACATTATTACGAACGGTTTGTTCGTCAACATCAGCTAAAAAATATGGAACCGGATTTGGATGATTTTCTCAATAATTTTCCTGGTTATGCTTTCTATCAAGATGTGATGGACGTTATCAAAGAAAATTTCCCCGGCTACTTTCAACTGGACGAAAACGAACAAGTTTGGCAATTAATCCATTTTACCATTTCGGATGAAGGTTTGGCTTATGCCCGTAAACCGAAAGCTTTTATCAAATTTCACCGTTACGGTAAAAACATTACTAAAACAGCCCTTGAAGAACATTTAACGGAAGTCCGTGCCTATACAGCGACCGGCCGGCAAAAACCTATTGTTTCTTTTAGTATTTCTCCCCAACATCAACAAATGTTTGACCAACTGGTGCAACAAGTTAATCTTGACCATTCTATAGATATTTCCAATTCATACCAAAAACCGGAAACTGATACGGTTATGCTGGATATGGCTACCGGTGAATTAGTAAGAGATGATGCTGGAAAATTGGTATTCAGACCGGGTGGTCACGGTAGTTTGATAGACAATATTCAAGATTTGGAGGCAGATATTATTTTTATCAAAAATATCGATAACGTTCAAAAAGGAGAAGCACAACTAACGACAGTGCATTATAAAAAAATCCTTGCCGGTTATTTAATGGAATTATTGGGCAAAACAAGACATTATTTGAAAATACTTCAAAAAGAGAAGCCTATAGGCGAAACACTTTCGGAAATTGAAAATTTTGCCTTACAAAAATTAAATATCCGTTTCATTGAAGGCTATGACACCCTAAACAACAGTGGTAAAAGACGTTATTTGGCTTACAAACTCAATAGACCGTTACGAGTGGCAGGAATGGTAAAAAATACCGGTGAACCCGGAGGCGGTCCTTTTTGGGCCAAAGATAAAAACGGTATCAAATCACTGCAAATTGTCGAAAAAGCACAAATTAATCCTGATGACCCGCAACAACAAAGTATTTTAAAACAATCAACACATTTTAATCCTGTGGATTTGGTCATCAGTATCAAGGATTTTGAAGGCAAAAAATTTAATTTGAAAGAATTTGTCAATGAAGCTGCCGGGTTTGTTACCGAAAAATCCTACAATGGCAAACCGGTTAAAGTTTATGAACGTCCGGGACTTTGGAATGGCGCTATGGACGGCTGGAATACCGTTTTTATAGAAGTACCTTTGGCAACTTTCAGTCCGGTCAAAACCGTAATGGATTTACTCAAACCTGAACATCAGTGATTTTTTGATGAATTGATAATTGGTTGTGTTTCACTATATGTTCGGTTGTTTAAAGAATGATTATTTTTTTATACCATAAGTTTGTCTTGCAAGTTGATGAATTGATGAGTGGTTACTGGATGGTTCCGATCCGGCATTCGCCGGAGGGGATTGTCTTGAAGTGCTTGTTGCTTCGTTACACTGTTCGCTCCGCTCACAGCACTCAGACACATACGTAGCAGGTCACTGAGTGATTTTGCGACGTGAGGAGCAAAATTATATCAAAGTGACCGGGTTAAAAATTAATATGAATAAATTTTATTATTCAAGAGTTTTCAGATGTTGAAATTTTTTATAGGAATAAATTACAGGTATCAAAATGATGAGCATGGTTATTGTGAAAAATACATAAAGATTTGCCAATTTATCCAAAACCATGCTCAATAAAACTACAAAAATGCCACCGGCAAACCACAATTTTCCGGCTAATTCGTGTGTTGTTTTCCAAACCGTTTCGTTTTCCAACGTCCACGGTGTTCTGATACCAATAAAATAATTCGGCTTAATAGTTTTAAAATAATTACCCAAAATGATATATAATACGCCTATCAATAGAAAAACATAATTAGGATTAGCAAGTGTCCGGGTTTTAACCGAATAAATAATGAATAAAGACAAAACGGACATAAAAGTTACCAGGAAAAACTTAATTTGTCCGTATTTGTTGCCCATTTTCTCAATTTGACCTTTCGGATCGATTTTCGGTACAAATAACAAGATTAAATATGTCAAAACCGGCATCATAAATATAACCGCTAATAATTCGGTTTTACTGCCATATCTGTCAATTTTTCCGTTTATGTTCCAATGCATCGGGACTTTTCCGGGTAAATCTTTCCAAATATATGCCAAATAAACAAACGGCATGACAATTAATAATAGATAAGGGAACTCCTTTTTTAAATTCATTTTTTGTTATTTTTTAAAGTTAAAATCCAAGTTAATAAATCTTCCAAAATACTGGTATTCAAAGTATAAACAACAAACTGTCCTTTTTTCTCACCTGTAATTAATCCCGCACGCTTGAGTAAATCCAAATGATGTGAAATACTCGGTTTGGTCATTTCGAATTTTCCGGCGATTTCACCGGCAGTCATATCCCGCTCTTTTAATAATTCCAATATTTTTCGCCGGGTTTGATCGTTAAGAGCTTTGAAAAGAGCATTCATTTAATTAAATATTTAGACAAATATCTAATTAATATTTTTAATATCCAAATTTTTTCTTTGATGAATTGAGAAATTATCCCGATTCATTGTCTATTATGCTCACTAATGAATGAATGAATGACTAACTTCAAAACTAAAATTCCGGAATAAATTTAAGGAATTAAAGCGAGGGGAATAATGAACATTGTTAGCCCGCTTTTTTCATCAATAGTTTGTCACAATGTTCCACTTGCTACCTGGTACTTACTACAAGGTACTATTAACTCATAATTCTACAAATCTTTTCCAAAATTGTATAACACGCACAGCTGTTCAACAAACTATTTTTGTGATATAAAAAATTACAAACCATGAAAAAAATAATTCCAACCATTCTATTCTTGTTAAATTTAACACTTATAGCACAACAAAACCAATTGTTTATTCCGCCGGTATTAACAGGAACCAATATAAATTTAAATTTACAAAACGGGACATATCAATTTTTTCCCGGTCAAATAACGCAAACTATGGGGGTAAACGGCGATATTTTAGGACCGACATTGATCCTAAATCAAGGCGACTATGTCAATTTCAATGTCCATAACCAATTAAGTGACGATACTACTATTCACTGGCATGGGATGCACGTTTCAGCGGCCAACGACGGCGGACCGCATACGGTTATTGCAGCCGGAGCTACCTGGACACCATCTTTTACCATAATGGATAAAGCCGCCACCTATTGGTATCACCCGCATTTGCATACCAAAACGGATTTACACGTATCAAAGGGTATTGCCGGACTGATTATTGTTAAAGATGCGGAAGAAGCGGCACTCGATTTGCCCCGTACTTACAGCGTTGATGATATTCCGCTGGTTATACAAACAAAAGCTTTTGACAACAACAATCAGATTGTCAATCATGCCAATTCCGACACAGTTGTGATGGTCAATGCTACCATAGCCCCTTTTGTCGAAGTTCCAGCACAAGTGGTACGGTTTAGAATTTTAAACGGCTCATCACAAAGGGTTTTCAATTTAGGATTATCTAATAATGAAAATTTTTATTTAATTACAACTGATGGCGGATTACTCAACACCACATTACAAACAACCAGACTGCAAATGGCTCCCGGTGAAAGAGCCGAAATTTTAATCGATTTAAACGGACGTGAAAACCAAATCCTGTTTCTTAAAAGTTTTGCTTCCGAACTTCAAAACGGAATTTACGGCGCCACATCACCCGGCATGAATCCTAACATGACAATGAACGGTTACAACCCGAATAGTTTAAATGGTAATGATTTTAATATTTTACAAATAAATATCACAGCACAAAACAGCAATCCGGTTACAAACATTCCGGCTACATTGGCCAATGACATACCTCTTGACGAAAGCACTGCCAATATTACCAGAACTTTGACTTTTTCACCGCAAAACATGGGTATGAACCAACTCAACGGCAACTTTTTTATCAACAACAGCAGTTTTGACATGAACGTTATTAATTATAGTATTCCTTTGAACAACGTCGAAATATGGCAACTACAGAACCAATCAGCCATTGCTCATCCTTTTCATATTCACGATGTACAATTTTACATTCTGGACCGCAACGGTAATCCACCACCTGCTACGGAACAAGGTCGTAAGGACGTGGTATTGGTCAAACCAATGGAAACCGTGCGTTTTATTACCAAATTTGAGGATTTTGCCGATGATACCGTCCCCTATATGTACCATTGTCACATGCTAACCCATGAAGACGGCGGTATGATGGGACAATTTGTAGTGCAATCTTCTAATACTGTTAAAGAGAATCAATCTTTCGATTTGAACATTTTTCCCAATCCCGCTTCAAACATCGTCAGTATCCAATCGGAAAAACCGGTTACTAAAATTCGATTAATGAATATGACCGGACAAAAAGTCTTTGAACAAAACTTTGATTTTAAAAAGAAAATGGATATCAATTTTTCCAAAACAGGTATCTACCTGATGGAAATATATGCCGGAGATACTAAAATTATAAAAAAACTAATTGTAAAGTAAGGCAAAGTTTAAGGTATGAAAAAAACTTTCCATTTCGGCTGAACTTTTTCGAAGTAAGAAATGAAAGTGACAAGAAATCTTAACAAATAGATTTCTCAGTCATTCCTACTTCAAAATGACAAACGATTGTCATTTCAACAGAAGGAGTAGGCATGATAACTGACGGGAAATCTAAATAATTAAAAAAAGATTCTTTTCCGGCATCCGTCTGGACAAACTGTCACTTCGCTCCATCGTAATAACAATTAAAAGTCTCAAAAAAAAAGAAAGTATGCTCTCTAAAATTATAAAATTTTTCCTTGAAAATAAGTTGGTTTCCATTCTATTATTAATCGTTTTGATAGTATGGGGCATCGCTACGGCGCCATTCGGTTGGCAAACAGGATTTATCCCGGATGATCCTGTTCCGGTAGATGCCATACCGGATTTGGGCGAAAACCAGCAAATTGTTTATACGGAATGGAACGGTCGTTCCCCTCGCGATATTGACGATCAGATTACCTATCCGCTGACAAGCTCTTTAGTGGGTATCCCCGGAGTAAAGACCATTAGAAGCAGTTCCATATTCGGTTTATCGAGTATTTACATCATTTTTGACGAAGACGTAGATTTTTACTGGTCACGCAGCCGGATACTCGAAAAGCTTAATTCTTTGCCTGCCGGTTTATTACCCGATGACGTCACACCGGCTTTGGGGCCGGATGCCACTGCTTTGGGACAGGTATATTGGTACACTCTCGAAGGTCGTGACAGTTTGGGACATCCCGCCGGTGGCTGGGACCCGCAAGAATTACGCACCTTACAGGATTTTTATGTCAAATACGCCTTAACGTCAGTAAAAGGCGTATCGGAAGTGGCCTCTATTGGTGGTTTTGTCAAAGAATATCAGATAGATATAGATCCGGAAGCAATGAAAACCTATGGGATTGATATCGGACAAGTGATTAATGCCGTCAAAAATTCCAATCTCGATACCGGCGCACAAACCCTGGAATTTAACCGTGCCGAATATCTCATCCGTTCTTTGGGATATATCAAATCGGTAAAAGATTTGGAAGAAACCGTAATTGTACAACGTAATAATGTACCGGTACGGCTCAAAGATATCGCTCATATTCAAGTAGGACCGGCACCCAGGCGTGGTGGTCTGGATAAAGCCGGAACCGAAGCAGTTGGCGGGGTTGTCGTCGCACGTTACGGTGCCAATCCCATGCAAGTTATTCAACGCGTTAAAGAAAAAATTAAAGAAATATCGGAAGCCTTACCGGAACGAAAATTGGCTGACGGCACTGTTTCCAAAGTGAGTATTGTCCCGTTTTATGACCGTTCCGGTCTGATTATGGAAACACTTGGAACTCTCGAAGAAGCTTTATCACTTGAAATCTTGATAAGTATCATTGTAGTGCTGTTACTGGTATTCAACCTGCGTGCCTCCTTTCTAATTTCCACATTGTTACCTTTGGGCGTCTTGATAACATTTATCGCTATGCGCTATATGGGTGTTGACGCCAATATTGTCGCTTTATCGGGTATTGCCATTGCTATCGGGGTTATGGTAGATGTCGGCATCGTTGTAACAGAAAATATCATCCGGCACAAAGCCCTTCCGCAAAATCAAGGGGCAACCGGCAAAAAATTATTACAAATCATTTTCGAAGCGACAAACGAAGTTATACCTGCCATCTTAACTGCCATTGCTACAACCGTTGTCAGTTTTCTTCCAGTCTTTGCTTTGCAGGAAGCCGAAGGAAAATTGTTCCGTCCGTTAGCATTTACCAAAACTTTTGTCATGTTAGCGGCATTAGTTATCGGGGCAATATTTTTACCCATGCTGTCATATTTGGTATTTTCCATCCGTATTGACCGGCAGAAAATCCGAAAAATCGTGAATATTTTACTCGGCATTACCGGCATAGTTTTGTTTTTTTTAGGTCATTATTTTACCGGACTTATCGTCATTTTGCTCGCTACCAACAATTACTTTACCAGTTATTGGAGACAAAAAGGCAAACCAAAATATGTTGATTATATCAATGTTGCTCTGATTATTATAGTGGTATTATTTGCTTTAACCCGTCAATGGTTGCCACTAGGTGTTAATCATAGTTTACTGACCAATACTTTATTTACGGCACTAGTTATAGGAATGATTTTAATCTTTTTATCTGCCGTTATTTATTTCTATCCTCGAATTCTGTCTTGGGCCTTGACAAACAAAATTAAATTTTTATTGTTGCCGGCTATCATTATTCTTTGGGGATTATTGGCATGGCAAGGTGCCGGTAAAATTTTCGGATTTATGCCGGGATCTATTCAAAAAACCGCTTTTTGGCAGTCTTTAAAAAAAACGTTTCCTGGGATGGGCAAAGAGTTTATGCCTGCACTCAACGAAGGCTCTTTTTTGCTAATGCCCACTTCGATGCCACATTCAGGCGTGGAAGAAAACCGTGAAGTCATCGCCTTATTGGATAAAAACGTCCAAAATATACCCGAAGTGACACAAGTGGTCGGAAAATGGGGACGGGTCAATTCGGCATTGGACCCGGCACCGGTTTCCATGTTTGAAAACGTCATCAATTACAAACCGGAATATGCCATTGATGCCAAGGGTCGAAAATTGCGTTTTAAAACGGACAAAAACGGATATTTTATCTTAAAAGACGGTAGTAAATATAACCCGGAAGCAGGTTTCCGCGTTATCGATACGGCACAACTGATACGTGATCCTAACGGACAGTACCTACGGCAATGGCGGGATCATATCAAATCGCCGGACGATATTTGGAATGAAATTGTTGCCCGTACGCAAATACCCGGCTTGACATCGGCACCGAAATTACAACCTATTCAAACCCGTTTGATTATGTTGGCTACCGGTATGCGGGCGCCTATGGGGATAAAAATTTTCGGACCGGATATAAAAAGCATCCAACAAGCCGGTATGCAGATTGAAAAATATTTGAAACAGGTCAAAGGTATCAATGCGGCCAGTGTTTTTGCCGACCGGGTTGTAGGTAAACCTTATCTGGAAATCCGGCTCAAACGAGAAACGCTTGCCCGCTATGGTATGCAAATAAACCGTTTGCAAAAATATATCGCTTCGGTGATTGGCGGGATGCCGCTTTCATTCTCCGTGGAAGGACGTGAACGCTACCCTATACGAATGCGTTATGCCCGTGATTTTCGTGACAGTCCAGAAGATATTGCCAATCTTTTAATCAGCACACCTGCCAAACAATATGTGCGCCTCAAAGAACTGGCAGATATCCAATACGTCCGTGGACCACAAATGATCAAAAGTGAAAACAGTTTTCCTTTGGGTTATGTTATTTTTGACAAACAATCCGGATACGCCGAAGTGGATGTGGTAGAAAATGCCCAAAATTATCTCAATAAAATGAAACAAAGTGGTCAACTCAAACTGCCTGCCGGCGTGCATTATGAATTTACCGGTAATTATGAAAATCAAATCAGAGCCGCCAATAGACTAATGTTGGTCATTCCATTGGCATTGTTGGTTATCTTTTTGATTTTGTATTTTCAATTCCGTTCAATAACCGGCGCTTTGTTGATTTTTTCAGGCATTTTTGTGGCTTTTTCGGGTGGCTTTATTATGTTGTGGCTCTATGGTCAGGATTGGTTTATGAATATACATTTGGGTGATTTGAATTTAAGAGATTTATTTCAGATACGTCCATTCAATTTGAGTGTTGCCGTTTGGGTCGGATTTATAGCTTTATTCGGTATCGCTACGGATGACGGCGTATTGATTAGCACCTATATCAAACAATTGTTTGACAAGAAAAAACCGGAGACCAAAGCGGAAGTACGGCAAAAAATCATGTTGGCCGGCAAAAAACGGGTTCGGCCGACTATTATGACTACGGCTACCACACTGATTGCTTTGATGCCCGTTTTAACCTCAACCGGTAAAGGTTCTGACATCATGATTCCTATGGCAGTTCCCATTTTCGGAGGTATGGTGATCGCCACACTGACGATTTTTATGGTACCTGTGTTGTATAGTTTGTGGCAGGAAAAATTATTAGTTTATAGTGGAAAGCGGTAAAGTGCGACCAGTCACTTCGATACAATTTTTGCTCCTGCGTCGCAAAAATCACTCAGTGACCTATGAAACGAAAGCAAAGGTGGTTGAGTGTCCGCCGACTTTAGGTGACGGATGTATCGAAGCCACCGTCTCAAATAACCAATTAATCAAATAACCAGATAACCAATAAAAAAAATGAAAAATATAATCATCATCGTCATCCTATTAATCTTTCAAATAAGCCCGGCACAAGATAAACTATCCGGTTATTTGGAAACAGCAGCCCGGAACAATCCCGAGGTAAAAGCGGCTTTTGACCGCTACCTTGCGGCTCTTGAAAAAATACCGCAAATGCGGAGTCTTCCCGACCCGCAATTGCTATTCGGCTATTTTATACGTCCGGTAGAAACCAAAACGGGACCCCAGGAATTTAAAATTTCCCTCAGTCAAATGTTTCCATGGTTTGGTACCTTGAAAGTTGCCGGCGAAAGTCAAATTTTTAAAGCAAAAGCATTATATGAAGGTTTTGAACAAACTAAAGCCAAGTTGTTTAAAGATGTGCAACAAGTCTATTTCGATTTATTTTTTATCGATAAACAGATGGCTCTAACCAAAGAAAATCTGGCTTTACTCCAACGTTTTCAAACTTTGGCACAAAACAAGATTGCTACCGGAACAGCCGGAGCTACCGATGAATTGCGTGCCCGTATGGCTGTCAACCAAGCTAAAACGGATTTGGAAAATCTTCAAGACCGGCGGCAAGTTCAATTGAACACTTTTAGAAATTTGCTTCACGTTGATAACAATTTCCTTGTAGAATTGCCTGCAAATCTGGAAAAAAAATTACTTCCTAATTTATCAATTTTAAAGACACAACTATCTGATAATCACTTGATAAAACAGAAAAATTATCTTATAGAAACATATAAAACCAAACAAGTTTTGGCCCGTAAAGCTGGTTTACCGAAATTGTCTGCCGGCTTAGATTATATCAATACCGGTCAAGGTATGAATACTACCAGCTTTAACGATGCCATAATATTACGTGCCGGTATTTCCATTCCTGTTTTTCGTAAAAAATACAAAGCAATGGTCAAGGAAAACCGCTTACTGGCAGAGGCCGGACAATCGGCAAAAGAAGCATTAAATGATAAACTTGACAGTCAGCTTACCGGCGCTTACGCCCGCTACGAAGATGCTTTGCGTCGTTTGGATTTATATACCCGTCAAAAAGAACTGGCGCAACGTTCCACAACCATATTGCAAAGAGAATACATGGGAGGAAATAAAAATTTTGAAGAAATCTTACGTATGCAACGTCGGTATATCAATTATGCCATACAATACGAAAAAGCCTTGAGCGATTTGTACAAAAGTGTTGCCGATATTGAATTTTTGATTGGAAAAAATATCTTAAAAAAACGCTAAAAAACAAATAATTATGAATAACCTTAAAATTACCCGCAACAAATATTTTTTGTCTGTTGTTACTTTGATAACCGGGCTTTTTTTAGGGGCTTGGCTCTTTGGAAACAATTCTGAAAAAAGCACATCTACTACTGAAAAGACACAAGCGGACAAAATGAAAAACCATCAAATTTGGACTTGTTCCATGCATCCGCAGATCCGGCAAGATACCCCCGGGCAATGTCCTATTTGCGGGATGGATTTGATTCCGCTAAAACAAGACGAAAATAGTATTCAACTCAACCCTAATGCAATAAGTTTGTCAGACGAAGCTATAAAACTGGCACAAATTCAAACATTCAAAGTTCAGGAAGCCATTCCCCGGCAAAGCATCAGTTTATCAGGTATCGTAGAGCCGGACGAACGCCGGAGTGAAAAACTAACCGCCCGTTTTAGCGGTCGTATCGAAAAACTGTATATCAATTTTACAGGACAAAAAGTTTTTCGCGGACAAAAAATAGCCAATATCTATTCGCCCGAATTAATCACGGCTCAACGTGAATTACAAGATGCCGCTCAATACAAAGACAGCCAGCCGGCATTATATCAAGCGGCACGTCACAAACTGGAATTATGGGATCTGACCCCGGCCCAAATAGATGCGTTGGAAAAAATGCCCGGAACGGCATCCCGTTTTCCGGTTTTATCTCCCGTCGGTGGTTTTGTACAAAAACGGGCTGTTGCCGAAGGTAATTATGTCAAACAAGGGCAAAGCCTGTTTGATATAACACCGCTCAACCGTGTATGGATTATGCTCAATGCTTACGAAAGTGACTTACATCGTGTCCGCAAAGGCGACCTGGTCAATTTTACCGTAGATGCCATTCCGGGCAAGACCTTTACAGGTAAAATTAATTACGTCGATCCGTTTGTCAATCCTCAAACCCGCGTAGCAAAAGTCAGAGTAGAAATTGCAAATAGTGATTTAAAACTCAAGCCCGGCATGTTTGTCAATGCCATAGTTCAAATCCGGATCGGTAGCAAACCGGTCTTGCTCATCCCAAAAACCGCCGTATTATGGACCGGCAGACGTTCCGTAGTCTATGTTAAACAAGGTAATGATTTTTCATATCGTGAAATTATTTTAGGGCCTGAAGCCGGCGATTACTATATTGTAGTTAGTGGTTTGAAAGCCGGCGATGAAGTGGTTCGTAACGGTGTATTCAAAGTAGATGCTGCGGCACAACTCTTGGGTAAAACCAGCATGATGAATCACGAAGGCGGACCGGTTAGTACAGGACACAACCACGGTGACAAACCGATGTCCGGTGATGAAATGAAAAATATGAATTCCGGTCAAACGGTTTCCAAATCGAAAACACAATCCTGAGATAACAGGAAATGAAAGGTCATGTTGATAGATATGAAGTCGATATGTCAGATAAGTTGTTAACATTTCATCAATAATCGTTACATTTGCCGAAGAACCGGTTATTTATGATTGAAAAAGATTTGTTCGGCAAAGCACTTTGGGATTATTGGACAAATAATAACCCGCAAGATTTGGTTACTTGGACACATTTGACCGAGCCAGAAATCCTGCCTGTTTCATATTTATTTAGAAATTATGACAACATGCCGGCTTCCGAACAGATAGCTTTACAAAAATCTTTCGGTAAAATCTTGGATGTTGGTGCCGGCAGCGGGTTGCACAGTTTATATTTGCAACAACAAGGTCAAGATATCACGGCTTTGGAGTGGTCGCCGGTCAGTAGTCATGTGATTCGGGAAAGAGGCGTCAAAAAAGTGGTCAATCAAAACTTTTTTGAATACAATCCCAATGAACAATATGACACGATTTTGTTTTTAATGAATGGCGTCGGGATTGTACAAAAAGCCCGGTATTTGGATAAACTTTTTATTAAAATCAGTGAATTACTGGCACCCGGCGGGCAAGCACTCATTCATTCTTCCGATTTAAAATATTTGTATGATACCGGTAAGGGGTACGAGATGCCGGAAAATAATTATTACGGCGATGTACATTTTTTTATAAAATACAAAGGCGAAACAGAAAGCTTTGATTGGACTTATGTCGATGAAAATACTTTACGAATCTTTGCCCGGCAAAACGGCTTTGAAAGCAAAAAACTACACGAAAGTAATGAAGGGGATTTTTTAATTCGAGTATCAAGTAACAAGCGAAGCGAAAGCGACGTCCCGTGACATTGACGCACGTTGATGGAGCGGGATTGAAAGATTTATTTAATCATTACCATAGTCAAGCCATCCCGTACCGGTAAAATGATTGCTTCCACGCCATCATCAACTGCTAACATTTCGTTGAATTGTTTTATCGCCGCGGTTTCGGCATCTTTGGCTTGTTCATCTATAACTTTGCCATACCACAAAGTATTGTCTGCAAGCAACAAACCGCCTTTTTTCATTTTGGGCAGAATCATTTCCAAATATTGCGGATAATAACGTTTATCGGCATCAAGAAAAACCATATCGAATTTTTCGTCCAGACCGGGAATCACTTCACGGGCATTGCCGGTAATTTGTTTGATTTGCCCTCGATAAGGCGATTGTTCAAAATATTTATTTTGTATCGTTAGAAATTCATCGTTTTTATCAATGGTAACTATCTTTCCACCAGATGACAAGCCTTCTGCCAGACACAAAGTTGCATAACCGGTAAACGTCCCTATTTCCAAAATTTTTTCAGGTTGTTTAAGACGTGACAGCAAACTCAACAAACGGCCTTGATAATGTCCGCTTATCATTTGTGGTATCACGGTTTTTTGATAAGTTTCACGTTCCAATGCCGCCAACAATTCCGATTGCGGCGTAGTTAAATGCTCAATGTATTCTAAAAGTTTTTCATTAATAAAATTATTATCTATCTTCATTTAATTTGAATTTTTCATACATTTCCAAATCAAAAAATGACACAGATAGAATTTCATCCATTTTAATAATTAAATCGGTATTTAATTGATTTATATTCAATATATTACCGTTTTCTACATAATCAGCATAAATTGAAAGGTAATGTGTTGTAAAATTAAGTTGCAATGTTTCATCACGAAAGCCACTAATGGCCGGAATAATTCGTATATATTCAGAAATACCTGGGATGGGCAGTTTAATAACCCAACCAATATAAAATTTGTTATTCTTTAAAGAAATTAAGATTAGATTTTCATTGATAAAGGCATCTTTAAGTTTTAGTTCAAATTCGTTGCCAACTTTTGTTATGGCTTGAATTACATATTTTTGTTTATCTAGAAAAAGATTCAAAGAAATCATTAGCAAAGCTATTGGAATAGATGCTATGGAAGTTAATGTGTAATGTTCTTTAAAAGGGAATCGATTGTAAACATTTGCAATAAGTTCCGGCCATTTGAACTCAATTATAAAACGTATAATCAAAGCTAATGCTCCGATATATGAGCCTTTTAAAATTGTTTCAAATATTAGACGTTGCTTGTCTAATCTTTGTTGGATGAATTTGAAAAAATATGATCTGGTTAAAAAAAGATAACCCGCAGCAAGAGGAAATAAAAATAAATTCCAAGGCATTATTTCAAAGAATTATGCAACTTCCTGTTATTGAGATTTTTTATTAAGTCAGAATCTAATAAATCATGAAGTGTCTTTTTAAATTTTTCTTGTTTAAAAAAATCTTTTTTTTCAATAAATAAGCTACCATTGTTAGTAACTTTAATTATATTATGCTTTTTTTTTCGAGAAAAAATAGGGCGATGAGATTGCATAATTGTTTTTTTAGATTATTAATGCTCAAAAAACATGCCTAAATAATAATTTAGAAATTTTAATGTAAATATAAAAAGAAAAATGAAACAAATGCCATATATATTTGTTTTTTAATAAGTCAACATTATTTTAACATAAGAATAAATGAAATTTAAATATTATCAAACATTTCATTCATTTTTTCTTTTTCTTCACTGGCTAAATCACCATCAACCAAAATTCTACCACTATGTTCGTCAACGATAATTTTTTGACGAGTACGAATTTCCAATTGCTGCTGTACGGGAATGGTAAAATAAGATCCCCCGGCCGACCCGTGTTCAATAGAAACAACTGCCAAACCGTTTTTAAAATTTTTTCGCAGACGGTCATAAGCCCGTAATAATCGCGGTTCTATTTTTTTTCGTAAAGCGCTAGCTTTTTTAATTAAAAATTTCTCTTGTTTTTCGGTCTCTTTCATCAAAGCGGATAATTCTTCCCGCTTATGTGCCAAATCTTCTTCCCTTTGTTTTATCAATTCGTCTATCCCTTTTACAACCACCTCATTACCGTCTTTTTCATAAGAATAACCGGTAATTTTTTGGTTTAATCTTTCTATTTCGTTATTGGCTTCCCGAATTTTTTTATCAGCAAATTGAATTTCCAATTCCTGATACTCAATTTCTTTTGACAAAGCTTCGTATTCACGACTGTTTCGAACGTTTTTTTGTTGTTCGTTATATCTGTCTATCAATATTTTAGCTTCGTCAATGGCTATTTTTCGTTTGGCAATTTCATTTTTTTGAATATCAATAGCATTCTGAATTTTCTCTTTTCTGATACGCAGTCCTTGTATCTCGTCTTCCATATCTTGAATTTCGAGAGGTAATTCGCCCCGGGTGTTTTTTATCTCATCGATCTTTGAATCTATAAGCTGTAAATCATAGAGAAGTCTTAGCTTGTCTTCTACTGTCATTTCTTTTGTTTTGCCCATTTTTTACAAATAATTGATAGGGTTAGTATTTATTTCCGATAAAGCAACTGCAAAATTACGAATTTTTTTTGTAAGTAACTCAAATAAAAACAATTTTGTATATTGTTCACTTTCAAAATGTCCGATATCGGCTAAAACAATCTGATTTTCGCCTTGAAAAAAGTCATGATATTTCAAATCTGCGGTAATGAGTAAATCCGCACCGGCAGCTTTTGCCGGCACTATGGCAAAACTTCCGGAACCGCCGAGAACAGCAACCTTTTTTACCGGCCTGCCCCGTAAACCGGAATACCGTATACACGATAAATTCAATCGTTGTTTCAAATGTTTTAAAAATTGAAGTTCGGCAAAAGGTTCCGACAGGTCCCCTATGATACCCAAGCCGATATCCTTGTGTCTGTTTTGTAAAGCCAAAATTTCGTAAGCCACTTCTTCATAAGGATGTTTTTCAAACAAATTTTTTAAAATACCGGCTTCCAAATGTTTGGGATAAATAACACTGATACGTTCTTCTTTCTCATAATGCCTTTTACCCTGTTCACCTACGTAAGGATTGGCATGTTCAAGCGGTTTGAAAGTGCCGGTGCCTTTTACATTAAAACTACATTCGGCATAATTACCGATGGTTCCGGCGCCGGCTTCAAACAATGCATCTCTAACACGTCCGGCCTCGCCAACGGGAGCATATGTAACCAATTGGCGTAAGGTATCCGGCTGCGATTGTAATACCTTTTGATTTTGCAATCCCAATTTGTTTGCCAAAATACCGCTAACCCCGAAAGATTGATTGTCCAATGCCGTATGAACAGCATAAATAGCAATATCGTGCTTGATAGCTTTCATCACGGTACGCTCTACATAATTGCGTCCGGTTAACGATTTCAATCCTTTAAATATTATAGGATGAAAGCTAACTATCAGATTCAAACCTTTTTCAAGTGCTTCATCTATCACACTTTCAAGCGTGTCGTGCGATACCAACACCCCTTTTAAATTTGCTTCCGCATGACCTACCAACAAGCCAGTATTATCAAAACTTTCAGAGTATGCCGGCGGTATAATCCCTTCAATTATATGTATAACGTCCTTTATTTTCATACCGGAAATTTGTTACAAAAATAGTTTATTTTGAGGAAATAAGGATTTTTCATGATTTCAGATTTACAATTTCAGATTTGCGATTAGTTGTGCTACGTTAAATATGTTGTTTTTCATTTATTTTGCTTGACACTTCTAATTTTCAATCCCGCTCTTTACAGATACGGGATGTCACTTCGTTCCACTTTTAACTTTTAACTAAAAAACTTACCTTTGCACTATGGCAAAATTACTAGGTATAGATTACGGTAAACAACGAACCGGTATAGCCGAAACTGATGACATTCAAATCATCGCATCAGGATTGACGACTGTTAAAACTCCGGAAATCTGGCAATTTTTAGAAAACTACCTGAAACAAAACAAGGTAGAAAAAATCATCATTGGCGAAAGTTTGGATTTGTCTGGAAAGCTCAATCCTATTGAAGAAGATATTAGGAAATTCATCACAAAATTTCAAAAAAAATATCCGGGAATTGAAGTTATACGGGAAGACGAACGTTACACCTCAAAAATAGCTTTGGATACGATGATTAAAGGCGGTGTTAAAAAGAAAAAACGCCGCGATAAGGCTTTGATTGATCAAGTGAGTGCCGCTTTGATTTTGCAGTCTTATTTGTATAAGGAATAATTTTACCGGAACAAATACCGTATTTTAAATAATTGTTTCTATTTTTGTTATTCATCATAATAAATTTGTATGAATCAAAAATCCATATTGATTACCGGAGGGACAGGTTCGCTCGGCAGACAACTTGTCAGACGTATCTTTGCGTCTTATCCTGATGTCAAACGGTTGGTTATTTTTTCTCGCGACGAGCAAAAACAATTCCAAATGGCACAGGAATTTCCACATGAAAAATATAAGAGTATCCGTTTTTTTATAGGAGATGTCAGAGATAAAGAACGCTTGATGCGGGCTATGGAAGGGATAGATACCGTGATTCATACCGCTGCCATGAAACACGTTCATTTGGCCGAATATAACCCGATGGAAGCCGTCAAGACAAACATTTTAGGCGCTCAAAATGTCATTGATGCCTGTCTGGCAACCAATGTCAAACGGGTAGTAGCCCTTTCTACTGACAAAGCCGCTGCGCCCATAAACCTTTACGGTGCTACCAAGCTCACTTCCGATAAACTTTTTATTGCCGCTAACAATATTCGTGGTAAACGCGACATTAAATTTTCAGTAGTCCGTTACGGTAATGTTATGGGTTCTAACGGCTCTGTTATGCCGTTTTTTTATAAAAAACGAAAAGAAGGCATTTTACCTATCACCGACAAACAAATGACACGTTTTAATATTTCTTTGGATGAAGGCGTTGACATGATTTTTCATGCTATAAAAAATGCCTGGGGAGGTGAAATTTTTGTACCTAAAATCCCATCTTACAGAATTATTGATGTCGCCAAAGCCATTTGTCCAAATTGTCAATTAAAGGAAATAGGTATCCGTCCCGGTGAAAAATTGCACGAAGAAATGATCACCGCCTCAGATGCCTTTTATACTTACGATTTGGGACAATATTATGTCATCTTACCTTCTCAACCAAATTTTGATTTGGATAAATTTATAACTGAACTTCAAGCTATAAAAGTCCCTGCCGGATTTTCTTACAATTCCAAAGACAATGACCGGTTTTTAAGTGTTTCACAATTAAGAGAATTAATGAAAAAACATCTAAAATTCGACCTGTAAATGCCAACTTTTAAAATTCCTTACGGACGACAACAGATTACCGATGACGATATAAAAGCCGTTGTTGAAGTTCTCCAATCCGATTTTTTAACCCAAGGCCCTAAAATTGGAGAATTTGAACAAAATTTTGCACAATACGTCGATGCGTATTACGCGGTTGCCATATCAAACGGGACCGCCGCCTTACATTTATCATTGATAGCCCAAGGTATCGGTCCGGGCGATAATGTTATAACAACACCCATTACTTTTGCCGCCACGGCAAATGCCGCTTTATATACCGGTGCCAACGTTTATTTTGCCGATATAGATCCCGACACATATTTAATCGACCTTGATAAAGTAGAAACTCTTATTAAACAACATCCCAAAGGTTTTTTTAAGGCAATTTTACCGGTTGACTTTGCAGGCTTACCCGTAAATACTGAAAAACTTAAAAACATTGCAGACCGGTATCAACTGAAAATCATTGAAGACGCTTGTCATGCTCCCGGCGCTTATTTTATTGATAGTCAAAACAATAAGCAAAAATCCGGTAATGGTAAGTTTGCCCATACTACGGCTTTTTCTTTCCACCCCGTTAAGCATATTGCCGCCGGTGAAGGTGGTATGATTACAACAAATGATAGAAAAATTTATCAAAAATTATTAAAATTACGCACCCATGGTATATCCAAAAACGATATGAAATTTCGTATCTTTAACCGTGATGAACAAGGAGGTTGGTATTACGAAATGCATGATTTGGGATTTAATTACCGTATAACCGATATACAAGCCGCCCTTGGAAACAGCCAATTGAAAAGAGCCGGCAAAGGCTTAAAAAAACGTCAGGAAATAGCCCGGAAATATAGAGAAGCATTTAAAAATTTACCTGTAAAATTTCAAAAAATTCCCAATAATACATTTCATGCCTATCATTTATTTATCATCGAAGTTGAAAATAGAAAATCATTTTACGATTTTTTACATCAAAACGGTATTTTAGCCCAAATACATTATATTCCGGTTCATCTTTTGGATTATTACAGCCGGTTCGGTTGGAAAAAAGGCGATTTTCCCATGGCAGAAACTTATTACAATAAAACCATAAGCTTACCGATGTTTCCAAGCTTAACGGAAGATGAACAAAATTATATCATTGAAAAAGTAAAAATTTTTTTTTCTGACATTTAATATCTTTGTATTTTATACTGACAAAAAAAAATGACAAAAAAAAACATAGCCATCATCCCCGCGCGCAGTGGTAGTAAACGGATACCTCATAAAAATATCAAAAATTTCTTGGGAAAACCGATTTTGGCCTACAGCATTGAAACAGCTATTAAATCCGGATTGTTTGACGAGATTATGGTCTCAACCGATGACGAACAAATTGCAGAACTAGCCCGGAAATACGGTGCTAATATTCCTTTTTTAAGAAGTCGCGATACTGCCGGAGATTTTGCAACACTCTCTGATGTTATCTCAGAAGTTATAAAAAATTACAATGAAAAACTTAATTTACAATTTGATAATATTTGTTGTCTGCTGGCTACTGCCCCCTTTGTCAATCCGGTTGATTTAAAAACAGCCTATCTAAAACTATTACAGCCGGACACAGATGCTGTGTTTCCCATTGTAAAATACGATTACCCTATCCAACGCGCCTTAAAACTTGAAAATCAAAAAGTAAAAATGATTTGGCCGGAAAATAAAAACAAACGTTCACAAGATTTAGACCCCGCCTATCATGACGCCGGATTGTTTTATTGGATAAAAAATAATGTTTTTATGGAACAAAAAACAATGTGGCCGCAACATACTGCCGGAATGGAAATCAGCCGATATACTGCCCAAGATATAGACACGCCGGAGGACTGGAAATTAGCGGAATTGAAATACAAATTATTTATAGATGAAACGGAAATATAAAGTCTTAAAACACCGGGAATACCAATCAAACGACTACAAAATTGTTCCGTTGCGTCATCAAGACAAATACAAAATTATGCAATGGCGTAACGAACAATTATATCATTTGAGACAAAAAAATCCGTTAACCAAACAAGAACAAGACCGGTATTTCAATACTGTTATCAAAGATTTATTCATCCAAGAACAACCCGGACAAATTTTATTTTCATTTTTACACAAAGATAAATGTATTGGATATGGGGGATTGGTTCATATCGATTGGCAAGAAAAATCCGCCGAAATTTCATTTCTGATGGAAACCGGTTTAGAAAAAGAATATTTTGAAAAAAATTGGGCTGTTTTTCTAAAATTAATAGAAAAAGTGGCCTTTAACGATTTAAAATTTCATAAAATTTTTACCTACGCTTACGATTTACGTCCACGTTTATATCCCGTTTTAGACAATGCCGGTTTTGTTTTGGCAAAACGATTAAAAAAACAGTATAAAATTGACAATCAAAAAATTGACATTGTTATACATGAAAAAATCAATCCTGCCGATCAAATCACACTCCGCAAAGTAACTGCATCGGATTTAAACCTGCTATTTGATTGGGCAAATGACGAGGAAGTCAGAAAACAATCCTTTTCAACCGGCAAAATAGATTTTGAAACGCATAAAATATGGTTTCAAAACAAGTTAAAAAGTAAAAAATCACAGATGTATATAGCTGAAATCGACCGTAATCCTGTTGCTTTGATTCGTTTTGATATGGAAAAAGATCACGCCGTAATAGGCATACTAATCGACAAAAAATGGCGAGGGAAATCTTTATCGGTACCGGTATTAAAAAAAGCTACCGGATTATTTCAAAAAAAACATCCGTTACCGGTTCACGCTTATATAAAACAAAAAAACATCGCTTCTATCAAGGCTTTTCAAAACGCCGGCTATATTTTTCATAATAAACAAACATTCAGAAATACAATCGTCCATTGTTATATTAAAGAAATAAACACATAAATCTATAAAAAAATCATACAACTAAAAAAATAAGCAACAATTGTTACATGTTGTTATGAGAATTATTTAATAAACCACAAATTTTTACACATTATTCAAACAGAGTATGTTAAAAAAAGTTTTTTTTAATTCGTTGTAAAAAAATTTTTATTAGTTTTGTTAAAATAAACAACCATACTTATGAAACGATACGCCCTTTTATTTCTTATGATGGGATTTGCAGCCTTTGCTCAACAATCCCCTACGGTTTCCGTTCGAAACAACGGACAGGAAAACAAAGTAGTTCATCCCACTGTAATCAAACATCCAACATCATTTACTGTTATAAACAGTTTACGTAACCAACCCATTGTTACGGATTTTAGTTTCAAAGATGAGGAAATGGAATTTAACGAATATGAAGATCGACAAATAGATCCTAACATTCATCCGCCTACAAACTTTGATGAAATTTATCAAGGACAGTTTAACCAAACCAGATCCGGATTACCGGGCGTCGCCCCGCAAGTTACTCATAATTTTAATGGCCAAGATTCAGGATCTTATCCACCCGACACCAATGGAGCCGTTAATGAAAATTATTATTTTCAAGTGGTAAATACTACTTATACCATTTATGATAAAAACGGCAATATCCTTGCCGGACCTTCCAATTTAAATACCGTTTTTGATAATAATCTGGCCGGAACTAATTGTAATGACGGTGACCCCATTGTCCTATGGGACGAACACGCCAATAAATGGTTTTATTCAGAATTTTCTATTTGTGGCAATAATGACTATATGCTCATAGCGGTTTCTCAAACAGACGATCCAACCGGGGCTTGGTGGTCATGGAGTTTCGATGTTGACGACACACCTGATTATATGAAATTCGGTATTTGGCGTGATGGTTACTATATGGCAACCAATACCGGTGACGGCAATGATGTCTATGTTTTTGAAAGAGACAAGATGATTACCGGAGATCCCAATCCTACCATGATAGGTTTTGACAACCCTAACAGACCCAGAACATTTGACGGTTTCCACTGTATTATGCCCTTTGACAATGACGGCGATTGGGCACCTGCCGGTACACCCGGTCAGTTTATAACCATAGCCGATGACGGTCAAAATAATCCGGCGGATGCATTATGGTTATTTGAACTTGATGTCGATTGGAATACTCCGGCTAACTCTACGTTTCAACGCACACAAACCATACCGGTTGATGCTTTTTCCGGCAACTTTAACAGTAGTTGGGAGAATATTCCACAGCCCGGCACCAATCAAAAATTGGACGCTATATCAACCATATTGATGTTTAGAGCCAATTACAGAAATTTTAACGGCGACCAACGTTTGGTTATCACTCATACCATTGCCGAACAAGCCGACGAAGCGGCTATCCGTTGGTATGAATTACAAAAAAACGGAAATAATAATTGGGCCATAAGACAATGGAACAATATCAACCCGGATCATATTTCTCGTTGGAACGCTTCTATTGCTATCAATGCCCAAAAAGAAATCGGCATTGCTTATTCGGTCTCCGACGGAAATAATGTATATCCAGGCATCCGGTTTCAAGGACAATCAACACTTGAAAATAATAATGCAAACGGTGTTATGGATATAGACGAAACGGTAATTATCAACGGACAACATTCTCAGACCATAGGTGGTCAAGCCGGACCAAGATGGGGTGATTATTGCAACATATCCGTTGACCCGACAGATAACAGAACCTTTTGGTTTACCAGCGAATATAATAAAAATAATACCCACGGTACTAAAATTGCCAGTTTTGTTTTCCCCGACATCTGTGTATATCCCGACAACCAAGCTTCCAACTTCCAAGCCACTGCCAATGGACAAAATCAAATCGATTTATCTTGGACCCGTGGCGACGGAGACCAAGTCATTGTTTTAGCCAAAGAGGGTAGCGCTG
>JALVST010000122.1 GCA_027024205.1 Flavobacteriales bacterium | reverse complement strand
TTTGACTTATCGTTCGTCCGGTGCTTCGAATGTTGCTTTGGTCAACAAAGGACAACAAACCTTGTTTGTCAAATTATACAATACCGGTACGCCTTTGGAAAGCAGTGATTTGGCAAGTGCCGAAAATTTGATAATGGACATTAATTATTATAATGTATCGGGTGAGTCCATTGATGTCAGCCGCATTGAACAAGGTATGGATTTCGTCATAGAAGTAACGGTTAAGCATCCGGGTATTTTGAAAGATTATCAAAATATGGCATTGACACAGATTTTCCCTTCGGGTTGGGAAATAACCAACAGCCGTTTGGATAATGTATCGCAATGGAAATCGGATGGGTTTACGTATCAGGATATTCGTGACGACAGGGTGATGACCTATTTTGATTTATCACGTGGACAAACCAAAACCTTCCGTTTTATGGCGAATGCCTCTTACGCTGGAGAATTTTATTTGCCCAGTGTAAAATGTGAAGCGATGTATGACCATAATATTATGGCGATAACGAACGGTCAATGGGTGAAAGTAGTCAAAAGGCAGTAAAAATTGTGTTTTCTCTCCATATTACCGTTTTGAAAAATGTCGTAATTTTGCAAAAATTTTAAAATCAAGTATGCTAACAGTAAATAATGTATCCGTTCAGTTCGGCAAACGGGTTTTGTTTGACGAGGTCAATGCACAATTTAAAAAAGGTAATACGTATGGAATTATCGGAGCGAATGGTGCCGGAAAATCCACGTTCTTAAAAGTTTTATCCGGTGAAATAGAACCGACAACCGGTAGTGTGCATCTCGAACCTGGTAAAAGGATGTCCGTTTTAAAGCAGGACCACAATGCGTTTGACAATTATACGGTTTTAGATACCGTAATTATGGGTAATCAGGATTTGTATAAAATCCAGAAGGAGTTGGATGAACTATATGCTAATCCCGACCCGACGGGCAAGCAAGTGGAACGTATGGGGGAACTACAAGAACGTTTTGAAGAAATGAATGGTTGGAATGCCGAAAGTGATGCCGCTATTTTATTGTCAAATTTGGGTGTGCCTGAAGATTTGCATTATGCCAAGATGTCTGAATTGGAAAGTAAAATGAAAGTGCGGGTATTGTTAGCGCAAGCTTTATTCGGTAATCCCGATGTGTTGATTATGGACGAGCCGACCAACGATTTGGATTTTGAAACCATAGCTTGGTTAGAAGATTTTTTGGCTAATTACGAAAACACGGTGATTGTCGTCTCTCACGACCGTCACTTTCTTGATGCCGTTAGCACGCATACGGTGGATATAGATTACAACAAATTGAATTTTTATACAGGAAACTATTCGTTTTGGTATAATGCCAGCCAGCTCAAAGCCAGACAACGGGCACAACAAAATAAGAAAGCCGAAGAGCGTAAAAAAGAATTGGAAGATTTTATCCGTCGTTTTTCGGCTAATGTAGCCAAGTCCAAGCAAGCGACTGCCCGTAAAAAAATGATTGAAAAGCTCAATATTGATGATGTAAGGCCGTCGAGCCGGCGGTATCCTGGCATTATCTTTCAACCGGGACGTGAAGCGGGTGACCAGATTTTCGAGACTGAAAACCTTTCCAAAAGTATAGATGAAGATTTGTTGTTTGCCAATGTGAACATCAATCTTAACAAAGGCGATAAAGTAGCATTGATTTCCAAAGATTCGCGGGCAACGACGGCTTTTTACGAAATAGTTACCGGTCATATGGAACCCGATACCGGTAGTTACCGTTGGGGGGTTACCACGACACAAGCTTATTTACCGGCGGATAATGATCGCTATTTTCAAGAAGATTTATCTTTGGTCGATTGGTTGCGGCAGTTTGCCAAAACCGATGAAGAGCGTGAAGATGTGTATTTGCGTGGTTTTTTAGGTAAAATGTTGTTTAGCGGTGATGAAGCTTTAAAATCTGTAAAAGTTTTGTCCGGGGGAGAGCGGGTCAGAGCCATGTTGTCCAGGATGATGCTCAAAAAAGCCAATGTTTTACTTTTGGATGAACCGACCAACC
This sequence comes from Flavobacteriales bacterium, assembly GCA_027024205.1. Lineage (GTDB taxonomy): Bacteria > Bacteroidota > Bacteroidia > Flavobacteriales > Flavobacteriaceae > WGBX01. The sequence goes on along the minus strand of JALVST010000122.1, from coordinate 7,879 downwards.
ATTTGGATTTGGAATCTATTCAGGCTTTGAATAATGCGTTGATCAATTTTCCGGGAACAGTCATTTTTACTACGCGTGACCACGCTTTTGCCCAGTCGGTTGCCAACAGAATTATCGAGATTACGCCCAAAGGCACAATAGACCGTTTGATGACTTTTGACGAATATTTGAGCGATAAAAAAATCAAGGAATTGCGGGAGAAGATGTATTCTTGAGTTGAAAGTGGAGCATAAGCGACATCCTGTGCTCGAAGAGAGCGGGATTGAAAGTTAAAAGTTGAAAGTTGTCAAAAGTGCCAAGTGGAAAGTGCGATCCTATTGTCATTTCGACAGAGCGACATTAGAAGCGAGGAGAAATCTTTAGTAATAGAGAATCAAAGATTGGAAATGAGATTTCTTACTACGTTCAAAATGACAATTAAAACCAAATAATCTTTTTTTAAAAATTATATTTAATCCCCAATCCGGCGCTGTTGATACGGTTTCCCGGAAATCTGAATTTTTTTAAACTTACGGCAAATCGCCAATGTGATAGAAAATAATTGAGTTGTATTTGATAGTTTTTTATAGTTACTGGGTTGAAATAAGCCCAGTGGGCTTGTCCTTCTACGCTGAGATGATTTCTAATAAACAGTTCCGAGCCGATATGATAGGTTAAGGCATTGTGATTTGTTGGATTTTCGGCAAACATAGTGCCTAAACCATACCATAAATCAAAACGTCTGGTACGGATTCGATGGTAACTAAATGAGATATCCGTTTGTGATAAATAATCATTTCTCAGGCTACCCGGTAATTTGACGTAATCAATTTGTATCGATGCCCGCTTAAGAAAACGCAGTTTGAATCCTGTACTGCCGAAATAATCTTTTACAGGAGTCAAATGTCCGTCGGCATGTATTTCCATTCTAAAAGGAACCGGTTTTCTATTGTAGGTATAATTACCTTCGTTATTATAAAAATAAGGATATGGTGTTATACCGGCATTGTGCATGGGGGTGTCTTTTTCTAAAAAAGATTCTATTAAGATTCCGTAAGTGATTTCGGCTAAGAACCAGCCAACAATATCCCTTAAAGGGTTATAACAACCGGTTTCTTGTTGCTTTTGTTGTAATTTATGGTTTTGCTGCCCGTTTGCAGTTTGAATCGCAATAAATATTATCAGAATGTATATTAAATTTTTCATTGTAACAGTCTGTATGCTTCAATTATTTTTTACGGTAATATTTCTATTTTTTGGAATTTTTCCCAAATGTTTGAAGCGGTTATGAGTCCACAAATAATATTGTGGCGCAGCTTTGATTTGATATGCCATTTTGTCGATATAAATATCAGTCAATTCGTAATTTTTGAATTTTTTAGAATTTTTTGTAATTAATTCAAAATCAACATTATAATAACCACGTTTGATTTTGTTGATAGTCATATAGACAAATGCTGCATTGTATTGTTTAGCCAGTTCTTCGGGGCCGGTAAAGACCGGGACGGGCCCAACGCCCAGGAACGAACGCCAATATTTGGCACGAAGAAGTTGGGGCGATTGGTCTGCGAGCAGACCTAAGATAAAAAGTTTGTTTTGAGTATGATATTTTTTTAAAATTTTTCTCAAATTTTTCGTTTCGATGAGTTCGCCGCCGAATCGTAAGCGGTTTTTGAGCATAAATCTTTCAAAGTAAGGGTTATTTATTTTAAGATAGGTAGCAATGGGGGAAGCCTTGGTTTGACTGGCTAATGAAATTATCCATTCCCAGTTGGCATAATGACCGCCGACAACGATAATATTTTGCCCGGAATCGCTTATATTGTTCAAAAGTTTTACATTGTGGATGACAAATCTTTTTTGTAATTCGGGTAAACTTATATGGAAGGACTTAACCATTTCTACAAACAAATCCGTAAAATGCCGGTAAAATTGTTTTTCAATCTTTCGTCTTTCGGTAGCCCTTTTATCGGGAAATACCAATTCTAAATTTTTACGGACAACTTTTTTCCGGTATCCGGCCAGATAATAAATTATAATATATAAAACATCCGAAATACGGTATAATATCCAAAACGGTAAACGGGAAAACAAGAAAATTAATGGATATAGAAGTATGTAACCGAGTTGTTGCAATGCGTTTTGTTTTAAAAACAAAGATAACTAAATTTAATCTAATTATATTTTTGATAATTTTGTGCTCATATAGTTTCTAATATCGAGTAACAAGTAGCAAGTGGAACGAAATGCCACAAATTTATATTGAACATACCGGCCGTACACAATTATACCTTTGGCATATAACCGAAAATACCGGGCAGTTAAAAAGTTTGTTGCCTGTTGAAAAAACAGTGGAAGTTGAAAAAATGGCATCGGTAAATCATCAAAAACAGTTTTTAGCCAAACAGATTTTATTGCACCGCTACAATTTGGCTGAAAAGATACACTATATGGAAAACGGTAAGCCGGTATGCCGGGACGGGCAATATGTTTCAATCAGTCATTCGGGAGTATATGTGGTTGTGGCGCATAGTCAAGAACCGGTAGGGATTGATGTGGAACGAAAAAATCCGAAATTGGAACGGATTAGCAGTCGTTTTATACATCCGGAAGATATATTCCCGGAAATTCCCGGGACTTTACGGCAATTGCAATACTTGTGGACGGCCAAAGAAAGTATTTATAAACTGGCCGGAATTCCCGGATTGCGTTTCAAGAAAGATATTCGTTTAATATCTTTTGATATGAAAAATTATACAGCCAAAGCATTACTCAAAGATAAGAATGTCGTCAAATTGTTTTTTTACGAATTAAAACCGGACTATGTGCTTTGTGCCGGATTTTATGGAACCGTAAAAGCTCAATGAAATACAACAGTTTTGTTGTTTTTAAAAATTTTTACAATATGAAATGGTTGAGTGATAACTTGGTATAAAAATTCTTTTTCGTTTTTATAAACATGAATATTGGTATCATCTTTGGTGATATTCGTGATTTCCACTTCCCAACCGTTAGGTTTAATTTCTAAAAAAATAGCAATTACTTCATAAGTGTCAAAGTCAATATCCGTTTCGTTGAAACTGTCCGTTACATTGTTTACGGTGTTCATTTGCGTCATAAGGTTTTGCCAATCGGTATTGTTTGTTATGACCATATTGGATTGCGGAATACCTTCTGCGCCGTTTCCATACAAAGCACCTTTGCCTATTTCGGTAAAACATACCTGATTGGTTGTCCTTTGGTCATCTTTGGCAGGCTTGCATGAAGAGATGAAAAAAGTAATAGATATTAGAAAAATCGTTTTTAAAAATTTAATTAACATGATGTTATCGTATTTGTTATACTTACAAATATAATGTTTTTTTTCTAAAAGTATGAAATTTTGAGTTTTGTATATTTGTAGCAACAAACGACCTGATTTATGTCCGAATTAATTAAAGCATCCGATATTGCCAAAGCTATTAAGTTAGACCAAGCAGGCGCCTTAGGGACGGCTGTGGGGTGGATGCTTATGCGTTTGCTGGGCATACATCATATTAATAAGATGTATCGTGGCATTTCTCATTACCGAGATATAGATTTTGTAGATGCTATTATCGATAAACTCAATATCGGTTTTGAAATACCCGATGAAGATTTAAAACGTCTTCCCGAATCCGGGAGTTTTATTACCGTTTCCAATCATCCGTTGGGAGGTTTGGATAGTATATTGTTACTGAAAATTATGCTACAAAAACGACCAGATTTTAAAGTGTTGAGTTCGTTTATCTTAAAGGATGTACCTCAGATTGAGAAATATGTAATTAATATTCACTCGGGCGCAAATGCTAAGACCGGTTTGAAGAGTGCTTTAAATCATTTGTCGGAAGGACACGGGTTAGGGCTTTTTCCGGCCGGAGAAGTCTCTACTTACAAAAATGGAAAATTGGTAGTTGATAAGACTTGGGATAAACAAGTCCTTAAATTGCTTTACAAGGCACAAGTTCCGATTATTCCGGTATATTTTCACGGAAGAAACAGCCGGTTGTTTTACTTTTTATCACGCATACATCCGGTTTTGCGCACGGCAAAATTACCGTCGGAAGCCATTTCTGATATGAAAAAAAATATCAAAGTAAGAATAGGCAAGCCTATAACGCCTAAAATGCAAGCCGGTTTTGCCGACCATGATTTACTCGGCGAATTTATCCGGAAGAAAACGTATATTCTGGCTAAAACATTTGAAAAACAAAGTCTGAAAGACAAAATAAAACTCCCCAAAGTCAAAGAAAAAAATCTTACTAAACCGGTAATTGCACCCGTGACTGTAGAAAATTTGTCGGAAGATATAAAACGGTTAAACGGGATAGGAGCCAAATTGTTTGAAAAAAACGAATATGTCGTATATTTTGCCGGCGCCAAAGATATCCCCCATATCTTACGTGAAATAGGTCGTTTGCGTGAGATTACTTTTCGAGAAGTGGGAGAGGGTACCGGAAAAGAATTGGATTTGGATAAATATGACAAATATTACAAACATTTGATTTTGTGGGATAAAAAAAATAAGCGGATTGCCGGGGCTTACCGTATGGGATTGGGTAGCGAAATATTTGAAAAATACGGTATCAAGGGGTTTTATTTGAGTGAATTGTTTACGTTTGAACCGGAACTTTTCGAGATGATGAGTCGCTCAATTGAGATGGGGCGGGCATTTATCGTTAGTGCTTACCAGCAAAAACCTTTCCCGCTTTTTTTATTGTGGCGGGGGATTGTCCATATAACTTTACGTCATCCCGACCATGAGTATTTGATAGGACCGGTCAGTATCAGTGATAAATTTTCACATTTTTCCAAATCGCTGATTATTGAATTTATGAAGTCACACTTTTATGATGCCTTTACGGCACAATATGTGCGTCCCAAAAAAGCATTTAAAGTCAAGTTGAAAGAAGAAGACAAAGCCTTTATTTTTAATTCTGCCGGTGATAATTTGAGTAAATTTGACAAGTTGATTGACGAATTGGAACCGCATAATTTGAAGATTCCCGTATTGCTCAAAAAATATATTAAGCAAAACGCCAAATTAATCGCTTTTAATGTCGATCCGGATTTTAACAATGCCATTGACGGTTTGATGTATATAAAAATCAGTGATTTGCCAGAAGAAACCGTAAAACCGGTTTTAGAGGAATTTGAAACACAGTTTAAAACATAATAATTCTTCACTTTCTTAACGCCTCAATTCTTCAATTTATGACGAATGATATAAACCGGAATTTTTTCGGTTTTCTTTCTGATTTTAAAATCCAAATCCTCTATGAGATTTTTAAGTAAATTTTCAAGACTGTCTATCCGGATATTCCAGTCGTAAATTTGACCGGTATCTCCTCTGTAAGTAAAAATCCAAGGGGTTTTCTCTGATAAAATCCGGGCTAACTTTACAGGGGAAGCATTGTCAATTGTCAGAAAATAGTCATCTGTCATACTCAGACTTTGATTGGGGGATTCGGCATATTGATAAAGTTGATAATTTAACCAAGATGAGGTATCACGTTCTTTTAACTGGTATATTTCTTTTTCTTTTTCAATAATTTTCCATTCAAATCCGGCAGACTTTAAAAAAGAAAACGCTACATCCGCTTCTTTTTCATAAAACGGTTCTTCAAAAATTATTTTCCAATAAGATATATGGTTGTCCAAATCAATTTGATAAGGTTCAACAGACAACATGTTGACCAATATACTTTTTAAATCACCCTGATAGGTTATGCGTTTGCCTTGTTTTAACCGTTGGTAGGGAACGCAGAAGTCAAACTTTTTATATTTTAACGAAAATTTTTGCCCGTTGGTCAGATTGTCATCTGCATTTGTGTTTGAATCATCAAGTTTTTTCAAATTAATTCTTCTACTTTTACCTTTGTGATTTCCATATTTTACAATCAGTTTTTCGAGTATTTTTTCATTCAATGCCCCGGGTTTTCCTCTCCAAATGACTTTCCCTTCGGGGTTAAGTATTAAAGAATAGGGTAAATGATCTATTTTATAATGCTTAAAATTAAATTCGGCCGTATCATTGGCTGAATAAAAATTTAAGTTTCTCCCGGACATAAAAGATTTGATCTTGTTTTCCGGTTCGTTGGAAATATAAACAAACAGCACTTTATGGCCGAATTTTTTTTCCAAAGCTTTTGTATGTGGCATGGCACTAATGCATGGGGCACACCAAGTTGCCCAAAAATCGATATAAATCAATGGTTTGCGAAAAGCTGTCTTTTCGGGTTGATGAATCCAATGATTAATTTTAATCTGTCCGGAAACTTTAAAAGATAAAAAAAATAAAATAAAACCGTGTAAAAAAATAATGTTATGAAAAAAATGTTTTGTTTTCATTAAAATAATGTTATATTTGTATCCGGATTTTTGACAATCAAAAATCGTGCACAAACGTATTAAAAATTAATTAAAAATCAAATCACATGAAAAAACTATTATTTATTGCATTTGCGATAATAGGTTTATCAACCTATGCACAAGTTGACAGTTTACCACCGAATCCCACCCCGGGAAAATGTTATGTAAAATGTACAATTCCTGATGAGTTTAAAACGGAAACGGTCAAAGTTGAAGTAAGACCGGCTTACAAAGTTTTAAAAACCGTACCGGCAAAGTACAAATGGATAACTGAAAAGGTTATGATTCAGGAGCCGACCAAAAAGTACATTTATCATCCTGCCACTTACAAAAAAGTAAAGGTGTCATATATAAAAAAAGAAGCAGGAAAAAATTATAAAGTTATTCCCGCATCTTTTACCAATGATACCGAACAAGTTGAAGTGTTTCCCAAAACGGCCAATTGGGAATATTCATCTTATAAGAATTGTGCCAGTGACAATCCTGATGATTGTAAGACGCTTTGTTATGTAGAAAAACCGGCACAATATAAAACCATTCCGGTAAAAAAATTGGGACACGATGCACAAACCCAAGAAGTAACTATACCCGAACAAGTTGATTATTATTATAAAAAAGTAATCGACCAACCGGCCAGAGTGGAAGAAATAGATATTCCGGCCAAATATGCTACCATTAAAAGACAAGTTATTGATGAGCCTGCCAAAGTTATAGAAGAAACCGTGCCGGCTGAATATATCGAAGTAAAAAAACAAGTATTGGTCAAAAAAGGAGGTGTTTCGGTATGGAAAGAAATAGATTGCGGGTTGGTAAAACCTAACAGGTTAAATATTCATTGGCCGTTGGATAGTGCTAAATTAACCTCAAAAGCCAAAAGTGAAATAGACCGTGTATTGATACCTTTGTTAAAAAACAATCCCGGTACACGTATCGAATTGTCTTCTCATACCGATAGCCGTGGGTCAAAAGCTTATAATAAGCATTTGTCCCAAATGCGTGCCGACGCTATAAAAAGTTATTTGATTTCGAAAGGGATTAGTCCGTCCAGAATCATTTCGGTTGGGTACGGTGAAGAAAGATTATTAAACAATTGTTCGGATGGCGTGCCATGTTCCGAAGCGCAACATCAAGTTAACAGAAGAACCGAATACAAGATTATTAATGCGCAATAATTGTTGATTTAACATCTTTTTTTCAAAAATATTTACAATGAAACTTCCGTTACTTAATGTAGCGGAAGTTTTTTATCGATTTTATTAAAAAAAAAATCAATGAACTATTTGACATGAATTCATACGGACAAGCAAATCAAAAAATCTTAAATTTTTCTTAATTTCCGTTAAAATTTTGTTTGGAAGTTGAATAATTATCATCTTTGCATATATAAAAAACATTGTAGGGTAAGGGTTATGAGAAGGCCATTTTACATTATTTCATTTTTTGTTTTTGTAACTCTTTTTTTATCAGGGGGCAAGGTCTCAGGACAGACCGGTTCTATTAAAACTTTGAG
>JALVST010000121.1 GCA_027024205.1 Flavobacteriales bacterium | reverse complement strand
GTCGAATGGCTTGATGAGGTTCGCAAGGATGCACATACGGTTTTTATCCTCGGGGATATGTTCGATTTTTGGTATGAATACAAACATGCTGTTCCCAAAGGTTTTGTCAGGGTTTTAGGCAAATTGGCGGAACTAACCGATCAAGGTATAAAAATTTTTTTCTTTGTAGGCAATCACGATATGTGGATGCGTGATTATTTGACACGTGAACTGGACATTCCTGTATTTTTTGATCCTGAAATTTTTACTATTGACAATCAAAAATTTTTAATCGGTCATGGAGATGGTCTCGGTCCCGGTGATACTACGTATAAACTGCTCAAAAAACTGTTTCGCAATCCATTGGCCCAATGGGCTTACAGATGGCTACACCCCGATATCGGATTGAAATTTGCCAAATATTTGTCTCAAAGAAATAAATTGATAAGCGGTGCATACGATTTTCGTTTTAAGGGAAAAGAAAAAGAACGATTGTATGTATATGCCCGGGATTTTCTCAAAAAACAACCGGATATAAAATATTTTGTCTTCGGACACAGGCATTTACCTTTACAAATACCTATTGATAAAAACAGTTTTTATTTTAATACTGGTGATTGGTTGAGTCATTTTACCTATCTCGAATATCAAAACGGTTTCTTGGAATTAAAAGAATTTTGATTTTCTATTAATTGGATATCCCATTCCAATTTTTCAAGGTAATCGGTCAAATTTTTTAAGCCCGTCAGTTCCGTATTATGCTGTGGAAAAATCTGTATTTTGGATTGATCGAATGCCTTTTTAATTGGCGATATACTAACATTGTCGTGGTATTTGTTTAAAAAAATATTGCTGACCGGTATTTGAAATGTGGCGAGTTTTTTGATGATTAATTGCGATTCGTTAAAGGATAATTTGTCAGGGTTCAGAACCAAATTTAAGATAGTATGTTCTTTGTCTTTGATAAGTGTTTTCAATTGTTGGTATGTGGTTATTTGTTGTTGTAATTTACTTTTGATTTTGTCCGTTTCCAGTTCTTTCTTTCCGGTTTTTATCCGCGATACGATTTCTTTTTTATCTAATATTTTTTGGCGTAAATCAAGCAGATTGGTTAACCAAACCAGAGACAAATCCGGCAAAGTAAAAAATTTTAGAGTTAGTGCCGTCGGGGGCATATCGAAAATGAGATAGTCTGTATTGCCGGCATTTTTCCGGATATTCTGAAAAGCCAACAGTAATGCATATTCTTCAATACCGGGTGAAAATTTGAGGATATCAAAATATTTTTCGAGATTAAAAGCTGTCAAATACGCATAAGTTCGTTTGACTTGATTTTGAATATCTGTCAAGTAATTGTCAATCCATTTTTCCGTATCAATTTCAATCACGGACAAAAAATCATTAACAGCAACAGGTTTTTCAGAGAAACGCTGTTCGAATATATCACTTTGATTGTGTGCCGGATCCATTGAGATTAACAAAGTTTTACGATTATTTCGGGATAAATGTAAAGCCGTTAAAGCGGCAGAGGTTGATTTTCCGGCACCACCTTTGCCGAGAAAAAAGATGTTTTTGGGATATGATATTTTTTCTTTCATTTTCTTGTTTAACCACAAAGTGCCGTACTGAGTTTATCGGGATGTTACACAAAGTTATTTTTTCAACATTAAAAAATTAAGGATATTAAGTCCATAAATATGAGATGTCTCATTCCGTTTGAAATGACAGTCTCACTTTCACCTTAAACTATTAAGAACATAAAAAGGGCTTCTACTCATTTTTTAAATTATCAATTTTCAATTAAGATACATCAAAAACCGACAATAAATCCGAAATCGGTTCATTGGCCGTATCGACTTTGTTGAGCATAATTTTTAAATGTTTTTCCATTTCAGGCAACAAGTCCAAAGTTATTGCCATGGGTGGTGCCGGTAATCCTACAAATGATCCTAAAACCAACAATCCGAAAATATTTTCCATTTCGCCCAACTCAACTTCAAGGGTTTCAACAGCCGTTTCCCGTGCCACTTCGTCGTATAATCGCCAATGATGTTTAAAAATATTTTTAATTTTTTTTAGCAAATTGTTCATTTTCAGATTGTTTGTTTGCATAAGAGGTTTTAAAAAGTTTCCACCCGCCGTCAACGGTAACCCAAATCATTGCCAATAAAATAATGGCATTCAATATGATGAGTAATACATTATGATTTTTTATAAAATTGATTTGATTGAGGATTACCGCCCACATTGATACGGCAATCATAAAAACAGCCGGGACAAAACTGATAAGCCAACCCCATTTGGAGCGCGATTTGAGGTAGATGGTAATGACTAACAAGACTAATGCGGCAAGAGTCTGGTTGACGGCTCCGAAAATAGGCCATAAAGTCAAGGCGCCTTTGCCGTCGGCTCCTGTAGAAAAGATTAAAAATAAGGCGATCAAAATGACAAATCCTGTCGATACATATTTGTTTTTAAAGGTTTTGGGAAAAGTTTCACTGATCAAATAGCGTTGCACCCGGGTAGCCGTGTCCAAAGTGGTACCGGCGAAGGATGCAACAAAAACGCCCATAATCGTCAATGTAATGTTTTTAGGAATACCCAGGGATTGAATCATATTGGCTGCTCCTTCAACAAATGCGCCGACTTTTGAACTTAATCCGCCTGCCACTTGCCAAGAAGCATAATGCTGTGACCAAGCTTCCGGACCTGTCAAAAGTTGACCGCCGTCCGTCAAATATCCCATCCCTATACCCGCTACGGTGGCAATGATAACCAGAGCTGCCAGCGAACCTTCCATCAGCATAGCGCCGTAACCGACAAATAACGAATCCGATTCGCGCCTTACTTGTTTTGACGAAGTGCCTGATGATACCAATGCATGAAACCCTGAAATGGCCCCGCAAGCAATGGTAATAAACAGAAAGGGTATCAACGGTGGTGAACCTTGGGGATGCGGTCTGACAACCGGCGCCACGATATGCAAATCGCCTGAAAAACCGGAAAATAAAACACCCAAAATCAGTAGGGCCATGGCAATAACCAGTTGATGCGTATTGATATAATCACGCGGTTGCAACAATGTAGTGACCGGTAAAATAGAGGCAATAAATGCATAAATTAACAAAATAATAGACCAAAGTGCGACAGGTGAGAGCCCGAGAGCCGAAGGCATTTTAAGAGGCATATAAGTCCCCCAAACCACTGTCAAATACATAATTATCACGGTAATTATTGACCAAACCGCCAGATTACCGCCTTTTTTATAGACAATATATCCCAAATAAATAGCAATCGGGATTTGTAACCAAACCGGTAGAACTGCTTGTGGATACATTTTAAAGAGTATAGCAATA
>JALVST010000120.1 GCA_027024205.1 Flavobacteriales bacterium | reverse complement strand
CTCCCAACTTGGTGGAATTAAACTCAATTGTTGTTGAGAGTAATTTTTAAATGGTATATTTGCTGAGCTTTGCATACCTAAGATACAAAATCTTTAGGAACGGGGGAAGAAATTCTCCCGTTTTTTTACAAAAAACAAAAAAAGGCTGCCCTTTTGAGACAGTCTTTTTTTTTATAAAACATTTCCGGGCAATATTATTCATATCCATTGCCGGCATGTTGATTGCGCCTAACTTTTCATACAATGTCTCTACTTTCAACCATATTCAGGGATTTACAACTTTATAATTTTCAACTTTCAACTAATATGTATCTTTGCAAAAAAAATTAATCCATGACCCGAACCAAAAAAGCCGCTTTTACCACCTTGGGTTGTAAACTGAATTTTTCGGAGACATCCATGATTGCCCGTAAAGTTATCAACGCCGGATTTGAAAAAACGGATTTCAATTCCAAAGCTGATGTATATGTTATCAACACTTGTACTGTTACAGACAACGCCGATAAAAAATTTAAACAATATGTCAAACAAGCTTTGAAACACAATCCGGATGCCATGGTCGTAGCCATAGGTTGTTACGCTCAACTTAAACCGGAAGAATTGGCCGGTGTTAACGGCGTGGATATGGTCCTGGGGATTGAAGAAAAATTTAATTTACCGCATTACCTCAAAGAATTATCTAAAAAACCACAAGCGGAAATTCACTCTTGCGAAGTATCAGATTCAACGGCTTTTTTCAGCGCCTATTCATCCGGTGACCGTACCCGTTCTTTTTTAAAAATTCAAGACGGTTGTGACTATCCTTGTACCTATTGCACTATTCCATTGGCACGCGGTAAAGGACGGAACGGCACCGTAGAACAAATTATAGCAAATGCCCGGCAGATTGCCCGTGACGGTATCAAAGAAATAGTAATTACCGGCGTCAACATAGGCACGTTTAAAGACGATAGTAACGGAACAACCCGTCGATTTATCGATTTAATCCGGGCTTTGGACAAAGTGGAAGGTATTGAACGTTACCGGATTTCATCTATTGAACCCAATTTATTGACAGATGAGATCATCGAATTTGTAGCCGGTTCGCAAAAATTTGTACCGCATTTTCACATTCCCCTACAAAGCGGCAGTAACACACTGTTAAAAAGAATGAAACGCCGGTATTTACGGGAATTATACGCCGAAAAAGTTACCAAAATAAAAAGCTTGATGCCTGATGCCGCCATCGGCGTTGATGTGATTACAGGTTTTCCGGGCGAAACGGACGACTTGTTTTTGGAAACTTATCACTTTGTCAATGAATTGGACGTAGCTTACCTACACGTTTTTACCTATTCCGAACGACCAAATACAGAAGCGATTTTGTTGGACGGTATTGTCCCTAAACCGGTTAGAAATAAACGTAGTAAAATGTTGCGTGGTTTATCGGCCAAAAAACTAACCGCTTTTTATCAAACACAGTTGGGTCAAATTCGCGAAGTCTTGTTCGAAAAAGCCGAAAAAGACAATCAAATGCACGGTTTTACCGATAATTATGTCAAAGTAAGTCTCTCGTATGACAAAAACCTGGTCAATACGATTCAAAAAGTACGATTAAAAGAAATTGACCAACACGGAAATGTAACGGTTGATATAAACCGGACTTAGTTGGTTCTAATAAGCTAAGCCCCGGCAGGTTATAAAACCTGCCGGGGGCTGTCAACGGTTTTTCTACTCAACCGCGACGACTTTCTCCTCGCTTTGCCATACACCGTGTTTGGTACAATAAGCCAAAGCGTTTAATTTCATTTTGCGTGTAGGCACAACCGAAAAGGTTACTTCCAATTGCCCGGGTTGGTTTCCCAAAGTCCCGGCCGGAATTGTCGCTTCTCCCAACAATCTCTCCCCGTCAAACAAAGCAACTTTATGAATATAATGGTCATAATCATCGGGATGTGAATATTCTTTGCCTACTTGCACTTTAACGTAATGCTTTTTACCTTTTTCCATACTATCATCGCAGTAAATAAAAGGCGAATGTCTGTCAATATAATCTTTCTTGGCTTCTTTTTCGATGTGGTCTATCCCACTGTACTGATTGATTTTCATATCTCTCGTTTTTTATTATTATTAATTATTTATTGATTATTTTGGAAATTGCTTATTTTTATGATTACAAGCGCCGGATTTCACGTCATCCCCGGCGTCCATCGAAATCGCAATATCAACGGTTCTATCATTTTATTTGGCTCCAACAAATCCGGCACAAAAAAAGATATTATTTTACTTTCAACTCAGATTACTTATCCTGTCAAAGTGTAATTTTATACTTTCAAATTATTAATAATTTCATCATCGACCAATTCAGGCACATTAACTTTTAGCATCGGATTTTCGGCCATTGCCCGTTTGACGGTAAACATGGCATTGTCATTACGAGCCCAATTGCGACGGGCAATACCGTTATTAACATCCCAATACAACATTTGTTTCAGACGTCTGTCCGCATCATCCGATCCATCTAAGACCATACCGAATCCGCCGTTAATCACTTCGCCCCAACCGACACCGCCGCCGTTATGAATGGATACCCATGTAGCACCCCGAAAACTGTCGCCAATTACGTTTTGTATGGCCATATCTGCGGTAAACATGGAACCGTCGTAAATATTAGAGGTTTCACGAAACGGCGAATCGGTACCCGAAACATCGTGATGGTCACGTCCTAACACTACCGGAGCGGAGATATCCCCGTTTTTAATAGCTTCATTAAAGGCTTCGGCAATTTTGATACGACCCCAAGCATCGGCATAGAGAATACGGGCTTGACTACCTACAACCAATTTATTCTCTTGTGCCCCACGTATCCATTGAATATTATCTGCCATCTGTTGTTGAATCCGCTTGGGAGCAGTTTGCCGCAATGCTTCCAAAACACGAGTGGCAATATCATCGGTTTTTTTCAAATCTTCTGGGGTGCCACTTGTGCAAACCCAACGGAAAGGACCGAAGCCGTAATCAAAACAAAGCGGTCCCATAATATCTTCGACATAAGAAGGATAACGGAATCTGTCTCCGTCCATGATATCGGCTCCCGCCCTGCTCGATTCCAGTAAAAATGCATTACCGTAATCAAAGAAGTAGGTTCCATTGGCGGTATGACTGTTTATGGCATCCACTTGACGCCGCAACGAAGCATAGACATATTCCTTAAATTTTTCCGGTTCGGCTGCCATCATCCTATTGGCTTCTTCAAAACTTAAACCGACCGGATAATAACCGCCGTTAAAAGGATTATGAAGTGATGTTTGATCACTTCCCAAGTCAATTTTGATATTTTCCTTATCAAATTTTTCCCAGACATCAACCACATTGCCGAGATACCCGAAGGAAATGACTTTGTGTTCCGAAAGGGCCTTTTTAACCGCTTCGGTCAATTGGTCCAAATCGTCTATCAATACATCGACCCAACCTTGATTGTATCGTTTTTTAGCTGCTTTCGGATTAACTTCCGCTACTACCGAAACCACACCGGCTATATTTCCGGCTTTGGGTTGGGCACCGCTCATACCTCCCAATCCGGCAGATACAAACAAAACGGATTCATCCGGTTTTTTACCGTAACGTTCCATGATAATACGTTTGGCATTCAATATGGTTATGGTTGTGCCGTGCACAATTCCTTGCGGACCTATATACATATAACTACCTGCTGTCATTTGGCCGTATTGCGTATTACCCAAAGCATTGTGCCTGTCATAATCGTCAAGCGATGAATAGTTGGGAATCATCATCCCATTGGTAACGACCACACGGGGGGCATCTTTATGTGACGGAAATAAACCCATCGGGTGACCGCTGTACATAGCCAAAGTCTGCGTTTCGGTCATCTCGGACAAGTATTTCATCGTCAATAAATATTGTGCCCAGTTTTGAAATACCGCACCATTGCCACCGTAAGTAATCAACTCATGCGGATGTTGGGCTACTTTCGGGTCCAAATTATTTTGAATCATCAACATGATAGCCGCCGCCTGCTTTGTTTTGGCCGGATAAGCATCAATCGGACGGGCATACATCTCGTAACCGGGACGGAAACGGTACATATATATCCTTCCGTAACGATTGAGTTCGCCGGCAAATTCCTGTGCCAATACGGCATGCCATTTTTTAGGAAAATAACGTAAAGCATTGCGTACCGCTAAACGTTTTTCGGCATCAGTTAATATATTTCGTCGCGGCGGGGCATGATTAATATCGGGATCGTAAGGCTTTGGGGCCGGTAATTCCTCCGGAATACCTTGTTTGATAGCTTGTTGAAAATCGATCATGGTATAAAATTTTATGGTATAAAATTACAATATTTTTACGATAATTTATGCCGCTTTAAATTTTTCTTACCATAAAATATCTAAATTTTTTTCAAAAGATTTTCTTACAAATAAAGAACTTTTTCGTAAAAAAAATGAATAAATCAATCCTTAAAAAGGACTAAATCCGATTCTAAATTTTGTTTCAAATGGTTATCTTCAATCTTCCAACCGTAAATTTTTGAGAGGACATATAAGTTTCGCAAGTTTTCGAGTAGTTGTTTTTTGGCTTTTAATCGCAATTGTGTCAAATCGATATGTGATTTTATCTGTTTAATGGCTTCGGCATTTATCCGGTTCAAATCATTTTTATCAAATTGATTGAGATGACTTTGTTGTAAATCGTAATACTTAATAGTTGGAAAAATTTCCACTTGTTCCTCGGGAATATCTGCAATGTTAATAATTTTATGTATTGTATCCAAACTGATTTTCAATTGATTCAAATCATAAGAAATCTGTGCTTTGGCCGTTACCAATAAAATGACGTTTCTGTCAAAATGAAATATATCAAAGAAATATTTATTGCTGTCGTTATACGAATACACATCATTGTAATAGGCTTCTGCCACGACCATCTTATTCAGATGCTTGACATTTTCCAACAGGACTTGGCTTTGTTCATGGATTTCTTCGGTTTTTTGACGTTCTTGAAACCACAGCGTCGCCAAAATACCGATGATAATACCGGCAATCAGAATAACAATTCGACTCATATTCAATGGATTAGTCTTATTTGTTTTATAAATTATTAAATAATTTGAATCAGCAGGCTACTTCTCTATTTGTATGACCAATTTATAAACTTTTTCAAACAAATCGGCTTCAATTCCTTCAAATTTTTTATGACGTCGTTTCATAACCGCTTTGGCAACTTCCACGGCTTTATCGTAGCGATAATCCGTATATTGTTGACCGCCCCATTTAAATGACGGAAAAAATTTGGGCTGGTAATCGGCCCCGAAAATATTGCTACTCACACCCACTACAGTGCCGGTATTAAACATGGTAGCAATACCGCATTTGGAATGATCGCCCATAATCAAACCGCAAAACTGTAAACCGGTATCGATAAAATCGTTAAGTGAATAGTCCCAAAGTTTAACGTTAGAATAGTTATTTTTAAGATTGGAATTGTTGGTATCCGCTCCCAAATTGCACCATTCGGCAATTACCGAATCGCCGAGATAGCCGTCATGTCCTTTATTGGCATTGCCGAAAAACACGGTTTCTTTTATCTCTCCACCCGCTTTGGTATTAGGTCCCAGGGTCGTGCCGCCGTATATTTTGGCCCCCATTTTAACCACACTGTTGTCAAGAGCCGCAAAAGGACCGCGTATCATACTACCTTCCAATATTTTGACATTTTTACCAATATAAACCGGCCCGTCATCCGTATTGAAAATGGCCGCTTCCACTACGGCGCCTTCTTCAACAAAAACAGGATGCTGTCCGATTTTGACGTTAGTTTGCGATAAAATTTTTGAATGGCGATTGCGAGTAACCAAATCAAAATCGGCTGTGATCTGCCCGGCATTTTTGCTAAAAATATCGTAAAGTTTTTCGATACGGGAAACAGGCTTTTGGTAATCAATCTTATCGCCTATAAAACTTTGACAAGCTTCCCAAGATAACCGCCCTGTTCTGAAAGCTAAAACTTTATCCTTATAAATAAGTTGACTGTTTTCAGGTAAATTTTTTATAGCGGTTACCAGTTCATCATCCGGTAACAAAGCACTGTTGATATAAATATTGTCATCTTCAAAATGAACGGGAAATTTTCCCGAAAGATAATCTTCCGATAAAACACTTACCGGATTTGCCAAATTTTGCGTCCATTTTTCTTTTAAGGTCAAAATACCGCATCTTATATGGCTCACCGGTCTGAAATAGGTTAAAGGTAACAGGGATGTTTTGATAGATTTCTCGTCAAATACTATATAATTCATCGACAAAATGCATATTTTTTCAGATTAACAACAAAAAGGACTGTTTGACAAAAATAAACAAAAAATATTCCGGAATCACTTTTTTTATTAGTAAATTCGCCAAAAAAAAGCAGCTAATGAAAACGCCTGTTATTGCCCCTTCAATATTATCCGCCGATTTTACCGATATGGAAAAAGTATTTAAAATGCTTAACGAAAGTGAAGCGGATTGGATACATTTGGACGTGATGGACGGTAATTTTGTCCCGAATATCAGTTTCGGCATGCCTGTCATAAAAAGTTTGCGTAAACTGACAACCAAAGTTTTTGATGCACATCTGATGATTGAAAAACCGGAACGTTACATTCACAATTTTAAAGTGATTGGGGTTGATGTTTTAACGGTACACTACGAAACGCAGATTCACCTGAACCGCACGGTCGATTTAATCAAAAAAATCGGAATGAAAGCCGGCGTGGCCCTTAATCCGCATACGCCTGTCAGTTTACTAAAAGACATTGTATCCGATTTGGATTTGGTTTTGATTATGTCAGTCAATCCCGGGTATAGCGGGCAAAAATTTATAGAATCGACTTACCGGAAAGTGACCGAAGCCAAAGATTTGATTTTAGCCAGCCATTCCAAAGCGTTGGTTGAAGTGGATGGCGGCGTTAACGACACCAATGCCTCAAAATTGTTTGCAGCAGGGGCCGATATTCTGGTAGCCGCCAGTTATATTTTTAACCACGAAAATCCTTTGCAAGCCATAAAAAAATTAAAATATTTTTAAGCCCATCCCCTAAATTAGTGTTAATTTTTCAAAGGTTTGATTCTCAATATTTTAATGAGACTTCTCAATTTTTTTAATTGAAAAATTTTCATTTTTTAATGATTATTCTTAATTTTGTTTGAAAAATTAAGAACAATGTCCTATAAAGTTTACATATTTGATAAAGCTATAACGATAACGGACAATCTTAATGAAAGTTCTAAAAATGTTTATGCTTTTTCATCTATAAACTTGGACGAAATAATTACCAAATTACAATCGAACCTTTTACCCGAAATTTTTTTATATCATCCCAAACTTGACGAAGCTTGGCAACAATTTAAAACCCATTTTGACGTCATAGAAGCCGCAGGCGGTATCGTTGAAAACGATGAACACAAATATTTGTTTATATTCCGCAACGGTAAATGGGATTTGCCCAAAGGTAAAATGGAACCGGGAGAAGAACCGGCCGAAACCGCCATCAGGGAAGTCAAGGAAGAATGCGGTATTCAAAACATTGAAATTGATCATTTTTTGTTAGATACTTACCATCTATTTAATGACAACAACAAAAAACGGTTAAAAATCACGCACTGGTTTAAAATGAGTGAACAAGAAAAAAGCAATTTGATTCCGCAAACCGAAGAAGGTATAGAACGGGTTGAATGGTTAGATATTATGTCCGATGATTTTCCACTCGAAAATTCTTATGAAAATATCAAATTACTATTTTCCGATTTAAAAAAATTGGAGGATCTGCATAAATAATTTACTCCCCTTTTTTATCAAAGCGTTTTATATCAATCTCTTTCATCATAGGGATATCAAATTCCAAATATTGAAACAATTGTTTGGATACCGTTGGTGCCAATATTACGCCGCGTGTCCCCATACCGTTTAAAACCGCCAGGTTCTTATAAACCGGATGTTTTCCGGCAAGAGGTCGCCGGTCGATTACCGTAGGGCGGATACCGGCTTTTTGTGAGATAACCTTGTAGGGCTTGTAAAAAAGTTGCTGCAATTTGCTTTCCAAATGCGACCGGGCGGCAGCAGTAGGCATATTGGTTTTGTCATCCCAATTATAAGTGGCTCCGACATAATATTGGCCTTTTTGAGCCACATTCGGCGCTATAAAAACATTGGATTTTATAATGTAAGGAATGTCTGCTTCGGTTTCAATCATCAGCATTTCTCCTTTGGTACCGGTCAATGGCAAATCATTGAAAAAAGGATTTTGTTTTAATCCGTAGCCTTCGGCAAAAACAATCTTCCGGGCCTTGATATGCCGGTAACTGACATAATCCGGATAGATGTGAAGTTGCTTATAATCAAAATCCGTTTCTATCAGTTTTTGATGCTTTTTTAAATCTGCGGCCGTATCATTCAGCAAGTGACTGACATTAACGATGCCGGTTCCCCGTAATACCCCGAAACCGAAAGGCGCATCAATACCGTCAACCGGCTCAAAGGTAATTTCTTTCATATATTCCGACAAAACAGGCTTATCCGATGCAGCTATCCAATTGTTTTGCTCTTCAACACCTGTCAATTTGCGGTAAATATCGATATAATGTATATATTTATTGTGGTATTGCCATTCCGCTTTTTGAAACTGCAACAAGGCATATTTCAACATATCGTGGGCTTTCCATGCGGGTGTAAAACGCTTGAGAATCACAGGATTGAACATCCCTCCGGCTATTCGTGTGGATTGTTGGGAACGATTGTCAAAAACAATATAATTTTGCCGGTTTTCATCCAGTTGCCGGACAAATGACCAACCGGCTATCCCCAACCCAACAAGGATATAATCGTACATCTTATTTTTCAGAAATTTTTTGTTGCCAGTGCCAAGCGTCACGCAAAGCATCTTCCATAGTTAAACGGGCTTTCCAACCCAATTCTTTTTCGGCCAAAGACGTATCGGCCCAAACCGCCGTCACATCCCCTTCCCGCCTGCCGGTAATTTTATAATTGAGTTTTATGCCGTTGACCTTTTCAAATGTTTTTATGATTTCCATAACCGAGCTACCACGTCCTGTACCGATATTAAAGATTTCAAAATTGGTTTTTTGGCGGTTATCAAACAAGCGTTCGAGAGCTACAACATGCGATTCGGCCAAATCGACCACGTGGATATAATCACGAATAGCGGTACCGTCCGGTGTGGGATAATCATCACCGAAAACGGACAAAACCTCTCTGATACCGGCAGCAGTTTGGGTTACGAATGGTACCAAATTTTGAGGAACGCCCAAAGGTAATTCGCCAATATGTCCACTGGGATGTGCCCCTATCGGATTAAAATAACGGAGTGCAATACTTTTAAATTGTGAATAAGCTTTGGCGGTATCGCGGATAATTTCTTCACCAACCTGTTTGGTATTACCGTAAGGCGAAAGTGCCGGCTTAACGGGAGCGGACTCCGTTATGGGTAAAGTATCGGGGTCGCCGTAAACTGTACATGACGAACTGAAAATAAAATTTTCAATACCTTTTTCTTGCATCTGTTGTAACAAGTAAACCAATGTCCCGATATTGTTTTCGTAATACAACAAGGGTTTGTGCACACTCTCATTAACCGCTTTGGATGCCGCAAAATGTATAATCCCGGTTATATCTTGATGCCGGTTAAAAAAATCGACAACTTTGGGTTTATCTCTTAAATCGAGCGGTTCAAATTCCGGACGTATGCCGGTAATACGGGTTATACCGTCAAGAACATCGATATCGGAATTGGACAAATTATCGATTATCACCACATCATAACCCTTCTCTTGCAAAGCAACAACCGTGTGTGACCCGATAAATCCCAAACCGCCGGTAACTAATACTTTCATCTCTTAATTTTTACTTACAAATGTAAGAATATTTGCGGTATTTTTTTGCATAAAAAATTGGAATGATTTTTGCAACAAAGTTGTTTATTAAATAACATCTAATATGAAAAGGATATTATTTTTTGTCTCTATCATAGTTTTATTTACCGGATTGGAAAGTTGTTTCAAAGATTTTAATGAATTCGGTGATGATTCTATCTTTTACTACCTCAATGGCGAACCGGTTGTCCCCAGATGTTCTCTGGGATTTGGTTATAATTCAATGGAAATTACCGTTACGAACGATACCCTCCGGGTTCATATTTGCGGTAAGGTAAGAATCGATTACACTATTCCGCATTTTAACGGAAAAGGCTTGTATCAAATAAACACTGCAAACGGTAATACTTGTACGGCAAATGTGGATTATTCAAACTTTCACGCTATTGATAACGGCAAAACTTTTTTTAGAATTTTGGAAATTGATACATTACAAGAGCATTTAAGTGCCGTTTTTGAAGCGGATTTGGTCGATGAAAACAATCATCATTTGAGAATTACCAAAGGGCGGATGGATGTAAAATTTTTATATCCCGAATATTAAACTCCTAAAACAAAACTTATGAAAAAATTTCTGATTTTCAGTTTACTCATGCCTTTTTTTTTAAAACTTCAAGCCCAAAATACCTCTTTGACTTTATCAACCGGGCTATCGGATTTTTATTCATTCTCTTTTTATGAAGACAGGACATTTCTTTTTCAACCGGGTTTTGATGTCCGTCTTGATTTTCCTTTTATTAGAGATTGGCATATATATTCCGGAGCAGAAATAGGTCTGTATAATGCCGGTTACAAACATATGTCTGATAATGTCGATTACCGGCTCAATATCCAACTTTGGCATTTTTCAGCGCCTTTATATTACCGGTTTGAGAATGAGCACAAGAAATGGCATCCTCGGTTCGGACTCAATCTGAATATCCCCTTAAAATACACTTATACTTATGATATATATGATAACGGCGAACCGGTATATCATAATTCCGACAAACCTTATAAAAATAAATATTATGATTATATACAACTGTTATTCGGATTTGATGTGGATATTGCCAAGCATTGGCAATTTGATTTTCAAACGCGTTTTTTTCTATCCGGCAATGTCAGTATCGGCATAAAATATTTGTTTCCGCTACAAACTGAAAAATAATTCGTATTTTTGTTACGCAAAAATATACGACTATGCAATTTTTAGTATCAAGTGACGAATTAATAAAAAATTTACAAGCGCTAAAAAACGTCATTAACAATAATAATACGGTTCCCGTTTTAGACAATTTTTTATTTGAATTACATAAAAATACTTTAAAAATTACGGCATCGGATTTGGAAACCGTGATGACAGCCACCATCCCGGTTGAATCCGGAGAAGAAGGGGCGTTTTTGTTGCCTGCACGTATGTTGGTAGATACCATCAAAGCTTTACCGGTACAGCCTTTGACTTTTATGTTTGAAGATGATGGTACCATGAACCTTATCAGTGAAACCGGAAAATATAGTTTTTCATACAGTGACGCCGAAGATTATCCTTCCGCCGTAGAAATGGATGAAGCCGAGAGTTTGACAATGCCCGGAAGTGTTTTGGTTACCGCAATCAGTAAAACGATTTTTGCAGCCGGCAATGACGACTTGCGACCGGCAATGACCGGTGTATTGTTCGAATTTTCACCGGAGAATTTGAATTTTGTAGCTACCGATGCCCATAAACTGGTTAAATACGAACGAATTGATTTGAAAGCACCTTCGGAAATTGAATTTATCGTTCCAAAAAAACCTTTACAGATTTTAAAAAATCATTTGGCCGGTATTGACGACGAAATAAACCTCACCTATAATGACCGTAATGTCAAATTTATTTTTGACAATATTCAAATAATATCCCGCTTAATCAACGGTAAATATCCCAATTACAGAGCTGTCATTCCCCAAGAAAATCCCAATGTGATGATTATTGACAGGCAACATCTGCTAGATGTTATCAAACGGGTCGATATCTTTGCCAGTAAAGCCACTCATTTAATCCGTTTTGATATTGTGGGGTCCGAATTGAAAGTTTCGGCCGAAGATTTGGATTTCTCCAGCCGTGCCGAAGAGAGAATGACGTGTAATTATCAAGGAGAAGATATGTCTATCGGTTTCAATTCCAAATTTTTAATAGAAATGCTCTCCAATCTCGATTCGGACGAAGTTTCTTTCAATATGTCATTGCCCAGCAGGGCGGCTTTAATTTATCCGGTTGACGGTTTGGAAGAAGGCGAAGTTGTTACAATGTTGGTCATGCCGCTGCGATTGGCATAAAAGATTTACTTGTTAACATTCCCTCAAATTGAAATTTTTATATAATATATTGTTATGGATTTCCGAAAAGTTTTTGAAGCTTTTCGGAAATTTTTTTGGAAAAAAAGTCCGGGATTTTACAACCGGGCAAAAAAAACTTTTCTCGCAACTCAAAACCTGTTTGCCACCCGGTAAAAAAACTATCTGGTTTCATGTATCATCATTGGGCGAATACGAACAAGCCTTGCCACTCATAGAAAAAATAAAAGAAAAATATACTGATTATCACATCGTTTTAACTTTTTTTTCGCCTTCGGGTTACGAAGTAAAAAAAGATAAAACCCCGGCGGATTGTGTCAGTTACCTGCCCATTGATACACAACACAATGTCAAAAGATTTCTTGATGCGGTTCAACCGGTTGCCGTGTTTTTTGTTAAATACGATTTGTGGCCCAACTTTTTGCACGAATTGAAAAACCGCCACATCAATACTTATCTGATTTCAGGTTTATTTACCGCCAATCATCCTTTTTTCAAGGCATTCAGTCCTTGGTTAAAAGACGCACTAAAAGCTTTCAACACATTTTTTGTTCAAGATGAAAAAAGCAAAAAAGTTTTGCAAAAACATGGTTTTCAAAATGTTAAGGTAACAGGCGATACCCGCTTCGATCGTGTTTATCAAATTGCCCGGACAGCGTCGGATTTTGATTTTTTAAAAGATTTTAAACAAAATAAAATCTTACTGATAGCCGGCAGTACTTGGCCTGAGGATGAAGATTTATTAACCCATTATATCAACGAAAGTCCATATGATTTCAAGACAATTATAGCTCCTCATGAAATTGATGATGACCACATTACCGGCATTGAAAAAAAATTGCAAGTTCCTTCTGTCCGCTACATGGACTTACAGACCGGCACGAATTTAGCGGATTATAAAGTTCTTATTTTAAATACCATAGGTTTGCTCAATAAAATATATGCCGGGGCTGATATTGTTTATGTCGGTAACGGTTTTGGCAAAAGCATTCACAATATCCAAGAACCGGCCGTTTTCGGGGTTCCCATCATTACCGGACCACATATTGAAAAATTTAAAGAGGCTGTGGATTTGAAAATTTTAGGCGGATTGGTCACCATACATAATTACAGGGAACTAAAAAATGTTTTGGACAAACTAATACAAAATCCCGCACTCCGCTCACAAAAAGGCTTGATTACCAAAGAGTATGCTTTACAAAACGCCGGGGCAACCGGAAAAATAATGAAACATTTAAGCCTATGACTACCTTGTATTTACACGGCTTAAACAGTACCAATCTGAATCAACGTACCGAGTGGTTGCAACAGTTTGGAAAAGTGGTCAATCCGTTGTTGTCATATCAAAATATCCCGAAAACATATCAAATACTTGAAAAACTGATAAAAAAATTCCGGCCTGATGTCATTGTAGGAAGTAGTATGGGCGGTTTTTTGGGTTTTCATCTGGGTAACTATTACCGCATTCCGACACTTTTGCTCAATCCGGCATTGATTATGAGTCTTATAGTACATCCAGATAAACGCTATTCGGTCACCGATACAGAACACACGATTAGTTTGGGAAAACATGACACGGTTGTACAACCGGAAATAACCAAACGACTGCTACAAGAATGGCAACAACGCTACCGGATATTTGAATACAATATAGAGCATCAGACACCTTTTGAAGTATTTACCGATGCTGCTGTAAAATCGGGGTTATTTCATAAAAAATAAACATGCCTGCCAAAAATATCATAGAACAAATACCCAGTGCCAACCGGGCATACAGACAACAAGCGACTAACTATTTCTTAACCCATCCTGAAGAAATAGACGAACTATTGCATCTAACTTTCAACCCGGCATATTCTTATCACCATAAAGCTGCATGGATTTTGGAATTTGTTGCTTTCAAAGATTTTAACCTATTTTCTTCTTATTTGAATTTCTTTATAAAATCTTTACCACTGATATCAAAAGATTCGGCTGTACGTCCGGTTGCCAAAATCACTCATTTAATTGTTCAAAATTTTATATCCTACAATAAACCTGAAAACTTTCATTTATCAGACACACAAATCCAAACAATGATTACCGCCGGATTTGATTGGCTCATAGGTAATTATCGTGTGGCCACCAAGGTTCAAGCTATGCAAATTGTTTTTGAATTGGGACAATTGCCCGCAACCGGAAAATGGGTCCTGACAGAACTCAAATATATTTTATTGGAAAATATGAACTTGCAAACGGCGGGATATCAGAACAGAGCCGGAAAGATTTTGAAACAATTGGAAAAAATTTAGCGGATTTGATGTATCAATCAGGTAAAAAACTCTTCACCTAATGATTCCCGGCATATACGGGACCTAATATGAAGAGTTTTTATAAAAATAACAATGTTATTTTAAAAGACCACTACAATTCAATATCATTTATTTTCCAAAGCTTCCAATCGTTTTAAAATTGCTTGATTTTGTTGTTGCATCGCTTTTATCTCTTGTTTTTGTTCCTCTATAATTTTTTGTTGTTCTTGCATAGCTTTGACCAGTGGTACTACAAATTCGGCATATCGTAAGCCGTAATAATCATTTTCATTTTTAGGTTTTTTCACACCCGAAAAATCTAATCCCAAAGAAGCAGCAGCTTGTTCCACTTCTTGTGCCAAAAAACCGCTTTGTAAGATAGCTGCTTTTTGTCGCTCGGCATCTATTAAACGCAAACTGTCAGGTGTTTTGTTAAATTTGGCAATGGCATCCATATCCAAGTGGTATGTTACCGGACGAAGCTTCAAGACAAAATCCAAGCCCGGTACATTTTCTTGAATATCCGTTTTAAAGCGTGCATCCGACAGATTAGTCCAGTTAGCATAGCCTCCGATATCGTTTACAACACTATTTCCAATACGCACTTGATTATCGGCAGTTATAGTTACATCATAACCCAGTGCAGTTGAATTAGTGAAACTCGTCCCGTTAAAAAAAGTGTGTGACCCTACAGCAGTATTCTTATTCCCTCTCATATTATTATATAAAGCTTGAAAACCATAAGCAGTATTATCACTTCCAGCAGAATTGTTATAAAGTGAATGCAGTCCGGAAGAAGTATTATTTGTTCCTGTTGTATTTTGATACAGTGCCGTATAACCTAAAGCGGTATTATAATTGGCGGTATTACTATGAAGGGCCCCGTGTCCAATTGCCGTGTTATAATCTCCACTAGTATTTTGATTAAGAGCACTAACACCTATTGCAGTGTTAGACTTTCCATCTATATTTTGATTAAGAGCACTATATCCTGTTGCCGTATTATTTTCTCCGGAAACATTATGATAAAGAGCACTCACACCTGCTGCGGTATTGTAACTGCCTGTATTATTATAAAGCGCATTAGTCCCCAATGCCGTATTAAAATTTCCGCTTTGATTTTCGTGAAGGGCTCCATAGCCGAAAGCGGAATTATTTTTGCCTCCGATATTTTTATAAAGAGAAATTACACCAACAGCCGTATTAAAAGTACCGCCTTGATTTTCGTGAAGGGCTCCACCACCTAAAGCCGCATTATCAGCCCCCGTAACATTAGAAAACATAGCGCCGTTTCCTACTGCGGTATTCCTACTACCTGTTTCATTTTTTCTCAAAGCTTGTGAACCGACGGCAGTATTGTTTGCACCTGTTGTATTGGTCGAAAGCGTGGAATACCCGATAGCTGTGTTATGGCTGGCCGTGTTATTAAAAAGTGCGTCATTTCCAAAAGCGGCATTATAATTACCCGAACTATTACTAAAAAGTGAAGCACTTCCTGTTGCGGTATTGAAATTTCCTGTATCATTATCGTGCAGTGCACTAATGCCTATAGCGGTATTACGTTTTCCCGTGGTATTTTTAATCAGTGCCATAAATCCTACAGCAACATTACTATCACCGGTAATAGTATTTTCACCTGCTTTAAAACCAACAAAAACGTTTCTGTTAGAACTTAAATCGTCATTTTGTCCAGCACCTAAACCAATAAAGACAGATTCTCCCGTATTAAAAATTTCAATTTGTCCTTTTTGTGTAATACGCGCATGCAAAATATTATTGGCACGAATGTCAAAATCCTGCGCATCGGTAGTTCCTATAAAATTAGTCCCCGATACCGTTCCGGCATTCCCACCGGTTTTCCAGGCATCATTATTAGTGGACGAATTGATTTCTGCCCATTGAGTGCCATCCCAATACCAGAAACTTTTGGTCGTTTCATCATAAACCGTCAATCCCGCTTCCGATGCGGAAAGTGACACTATGGCGGTACGCTGTGCTGTAGTTAAACGTGGAATCAATACGCCTTTGTCATTGGTTGAAACATCTACATCCAACATGGCATGTGCATTAGGAACCGCCCCGGTATCATTGATTGATACTTGGGAAAAACCAAAATGGTAAAAAACCATCATGGCAAATAAAAGTAACTTTTTCATAATATGAATTTTAAAATTAAAGTAACCAAAGTTACATGTTTTTTTGATTAAAAAATGAATGTTGAATAAATAAATTTTATAATTTTTACTTTTTTAATTAATTTTTTTTAAATTTGTTAAGATTGTGCCTGCAAAAATTAAAAACGAAAAGTTTTATTAATTTACTAACAGCTTGCAAATCAATATTTTATTTTAATAATAAAAAATGAAAAGGAAAGATGATGAACCTTGATTATTTTTATATCAACTTGATAGAATTTTTCCGATATAATTGATTTTTTTCAAAATTTCTTTCATAGTCACCTTGTCTTCACGGTATAATAATGCTTTAAACATTTGTAAATTGTCGATATATTCATCCAAAGCTTGCAAAATCGGGCCTTTATTTTCTATAAAAATGAGGGCCACGTATCAGGAAAACTTTTGGCCAATCTGACAGTTGAAGCAAAACCGGAACCGGCCATGGTAAAAATATTTTTTTCGTCTTTTTCCAAATCCAAAACCGTTTTGCCCAACATAAACGAACTGATGTGAGATAAATGTGAAACGTAAGCGATTTGCTATTCATTTCGAGGGTTTGCAAACCTAATTTTTTAAAAATACGGAAGGCTTTATTTAAGATTTCAGGCCGGGTTTGGTCCGTATCGCAAATCATATTCATTTTACCATTGAATAAGCCGAGAAAGGCGGCTCCGGGGGCCGAATATTCCGTTCTGGCAATGGGATGCGCTAACAGAAAATTACCGCGTTTGGGATGTTTGGCTATAGCCCGGGCAATTATATGTTTGGTAGAACCGGTATCAAATACCAATGCGTCCGGTTTGATTAAATCTAAAACTTTCAAAGCAATTGACTGGATATTATCGACCGGTATAGCTATGATAACTATATCCATGGCTGAAATAAGATCATCCGTAAGAGGATAATGTGCCAAACCCAGCTCCAAGGCTTTTTATAAATGAAACTTGTCTTGTCCGTATATCCGGAAATTTTTATCTTTTTGTAAAGCTAACCCCATGGAACCACCCATCAGTCCCAATCCGATAATACCGGTTTTTATTATATGGTCCCCCATCATTTTTTTATTATTCTGTTTAGAGTTTCTGTCAAAATTTTTTCATCATTGGTCAAAGAAATACGGACAAAGTTATCCGAATTACTTCCGAAAATAAATCCGGGCGCCATGAAAACAAATTTTTCTTTGAGAAGCCGGTTTGTAAAATCACGACTGTTTTGTCCTCCGGGGAGTTTAGCCCACACAAACAAACCGCTTTGTCCGGGACGGACTGTCAGATTAAGCGTTTTACAAATTTTTAAAACGATTTCTTTTCGTTTACTATAAATTTTATTAAGTCTTTCAAACCATTCCGGCGGACTGTCCAAAGCCGTTACAGCAGCTTTTTGAATACCGAGAAACATCCCGCTATCCATTTGACTTTTAAATTTCATCACGGTATCTATAAAATCTTTTTTACCAACCAACATGCCGACCCGCCAACCGGCCATATTGTGTGATTTGCTCAATGAATTCAATTCCAATGCCGTTTCTTTGGCATCCGGAATGGACAATATGCTCAACGGCTCCGGATTCAAAATCATACTATACGGGTTATCATTGACCAGCATTATCCTGTGTTTATGTGCAAAATCAACCAAACGCATATAAAAATCCTTACCGGCCACAGCACCGGTAGGCATATGCGGATAATTGAGCCACATGAGTTTTACTTTACTTAAATCCTTTTGTGCCAAAGCGTCCAAATCAGGTAAATAATCGTTATTTTCATCTAATGTGTAATATAGTGGTTTG
This sequence comes from Flavobacteriales bacterium, assembly GCA_027024205.1. GTDB lineage: Bacteria > Bacteroidota > Bacteroidia > Flavobacteriales > Flavobacteriaceae > WGBX01. Next base: position 8,788 of record JALVST010000120.1, on the reverse strand, counting down.
GCACCTGCTAGCAAAGTAGCGGCACAATACGTCATATATCCCGGATCGGGTATAAGCACTTCATCTCCCGGATTGAGAAATGCCATACTGATATGCATAATGCCTTCCTTAGAGCCTATCAAAGGCAATATCTCCTCTGCGGCTGACAAAATAACATCGAAATACCGGCGGTAATATTTTGCAATGGCTTGACGTAATTCGGGAATACCACGATAACTTTGGTATTGATGCGTCTCCGGATGTAAAGCCGTTTCTGCCAAAGTTCGCCGGACAGCTTCCGGTGGCGGTAAATCGGGACTGCCGATACCCAAATTGATAACCGATTTACCTTCGTCCCGTAAGCAGGCAATTTCTTTGAGCTTAGTCGAAAAATAATATTCTTGTATGTATTCGAGGCGACTTGCTTGCATGATTACCGGTTCATTGACGGATATTCTCCTAAAATTTTTAATTCTATAACTTGACGGGCAACCTGATACATGGCTGCTTCGTAACCGGTATGATTGTCAATAAGCAAATCGACAAAAAAAGCATATTCCCAAGGTTTATCAATAATAGGGACACTCTGTATCTTACTCATATTCAATTTGTAATCCTTAAAAATTTGTAAAATATCAACCAAACTTCCAGGCTTATGCGAAAGTTTGAATCGAATGGAAACTTTATCAAATTCCCGGACGGCATCACCGTTTTTCAAGTCTAACACGACAAAACGGGTCGCATTGATTTTGTTGGTTTGAATACTTTCGGCCAAAATATCCAAACCATACAATTTAGCCGCTTCATAACCGGCGATAGCGGCAATCCCTTTGAGTTGTTTTTGTTGGATAATTTTCGCCATTTCGGCAGTATCTTTTTCTTCTACCAATTTGATATGCGGTTGCGTTCGTAAATATTTCCGGCATTGTAACAGTGCCATAGGATGACTCCAAACTTCCTTGATACCGGCAAGGGTCTGTCCGGGTAATGCCATCAAATGATGATGTATAGATAAATAATATTCGCCGGCTATATGCAAATCATATTCGTCAATCAAACTGTAATTGGGTAAAATAGCACCCGCAATTGTGTTTTCAACCGCCATAATGCCTTTATCGATTTTGCCTTGTTTAAGTAACACAGGAATGTCATTAAAATCCATACATTCCACAAAATTGTTGTCTTCACCGAAGATGTTTTTAGCTACTTCGTAATGAAATGAACCGATGGTACCCTGAATGCCTATGTCCATATCTTTGCATTTTATTTTTCTTTTCTTGACCTGACAGGTCTAAAAAAAAAATCCCGGAAATTCCGGGACTTTTGTACTGTTGAAAATATTACATTCAAGCATATAAAGTCCCTTCTTTTCTTTTAAAGAAAAAGTAAAAAAAGAAACATGAATATGCTTGACGTTTTTTCATTTTTATTAAGTATAAGGCAAAGATATTATTTTTTTTCAAAATAAGCAACGCCACTCATATATCCGACCACCCTTGCGGTATCACCTGTGATGTCACCACTGGTACGGTAATCCAAAACTTTGGTAGTCATATATAAATCGGTAGCGGTTTTAATCAAGGCATTCAAACCGGTTTTTCCACAAGCTTCACATTTATCCAAACCGATTTCCAAATTTTTATATTCAAAAGCTACCAAGCAATTGCTATCGATTTCATTGGCCAAATTTTGACGATGAAAATGACTCAAATCCGTAGATACGACAATAGCATTATCTTTATCACGCAAAATATATTCGAAAATATCAGCCAATTCGAGATAATCGGCATTACCATAAATCAATTCGACAAGTTTAGCTTCCGGATTATAATATTTGATAAACGGGAATTGTGTTTCTGTGCTATGTTCCAAATAATGTGCGGTTTCTTCAAAAGTAAAATTAAAGTACCGGTTCAATTCTTTCAAGTATGCTTTGTCGCCTTGCACTAAACCGAAAGGTGTTTCATAAGCATCGAAATAGCCAGCACTGATTCCACGTATATAAACATGGTGCGATGGTCCTGCTACGATGATGCGTTTCGGATGAAGGTTCCCCAAAATTCGATGTCCGTAATTGGCCGTAAAGCCACTGTAAACATAACCGGCATGCGGCGCAACAATAGCTTCGGGGTTGAGTTTCAATAGTTTTTGGTCTTCAAGATTTTTTTTCAACAAATTATTCCAATGAATAATCATTTGTTTGATGGCTTCCGGGTCGTCCGGATAAAATTTACCACTATTTCCTGCTGGTCTTATTAGTTCCATATTCCGGGAATTTTAGTTTGACAATAAGGACATTTACCGTCCGTAATATTGTTAGTTAATATTTGATACCCTCTTCGTTCGATTAAAGGTTTATGACATCGGGGACAATACGTGATATTTTTTCGCAATCCGACATTACCGATATAAATAAACTCCAAACCGGCTTTACGGCCTATATCGTAAGCTTGCTCCAAAGTTGTGAGAGGCGTTGCTGACCGGTCGAGCATTTTATAATCGGGATGAAAAGCACTCAAATGCCAAGGCGTTCCCGTTCCCAGTTTCTGAGCGATAAAACCGGCAATTTTTTCAAGATGTTCCGGGGTATCGTTTATGCCGGGAATAATCAAAGTAGTAACTTCTACCCACAAGCCTGCCTGTTTCATCAACTGTAAAGTTTCGCGTACACTAAACGGCGCTTTGAGTTCACGACGGTAATATTTTTCATCGTAAGCCTTAAAATCTACATTGGCCGCATCAATAACACCGGTCATGTCTTTAACAACTTCGGCACTTTCAATACCATTGGTAACAAAAATGTTTTTCAAACCGTATTTTTTAGCTTCCAATGCTATATCACGGGCATACGGATAAAAAATAGCCGGCTCATTATAAGTGTATGCAATGGTTTTAGAGCGGTATTTGAGAGCCAAATGAACAATCTGTTCCGGGCTTACAAAGTCTTTTTGATAAATTGTTTTTTCTTGTGAAATCTGCCAGTTTTGACAAAAAGAACATTGCATATTACAACCGATTGTGCCTAACGATAAAGCAGTCGAACCGGGTAAAAAATGGTATAACGGTTTTTTTTCTACCGGGTCGATATTGAGGGCGGCTACTCTGCCATATACCAAATTGACCAAGTGGCCGTTTTCATTTTTATTAACCCCGCAAACACCGGCTTGTCCCTCTTTGAGTTCGCAAAAATGCCGGCACAACATACATTTGATTTTACCGCTTGGTAACTTGCGGTAAAATTTTTCAGACACAATTTGTTGCGGTATGGTTTTCATTTTAAAGAGGTTTGTATATTAATATTCCTTTTAAAACACAACAAAAATTATTCCTTATGTTTTATAACGACAAACTTGCCGTTTTTGTGTCAAAATTGCTCGTTTACAACAAAAAAAAATTATCCCAGAAATGCAGAATACATCCAGATAAGTTTTTCCTGTTCGCGGATATAATCACTCATTAAGGCATTGGTTCCTTCATCATTTAGTGCACCGGACAAATCCAGGATTTCTCGTTGTGCGGAAATAAGAAATTCAAAAGCTTCCAATATTTCTTTAACATCATTGATACCATCTTCCGTCCGGCGGCTCTCTTTGATACTTGCCACTTGAAGATAATCCGTGAAACGATAAGAAGGGGTTTCTCCCAAAGTTAAAATACGTTCGGCAATTTCATCAATCTTAACGAACAAATCATTGTAAAGTTCTTCAAATTTAGCGTGTAATTCAAAGAATTTGTCCCCTTTGATATTCCAGTGATAACCCCGAACATTTTGATAAAAAACGGAATAATTAGCCAATAATTCATTGAGTTTACCGGCTAATTCTTTACTTTGATTCACATCGAGACCTATTTTGTTAATTGTTTTCATTTTTTTATTGTTTTTATGATTTATATGGACAAAATTAAGCCGGTTGCTCTTTTTAAACTATAAAAATTTATGATTAAGTTTTATATCAATATAAAGAAATTTTATACATGTTTTTCTGTAAACCTGTACATAAATCTGTTTTTCCGAAAGTGGAAAGCCGGGATTTAGATAGTTCGCCTCAAAGGTGTTATATTTGCATTATTGATATTACACTTATATTTATTGTATAGTTAATGGCGGCTAATCGCTGAAATTCAACACATTGCATCTAATCAAAAATAGTGCTAATATGAAAATTAAGAGCTATAAAATCCGCCACTAACCATACAAGTAGCCGTTGTGTGCCATATAAAAATCGTAATCTGTTACCTATAAAAAAGTTCATACCTTTGTAATATGAATGAAATTAAATATGAAATTAAGCAAAAAAACGATATTTTGATAGTTGAAGAACCATCAAAAAATAAATATGGACAATATTTTACCCCTGAAATTATCGCAGATTTTATGATTAATCTTGCAGATATTGAGCAAAATTCCAAAATTTTAGAACCTTCCAGTGGAAAAGGCATATTTTTAGACTTATTTTTAGAAAAAGGATATAAAAATTTATCTGCTTTTGAGTTGGACAAAAATTTAATAGCCGAAAGACATAACGATATTGTTAAAAATGAAAGTTTTGTCAGTTCTGATATTAAAGATAAATTCGATTTAATAATTGGCAATCCCCCATATATTCGTTGGAAAAATTTAGAACCGGAACTAAAAAAAGAATTGTCAACCAATCATTTATGGAATAAATATTTTAATAGTCTTTGCGATTATTCATACATTTTTATCTTAAAATCAATTAAACATCTGAAAGAAAACGGGCAACTTATTTTTATTACACCGGAATATTGGTTAAATACGACACATTCAAGGACTTTAAGAAATTTTATGTTGCAAAATGGCTATTTTGAAGAAATATATCATTTTAACGAAACCCCTATATTTGATAATGTAACAGTTTCCATTATTATTTTTAAATATATAAAATCAAAACACAAAAAACCATTTATCAATCTTACTAAATATTATGCTAATAAAAAACTTACCTCAACTATTTTAAAAAAACTTCAAAAAAAGGAAAATATAGAATTTGCCAAACATATAGAAATTTCGCAATTTAAAGAAAATGAAAATTGGCTTTTGACGTCAAATGATATTAAAGAAGAGATGAAACTTTTTGAAAATAAATGTAAAGTAAATGCCGTTGAAGAATACACTTTATTTTCGTCAGAAAAAAAATATGTTACCATTGGAGACGTTTGCGATATAGGAAATGGACTTGTTAGCGGATTGGATAAAGCGTTTCAATTAAACGGAGAATTACTAAATGAAAATGAAAAATTAAAACAATTAAAAGTTGTAAAAGCCAAAGACTTGAAACCTTTTTATTACGAAAATATTACAAATTATATTTTTCTAAATGATATTGACGACGAAGAAATAATCAAAAAAGAATACCCAAACTATTTCAACAAATTAGCCGTATATAAATCAAAATTGGAAAAAAGATACCAATACAATAAACAAATCCCATATTGGAAATGGGTTTTTTTGAGAAATTTTAATCTTTTTAATAGTAATAAAGAACGAATTTTTGTTCCTTGCAAAGAACGAATATCAAACAAGGATTATTTTAGATTTTCTTATGCAGGAACGACACTTTTTCCAACACAAGACGTAACGGCAATATTCAAAAAAGACGAAACCAAAGAAAGTATCTTTTACATTTTAGCTTTTTTGAATAATTATAGAGTATTTCAATGGTTGGTCCATAACGGAATAGTAAAAGGAAATATCGTAGAGTTTTCTGAAAGACCTATTGCAAGTATTCCTTTCAGAAAAATTGATTGGGATAATAAAAATGAAGTAGCAATTCATAACAATATAGTGAAATTGACAAAAAAATATATTGAAGAAAAATCAGAAGAAACATTAAAAAATATTAATTCCTTTTTTGATAAACTTTTAGAATAAAAATGATTGTAGACTATAATAAACTATTGCAAGAATTAATTGGGACAAGTATTCCTAAACCAGTGTCAGGCACGTTATCAGGACACGCTGCCGGAGAGCCATTTGATAAACACGTAAACGAAATATTAAAAAAATGGTATCCCGGTAAAGTATTCAGACAATTCGAGTATCTTAATTTTCTGTTTACAAAAAATCCTGATGCAATTGGAGTTGAAGCAAGAAATGCCTTATTTGATTTACCTACATTATTGTTTTTGTTAAGCCGTGGCAAAACGGCTACTGATAAATTGAGTATTGATAATCCTTTTGAAGAGAAACAAAACGACACGGCTGATATTTTGGTTGTTGACAATGGTTTTTATGAAATAATTGACATAAAAACAAGGAACATTTCAAAATCCGCTCAACCGCCCAACATTATTTCTGCTTATAAATTAGCACAAACTTGTGCTAAAATGATTGATAATAATGAATTTGATACTTTTGATATTAACTACATTGAAATAGATTGGGAATTAAAAGACGATAAATTGATTTGCGTAAATGCCCATCGCAAAAAGATTATTTAAAGCTATTCCATCCGATTTATATATTAATTGGGCAGCAGCAATGCAAATTCAATTTCGCGTTTCAGATTTAGACCAAAATTTTACAGGCAACAGAGAAAAATGGGCAAGAGAATACTTAAAACATTTTGTTGAACAAGCAAAGAAAAGGGCTGAAAATATGATTGAAAAATTTGTTAAACCATTTGAAAAATACATAAAATGACAACAAATACGGCACACAACACAGTATAAAAACAATTTTATGCCTGCATAAAATTGTCATTGATTTTTACAAAGATTAATAATATATTTCAATTCCATGTACCTCCAAGAACTTAAATTGTATCATTTTAAAAATATTGACGAAAAGACTTTTGATTTTGACCACAAAATCAATTGTTTTGTCGGTGATAACGGCGTAGGAAAAACCAATATTCTCGATGCGATTTACTTTTTGGCTTTAGGAAAATCATATTTTAACAATAATATCAGGCAAATTATAACATTCGGCGAAACGGGTTTCAGTATCAAAGGGACTTTTGACATCAACGGAAAACAAGAGGTCATCCATATCAGTTATCAACTCGATAAAAAGAAAATTATCAAACGAAATAATAAAGCTTATGAACGGCTTGCCGACCACATCGGATTAATTCCGTTGGTCATGATTTCACCATATGACCGGGATTTGATTTCCGAACGCGGGGAAACCCGCCGGCGGTTTATTGACAAAATTATTTCCCAAGCCAATGCTGGTTATTTGTCGGCACTTATCGGTTATCAAAAAGTTTTGGTACAACGCAACCGTTTATTGAAATATTTTGTCGCCAATCATCATTTTGACAACCAAACTCTGCAAATATATAATGAACAATTGCATCAATACGGGACACTTATTTATCATAAAAGACAAGAGTTTATCAAAGATTTTGCCGTTTTACTCAAAGAAAAATACGCCGTTTTATCCCAAAATAAAGAGCAAGTTAACATCATTTACGATACGGAACTGTCTCATAAACCGCTCAATAATTTATTAGCAGAAAATATCCAAAAAGACCGGATACTGCAACATACCTCCAAAGGCATTCACCGTGATGATTTTTTGTTTGAAATCAATGGTAAGCCTATAAAAAAATTCGGCAGTCAAGGGCAGCAAAAATCTTTTTTGATTGCGTTACGTCTGGCCGAATTTGAATTTTTAAAACAAAAATCCCAACAAATACCCATACTTCTATTTGATGATGTTTTTGATAAACTTGATGAAAACAGGGTAACACAAATAATTAAAATGGTCAACAAAAAAGCTTTCGGACAAATTTTTATTACCGATACTCATGCCGAACGTACCAAAAAACTGGTACAAAATATTCATCAAAGTTTTAAAATATTTGAATTATAAGATATTTGTCAGTTTTTTTTTAAAAAAAATTGACTTTTTTAAAGGTGTCAAACTTTTTTACTATGAAAAATCTAACGCAATTATTCAAAATTATTCTCATTTCATTTTTGACCTTTCATATGAACGGTCAAATAAAATGGGGAGTGCAAACCGGTTTAAACGGAACTGACATTACACAATCATACAGTAAAGAATATCAAGATGATTGGAATATGAAAACCAAATTAAAATTCGGTTTTAATTTAGGCGTTTTAGCGGACTATTCGTTTAATGATCAAATGGGCATTCAAAGCGGTTTATTTTTTACCCAAAAAGGGTATCAAATAGACTTGCAAGCATTAGCAAAAGAGAATGGTGATGATAGTCAAATTGACGGTTATTGGAAATATACTTATAATTATTTGCAATTACCGTTACATTTTTACTTCAACATAAATAACATTTACCTTTCTGCCGGGCCTTACTTTGCATACGGGTTGAGTGGCACTTCCAAACTTGACGCTACTTCCAAGTTTGAAAGTGATAGTGAAAGAATTACTCAAACGGACAAATTGCAACCCGTTATAGGTCCGGTAAAATCAGACGATTACATGAGTGATCAAAATGTTGAAATAATCAAGGTTTTTAACGCTCTTGATTATGGTGTTGATTTGGGAGTTGGATATAAATATCAACAATATATGCTAAAAGCACAATATAGCATAGGTTTTTCTAATCTCATACCGGGTATAAGTGATTATCCCGAATTTGACCCAAATGATTTAAAACAAACCAACAAAGGTTTCAATATTTCTTTAATTTATTTTTTCAACTAATAAAAAATTGCATTTAAAAAAATGAGGCTGTCTCAAAAGTAATAGAGACGGCCTCTTTTTTTGTTTAATTTTTTTAATTTTCGGCATAAATTATTTTTTCATCAAATATTTTTTATAACACTCCAAAATTTCTATAAATATTGATTAAGGAACC
>JALVST010000119.1 GCA_027024205.1 Flavobacteriales bacterium | reverse complement strand
CTGCAATCTCATCTTTATATAGACTTTAGTTTTGCCGGATTCCTTTTCAACGGTTCCGTAAATACGGGGATTAAAAGAGTTTCTGTAATCAATGATTCTTCTAATGTTAAAGCTGTTTTCATCAATACTTCCAATATAGGGTTTATGACGACGATTCTTAAAATACCAGATTGTTTGATATAAGATAGGTTTATTAGCTTTGTGGAAAGTTTCTGATTCAGTAATGTTATCAATCTTTTTTAAAACCTCTTCTGGTTCAAGTTTTGTTTCGTATATGATGTCTTCGTAGGGTAATAATTTCATTTTCAGTTTATTCAATTATAATTTTCTCTCCTAAAAATTTAGGTTTTATCCCCAAAATAATATCCAAAAAAGCTTTCGTTCTGGCAAAGTATTCCCTGATTTTGGTAAGAATCCCATGTTTAATATTTACATCTTTTGCATTAAATCCTATAGCGTGAATTCCGTGTTTTTCGGCGAGAAAAATGGCACGTTCATTGTGAAACTTTTGTGAAATGATGGTTATACTTGTTTGTCTGAAAATCTCTTTGGCTCTCACTACTGAATCCAATGTTCTGAAACCGGCATAATCCAGAAAAATTTTATTGCCGGGAATACCTCGTTTGATTAATTCTTTTTTAAAATCGTTGGGTTCATCATAAGTTTTACGGCTGTTGTCACCACTGACCAATACAAAATCGATTTTGCCTTTTTTATAAAGTTCTACCGTTGCATCTATACGGTATTTAAAATATAAATTAATATCTCCGTTTTTGAGATATTTAGAAGTGCCAAGTACCAGCCCGACTTTATTTTTAGGAATTACATCTGCATCAGAAAATGTTTTGTTTTCAGCGTTTTTACTGATAGCATAGTTTGCCGATAAAACCAAAATGACCGGAATTGATAAAAGGGTTAATAAAGCAACCGGTTTTTTATTTTTAGTGAACATTTGGTTTTTTTTGAAACTTGAAATTGTAAATATAAGAAAGATTACAGTAAAGTTTTAAGTTCGATATATCTGTCAAAACGGTAAACGCCTTTTTTACTATTACTGTGTTCAAATATTTGCTTATTGTAAATACGTTTTAGTTTTTTATTTCCGTTTATTTTTTGACGAATTGTTTCATCATTATTAACTAATTCTAATTCAGAGAATAAATACCATTCTTTTAAAAGTTTTTTATATTGCGGTTTTAAACGATTATTATTGTTAAGCAAATATTTGTAGTTATCCATAAAATCAACAGTTGATATGTTATTGATAATTTGCAGTATTTGTTCCATTGTTTGAGATTCTCCGGATAAAAAATCCCAAAGTTCTGAAGCAACAAGTGTTTCTTTTTTATCAAAAAATTTGGTCATATTTATGATTTGTTCCAAAAATCTATCCTTATTAAAACTTGTTTCGCTTTCTTTTTCGATATCTACTGTCGGGTCAAAAGGAAAGCCTATGTAAAACTTAATATCTTTTTCCGGGAATACTCTGTATAAAGCGGCTTTGGCTTCTAAAATTTTCTGTTTCTCTCCCTTCATTTCTCCCGAATTAGGCTTGACTGATTTAAGCTCAATAGCACAGACACAATCATCGTCCAGCATAAAAACATCTGCTGAAAAATCCATAGCATTGATTAACTTTCCTTCCCCACCGGTAAATAACAACTCATTCTCTCTTTCTAAATCAGGCGCTTGTGTTCCGTTGCTAAGGTCGGCAATAATTTTAGAAATCCTGTTTCTCTGAGTTTGAGTAATTTTCAGGTTTCCTAAGCGTTTAGACGTATATTCTCTTTTCTCGCCATTACTGATATGATGAGCGATATTTTCAAAAAAAGTTTGTCCGAGCGTCGTGTTTAACCCGTGCATCCAACTGCTTAGCGAAATAAAAAAGGGTATATCCGAAACTTTATCTTTAAATTTATCTGTAAATGCATTCAAAAAGGCAGTATGAAAGGGCGCATTTCTGTTTTGTGAAGCATCAACAGGAAAATTTTCAAATCTACTGACAAGTGTTTTGATAACTTCGGTTGCAATCTTTTCTTGCGTTTTATTTTCTAATGCCATTATTGTTTTTCTTTTAAATGAAAAATGATTTCCGAATAGGCATTTCTATCTTTTTCCACTCTATTTAAAACCGGCCTTTTATATTGGTTTACAATCTTCATTCCGGCTATTTCAGCGATTTTCGGATATAATCCGTATTTGTCGTTGGCAACTAAGAAAATATTATAATTTTCTTTTAAATACTTTTTACTGTTAAGAAGGACTTCGGCCACTCCTTTTACATAACTTTCTCTTGCTTCACGTCCTTGACCTTTATATAGCGGTCCGATTTCCAATTCATCTTTTCGTTCAAAACCAAATAAATCATAAGAATAAGCATGCTGTTCGTGGTAATCTATTAAACCGACATAGGGAGGACTAGAAAAAATACCGGAAATTTTTTTTTCTTTAACTAAATTGGCTAATACAGGTAATTTTTTTTCTAATTCCGAAACAATATCAATATTTCGACTATCACCGGTCAAGCATATTTGATTTGTATTGGTTCTTAATTTATCGAATTGTGCTAATCTTTTAATAGTATCTTTCGTATATCGATTCCACCAACTTTCAATTGAAAAGAGTGGTTTGCAAATTTTTCCGTGTTTTTTACAGTAATAAGTTGTTGTTTGTGGTTCAATTAATGTTCCCAAGTCGGAATGTGTTGTTGCTCTACACGAACGAACGGTTCTACTTAATACAATACTTAATATACGTTTTGTTGGTATATCTTTTATTTTTTTTATTTCTTCAAATACAAAATCAATTTCGTCCCTTACAACTTTTAGGAACCATTTATCTAAAAATGTATCTGATTTTTCTTGTTTAAGTTCAATATTATATTTCTCTACGAGTTTTTGATAAATTGGCAAGAACTCTTCGGCTTTCTCTTTCCCATAAACTTTTTCGTTAATTTCTTTTTGTCTTACCTTGTATTTAAATTCAGGTGCAGGAAAATTTTTAGCATTAAAAATTTTTAATTCTTCTGACAGTTCTGCTTCAAATTTTGTGTTGTTCCTGTTCTTTAAAAAATTTTTTAACTTTAAAGATATGTTTTTTGCAGTTTCTTCAATTAATTTTATATTGTATTTACCTATTTTAGAATTACTAATAAGCGCATTAAAAGCGGAAACATCTATACCAATAGCATGAATCCCTAATTCATTTGCTTGCACTAAAGTTGTTCCGGAACCACAAAAAGGGTCAAGAACAATATCTCCTTTGTTAAAAAAAACTTCTTTTTTAAATTTGTCCGTATGTGTGTCCAAAAAATACTCAACCAATTGTGGAATAAACTTTCCTTTATACGGATGTAATCTGTGAACATGTTTAGTTGTTTCGGATTCTTTATATTCTGCAAATGATAAAGTCCAATTTAAATCTTCACCTAATTTATTTTTCCAACGTTCTTCTTTTGATTGATTATGCTTCTTGTAGTAATTCAATAAATCCGTTTTATCTATTTGAATATTACCATTATTACCAATTTTAGGAACCAATCCATATTGAATTAAATAAGAAATATTTGAAGGTGTTACCTTTTTTTTCAGGTAATTTGTTGCCCACTTACTGGCTTCTTTTATGGTTAATAGTTCCGGCATAAAAAATTATGTTAAGGTTATGGTAATTGAGTTGTTGAAAGTTAAAATTTATCTGCTAAAATAAAAATTTATCGTAAACTTTACAATCCGAAAACTTCTTTAACCGCCTCAACCATATCCAATTTTTCCCAAGTAAAAAGTTCGACTTCTTTTTTTAATGTTATAACGCGTCCTTCCGTATAATCATAGCGTTCAAATTGTTTGGTTTTGGTAACCGGTGTGCGGCCAAAGTGTCCGTAAGCAGCGGTTTCACTGTAAATAGGTGCTCTTAATTTTAAAGCTTTTTCTATACCTGCCGGCGTCAAATCAAAAAGAGTTTTGATTTTACCGGCAATCTCTTCATCTTTCAAGCCGTTTTTGGCCGTGCCGAATGTATTGACAAAAATACTGACCGGTTCGGCTACCCCGATAGCATAGGAAACTTGTATTAAGATTTCTCCGGCTATACCGGCAGCGACCAGATTTTTTGCAATATACCTTGCCATATAGGCGCCACTTCTATCGACTTTACTGGGATCCTTGCCTGAAAATGCGCCGCCACCGTGTGCCCCGCGTCCTCCGTAAGTATCAACAATGATTTTACGACCGGTCAAGCCCGTATCACCGTGTGGACCGCCGATAACAAATTTACCGGTCGGGTTGACCAATAGTTTATAATCATAAAACAAAGATTCAAATTCAGGATTTTCGCATAAAAGTTTCGGAATTAAGATGTTTTGAACGTCATCTTTGATTTTATCGAGCATTTTATTGTCATCATCGTCAAAGGGGTCGTGTTGGGTAGAAATGACAATGGTATCTATTTTGACCGGTTTATGGTTGTCATCATACAAAATGGTTACCTGACTTTTGGAATCGGGACGTAAATAAGTCATTTCCAAGCCTTCTTTACGGATTTCTGCCAATTTGTAAACCAATCTATGGGCAATGTCCAAGGTCAGCGGCATAAAATTTTTACTCTCATCTGTGGCATAACCGAACATCATACCTTGGTCACCGGCCCCTTGTTTTTCTTTGGTTTCACGGACAACCCCTTGGTTGATATCTTCACTTTGGTCATGAATGGCGGATAAAACACCTAATGATTTGAAACTGAAATAATAATCATCTTTATCATAACCGATTTGTTTAATGGTATCACGGGTTATCTTTTGAACGTCAACATAAGTTTTGCTTTTGACTTCACCTGCTACTACCACCTGACCGGTGGTTACCAATGTTTCAATGGCAACTTTCGACTCGGGGTCAAAAGCCAAAAAATTATCTAATAAATTATCGGATATTTGATCTGATACTTTGTCTGGATGACCTTCCGATACAGATTCCGAAGTAAATAAATAGGGCATAATACAATCTGTTTTGTTGGTTAATTTTTTAACATTAAAAATATAAGATTGACCAGCCGACAAGTAAAAATACATTTTAGCATTTTTTTAAAAGGTTGCAAGCAGTCAAATCTGTCCTTTAAATTTGTCGCAAATATATGCGGTTATTTATGATTTACCAAAAATTTTTTCAAGGTATGTTTTATCTTCTTGAAAAAGAATATGATGTTTTTCAAATTGTTCTTTGTTGTAGTTACCGTTACCGAAAATATTTTTTATATCAGTGTAAGGGGTTACCGATAAAATAAAGGCATCCAGTTTGATATCACGCTCAGGATTGGTTTTTTTAAATTTCTTTTCAATCTCTTTGATAACGGTATTGCAAAATTGAATTTTATCATCGTTAAAATTTCCGGTATTTCTGATTCCTTTCGGATCGATGAATATCATCTGTTGCCGGTTTTCTTTTTTTAGCCATACAATAAAATCGGGATAGAAACCGGCGTTGAGAAAGAAGCCGATACCTTTTCGGGAAAAATTTCTCAAAAGAAACAGTTCGTCAAATTCATTTAATCGTGTTGTTTTATTGTATTCCAAAAATTTTTTTAAATCTTCCAAAAAACGAGTTTCTCCTTTGTTGAGTTTGACGGGGACGGATTTGATTGCCTCTTCATATGTGTGTGTTATAATCAAGGGTGTATATAAATGATTATCAAAATGAACGATGAATGAATCCCATTTTTTCCAGTCTTCCGGGATTTGATTACGGTTTTGTTTGTATGTTTCAATCTGTTTGGTGATATCTTTGAGTTCTTTTTCAAAATGATTCGGTATTTTGAGTAAAATTTCATTATCCGCAGGATACATGGCAGTATGTTTGTTGATAGTCAAAGGTTCGAGTTCCAGATATTCCATAGCTTTTCTTTTTTCTTCTTTTCTATAATATTTGGAAAGATAATTTTTGACAATAATCAATAGTATATCGTGAAATTTGTCAATACCTTCAAAGCTTGAAATCTTTATCCGGTTGTTACGGTCAATTCTTATATCGTTGTTTTCGTAAAAATACAGTTTGTAACTTCTGTCTTTGATAATTTCTTTTATGATGTCCGTATTCAAAATCAGGTTATAAAATTGTTTCTCGATTTTATAGTTTATAATCCGGGTATAGATAAAATCCCAATCAATAAGTTCCAAATATTCATCCGTTATTTTTACGGATTCGGCAGATCCGGTATTGGTGGTTTCAACATTTAAGCCGTGTGCCAAGGTAATTTTGGGTCGCAGGTCAATCGTAATATTCTTTAAAATATGCTTGTCAAGGGTAAGTTTTAATGGATGGTTTAAAAAGTCGAAATTGTCATTGGTCTTTATGGTGAATAATTTCTCTTCCCATCTACCGGGTTTGTTAAATTTAACCGGAATGGTAATTTCTTTATAATCAACCTCTTCTTTTTCAATGATTTTGAGGAATTTCATAATATAATCGGCGTTCAGTCCGGAAATGTAAAGTGTTTGTAATATTTTTAATTTGTCATCCGGATTTTCTTCTCTTTTGAGGGAGAGGTTTTTTCCTTTTAGTCTGACCCCTCGTCCGAAAAGTTGAATGATTTGCGGTCCTTCTCCTTTTCCCATGTTGATCAGTCCCATATTTGAGACTCGCCATGAATTCCAACCTTCTACAAATTTTTTTGAGCCTATCAAGATATTTATATAAGAGTCTCTTTCATTGATTTTAAAAAAAAGTGATGAGCTTAGATGTTCTTCTTTTATTTCGATTCCTGATTTTTTAAGCAAGTTTTTTAATCCGTTTACATCTCCAACATTGATAACGGCAAAATATTTTTGAGCCGTTGAGGTTTTAAGTCCTATTTCACCATCGGCATTTTTAATTTCATAAAGTTCCAAGCGGCCTTTGCCATTAAAAACTTTTTGATAAATATTTTCTATCGTTTCATCAATTCCTTTTTTTCTAATATAGGAAAATTTTTCTCTAAAAACATCATGGCCGTTATCATCAACGAGTCCTGAATTTCCTTCCAAAATCATTTTAACGGTTTCTTTTAAGAAACTTTCGTGTTTTGTAATTTTGTCCAAAAAGCCGATGACTTTAACTACATCGGAATTCAACCCTTTGCCTGAAACATTACTGCCGACAAAAATCCACAAAGGTTTTTCAATATTGTATGCGCTTATATTGTCTTTGATTTCGTCATAAATAGCCGATTGTTCGTAAAAAGACAGTAAGCCGGAGGTTATTAAAAATTCTTGTTGCCGGTCTGAATAGCGGTTTCTATTAAGTTTTTTATCAACATTAATGTTGTAAACGTAAAAATCTTTACCATAGCCGTCGGTATAAAAGTATTTGTAAGAATAATCGAAGATGATGGCTTGCACATACTCTTTGAGTAAATCTTTATTGTTTCCTATAACTTGTCCGAATGTAGCCGAGTATTCCAGTAAGAAACCATCCCGGCCGATTTCTTCTCTGAGATTTTTCCATTTTTGTTCTTCGGAACTTTGTCCTTTATGGCCTTCGTCAATAAAAACCAAATTTTTACCTTCAAAATACGAGACATCCACGCTTACGCCTTTTCCTTTTTTTTCTTTTGTCAGTTTGTGAATGTCTATAATCAACACTTTTTGACCTTTTGTAGATAAATTATGATTGCTTCCGGTGTATAAAACGCACGGAATTCCGCTCAATGTCATTTCAAGATAGTGTTGCTTGGATAGTCCTTCATTGGGCGTAATCAGAATGATGTTGTCCCATATGTTTCCGGAGTATTTCAGGATTTGCCAAAAATTGATATGCATGATTATGGTTTTACCACTGCCGGTAGCCATCCAATAGGCGAGTTTTTTCAATCCTGTTTCAGTAAAAAGGCTGCTTACCGATCTGTTAAATAGATTTTCCGTATTTAAATACCTGTTTATGTCGTTTAGGAATCCTGCTTTATTGTTGAAATATTTGTCAAAGAAAATTTCGGTAAATAAAACCGCCAAATATTGAAAATATTTAAGTTTAAAATCCGGTTGTTTACGGTTTTGTTTCAGATTGTTGACATATTTTTTTATGGCTTCGTCATATTTTAAAAGCAGGGGTTCCCAGCCGGGTTTGATGCCGATTAATGTATCGGCAAAGAAACTTTTACCCGAAGCACTGTAACCTTCATCGGTATCTTTTAGTTTTTCACGCAATTGGTTGAAATTTTCAAACCCGAAGAGGCTTAGAAAATATTTATTGAGAATCAGGTATTTTTCAAGTTCTTTCATGAGTTTAATTTAGGTTGTTTAACAGATCATTTAAACATTGCGTATCATATAATTTTACGGCATAATATTCTGCTCCGTATAAGCGTTTTTTCGGGTATTTTGTTAAGTCGTCATGTATGATATAGCCTGTCAAATACAATATACCGTCGTCAAAAAATTTAGTAGCCAAATAAATATCTTTCGGAATTTCGTTTTCGACCGTCACTTTGGGGGTTATTTCCAAATAATGCGGTTGCGTGGCACATTTAACATCAATATTTTTGTTGTAAATTTTTATATCGTATTGATCAACCTTGTTTTGCCATTGGTTTTTTTTACTATTACCACTATTTTCCCATTCTTTAAAAGATAATTTTAATTCGTCCCGCATAAATTTTTTTACTTTTCTTTCGGCATACACACCTAACCAACCGTAATCTTTTTTGTAACGGTATTCGCCGTATGATTTTGCCAATGTTTCAAGCTTGCTTTTATATTTCAAGGCTTCTTGTTTACTGCCGATAACAAACCATTGTTTTTGCTTTACCATTACTTCCCTGAGTTTTCTACTGTAAAGGAAGTATATTTCGGTCAGCGAAATTAATTCTGTTTTATCAAGTGAGATGTTGTGCCGGATTTTGTATAAAATATTCTTTGCCTGATTTTTACCGCGTTTTAAACGGTCATTTCGGCTTAACCGGGTTAAGAAATCTTCTATCATACCGGCAGGGATATCAAATTTTTCACAATTTATCTTGATAACCATCTCGAGCAGTTTAAAAGATTAAGGATTTGAATACGGGTTCAATGGCTTTAAATTCTTTAACGATGGCATCTCCGTTGATATATATCTCATCCGGATTAAAATCTTTAATGTTTTTTTCAATAATTTCTTTGTCTTTGGTCAAATCCAGATCATTTAAATCACGCCAAATGACGGCTAATCTATTACCCTCTTTTTCTCCCAGGACAAAGACATATTTTTTGTTATCTGCCGTCAAAACTTTATACCGGTTTACTTTTAATCCGAGCAGATAATTAAAGGTTTCAATAACATCGGTTTTTTCCGTTTTTTGACGGTAATTTTCTGTAATTTTCAGTTTGTAATCAAACGGATTTTTTATAGCTGTGAGGTTTAAAAAAGTTTGATTGTTTTTGGTTTCCCAATCGAGCATATATTTGACAAAATATTCCGGCAGGGCTGAAAGTAATTTTTGTTGTTTATCGTTTTGACTTTTTAAATCGATATTTTCAAGCGTATCTTCGTATTGTTCCAACATGTGATATTTAAAAAAACCACCGGCATTTCCGGGATTGTATATTTCTTTGATATCTTTATCTTTACTGATTCCGGATTTGTCATAGGCAATGGCTTTTTTCATCCTGGGCAGAATAATATTCCAAAAATGTTCACCCAATTCTACGCCAATCCATTTTTTTCTCATTTTTTGAGCTACGGCCAAGCTGGTAGCACTTCCGGGAAAATAATCCATAATTATTTCATTTTCGGTTTTTGAGCCTGAAATTTCAAAAATTCTTTTAAGTAATTTTTCGGGTTGTTGGGTGGGAAAGTTAACGCCGAAATTTTTGACGGTTCTTTCGCCTGCGGTCATCATTGTGGCAAATGAAGGGATATCAATCCACCAGTCCGGAGCTATTTTACCTTCGTAGTCCGTAGTAAATCTTCCCGTTCTTTTGGTCAATTCGGTTTCTCCTTTGCGAGGGACAAATACCTGATTAAAAATGGATTGACCGGTTTTGGAATAGAAAAAAATAGTAGAGTGGTTGTTTTTCAATTTATCTTTTGGTCCGCCTGGTTTTTCATAACACCATAATATCTCGTTTTTAAACATATTTTTACCCATAATATTGTCGAGAAGCATTCT
>JALVST010000118.1 GCA_027024205.1 Flavobacteriales bacterium | reverse complement strand
TATCCCCGATGATACCAAAGCCATAGGGGAATTATACCGGGTGATGAAACCCGGCGGATTCGGTATTTTTCAAGTGCCTTTGGATATGAACCGCAAAAAGACTTTTCAAGATGACAGTATTACCGATACGGATGAACGTACCCGTATTTTCGGACAATACGACCATGTAAGAGTTTACGGTATGGATTATTTTGACAGATTAAAAAGTACCGGTTTTAAAGTAGAACCGGTTGATTTAACAAAAACAATGTCTGATGCCGAGATAGAAAAATACCGTTTGGTAAAGGGGGAATTGTTACCAATCGTATATAAAAAATAATGTAGACGCACGATACGTGGATCTGAATGTATAGACGAAACTTATTTCCTCTCAAAATATCAAGCAGAGACGTTTTGCCATAATATCCCGTAAAACTGCCATAACCATCCATATAAAGGCTTGACATTATTATAGTTAAAAGTTGAATGTTGAAAGTGCGTAGAGACGAAAAACTTTTCGTCTCTGTAAGAAGAGAAAAGCCGTTGACCATTAGCAACACACGTCTTGTGTCTAATAAAAAAATTAAAAACCAACCACTGAACCCCGAAGGGGTGACATTATTATAGCAGAAAAAAAAATTACGCACGTCGCCGCCGGTGATGTGGTGTCAGGGGAGAGGATTTTTTCTTTTTTGATTTTCTTTTCTGATTTTTTGTAATTTTCTTTGAATAATCCGGTTCCAATAATATTTGTAACAAATCCTTTCTACCCAAAGCCATTAATTTATCTTTAATCCACTTACGGTTTTCGGGTTTATACCAAAAGAAAAATTTCCATTGGTCCAGTTTGGCTTGACGGTCCTTGACGGTTTTGACCGGTTTTAGTGTGTAAGGATGATAGCCGGAATAATAAGCCACAGTTGATACCGTCATGGGTGTAGGGGTAAAGTCTTGCACTTGTTCCAATTGAAATCCCATAGTTTTGGTTTCAGCAGCCAGGTTTGCCATATCTTCCATATCGCTTTCGGGATGAGATGAAATAAAATATGGAACCAATTGCTGTTTCAGATTGTGCTTACGTAAAATTTTATCGTAGATTTTTTTAAACTCGTGGAAATATTTAAAAGAAGGTTTACGCATCATTTTTAAAACACGGCCGGAAGTATGCTCCGGGGCGACTTTGAGCCGTCCCGAAGTATGCCGGGCAACCAATTGTTCCAAATATTTTTCCAAATCTTTCTGATTGGCTTTTTTGTTATATGACGGCACTGTTAAATCATAACGGATACCGCTACCGACAAAAGCTTTTTTGACTTTGGGGTGACTGTCAATCGTCTTGTAAATATCTAATAATTCGTGGTGTGAAGTGTCAAGGTTACTACAAACTACCGGGTGGATACACGAAGGAGCAACACATTTTTCACAAATACTCAAATCTTTACCTTTCATCCGGTACATATTGGCCGAAGGGCCGCCTATATCGGAGATATAGCCTTTAAAATCTTCCTGTTCTACGATTTGTTCCAGTTCTTTAACGATGGATTTTTTACTTCGGCTGGCAATAAATTTACCTTGATGTGCAGAGATGGTACAAAAACTACAACCGCCGAAACAACCACGGTGGATATTGATGGAATGTTTGATCATTTCGTAAGCCGGAATAGGTCCGCGTTTACGGTATTTCGGATGTGGCATGCGGGTAAACGGCAAGTCGAAAGCGGTATCTATTTCGTATTGCGTCATGGCCGGGAAAGCCGGATTGATAACCAAAATTTTATCACCGTTTTTTTGTAAGATACGGTTTTTACCGTGCATCCGGTTCGATTCCACTTCCAAGGTCTTAAAATTCCGGGCAAAGGCTTTTTTATCTTGTAAACAAACTTCGTGTGAATTTATCCAAATATCATCCCAATGTTTATTTTTAGGAAGCGGCGTGTTTTTATCTTGTAAAAATGCCGTTTGTTTGATGGTTTTCAAGGATGAAAAAGGGACGCCGCGTTTGAGTAACTTGACAATTTCACGCAAAGGTTGTTCACCCATACCGTAAACAAGCAAATCGGCTCCCGAATCGACCAAAATGGAAGGGCGTAACCGGTCACTCCAATAATCGTAGTGGGTGACACGGCGTAATGAGGCTTCAATTCCGCCGATTAATACCGGTACGCCGGGAAAGAATTTTTTTAAGATTTGCGTATATTTGATACTGGCGTAATCGGGTCGAAAGCCGGTTTCTCCTCCAGGGGTATAAGCATCTTTTTCCCGGGGTTTTTTACTGGCGGTATAATTGCTGACCATTGAGTCCATACTGCCGGCGGTGACAGCAAAGAATAGTCGTGGCCGGCCGAGTTTGGTAAAATCTTGTAAATTATCTCTCACATTGGGTTGTGGCACAATAGCTACCCGTAAACCGGAACTCTCAAAAATGCGTCCTACCACGGCCGGTCCGAACGAAGGGTGGTCTATATAAGCATCGCCACTGAACAAAATTACATCCAGTTCGTCCCAACCGCGTTTTTTGACTTCTTTGGCAGTGGTCGGTAACCAATCGGTAAGAGTGTATCTCCGGGTTTGCATACATTCGTTTATGCGACAAAGATAGTGTCATTAGTTGAAAGTTGAAAGTTATTAGTATCAAATATCATGTATCAAGTAATAAGTAAGGCTGTTATTTCGAACGTAGTGAGAAATCTCAAAATGAACAGATTTCTCGTCGCTTCTTCGTCACTCCGTCGAAATGACAGCGGATTTCTGTCCGGGATATTCGGGACACACTTCATTAATTTCTCAACTCATTATTTCTTTACTTCCTCCCTACCTACCTCATTTCGTCAATCAATTATCTTTAATAATAATGTAACAGTTCTTGATTTTTATTTCATCTCCGGCATTAACCATTTTTCCGTATAAATAAAAGTGAAATGGCGTAGCGGTTGGGGGTGTGGCGGTAGTATAAGTCCAATCTCTGAAATTGTTAGCTAATATACCGGTGCCTGTGGAACCAAAAGCGGTATCAGTTAAAGTGCCAACGGGAATAATAACCGTATCGGTAGTCCCGTCTTCGGCATTAAATCTTAAATCATGAGTACCTGATAAATACGAATATAAGATAACGGCTTTGATTTTAACGATACCGTCCCCGTTATTGTCAAATAATGCCGGGGTTAAAGCCAAGTGAAAGCCTACATAAGAAGAGGGATTCGAAGTATTATTAATAATGTATTCTTTATCGGCATACATGGTAAAGATGGTGCGGAGATTTTTGGAAGGTCCTTTGTTTCGCCACCTGACACCGTTTGCGGTAATTTTCATCACTTGTCCGTTTGTGCCGTCAGTTTTGGGTAGCGTATAACTACTGTTGATTTTAACACTACCGTCTTTCCATATTTCAAGGGCATTAGACCGGTTTGTATTGGAAGTGCCGTTACCAATGGCAAAAATGCGGTCATCGTTATAAAATTTTACTCTACTGTCACTATTGCCACCACTTTGGTCGTGGCGGTTGTATCTTGTGGCATAGGTCCCCAAAATAATTTCCGAAAGGCTTATAGCGTAATTATTTATTCCGCCGGCAAAAGAATTTTTGGCTCTTGCATAAGAAATATTTCCCATGGCAAAAGCATTATTTTCTGATGTTTTGTTATTGGTTCCTATTACAAAGTTGCTTGCTTCCATGGCACGATTTTGCGTTCCGAAACCGGCACTGTAACGTGATCTGGTATCCAGTGTGTTATTGCTATTAGCGGCTAAACTACTGGCATATTTAACCGTTAAATCATATCCGGCTGCAAAACTGTAATCACGGTATTGGCCGGCGTCCCATTGATTGCCGGTAACGTATCCGGTTCTAAATGAAGCTTTTACGGGATTAAAAAACATTTGAGGTGTATTAGGGGTAGAAGTGATATTTGTGCCACTTCCAAAATTACCGGTAACAGAAAAACCGTCGGTGCCGTTTATTTCAACAGGACCATTATCAGCCGTGATTATTCTACCGGCACCGCTGCCCCCTTCGTCATAGGCTCTGTCTAAGGTATTTGAACCGGCAGGCAACCAAGTATTTCCATCAAAGAAATAATAACCGGGTCCGTTGCCGCCAATAGTGTGGGTGTTTGTATTCCATATAATCAATCCGGTCGTCGCCGGTGTCGTACCGCCGTCTAAACTCGTATCACTTATGTTAGAAAGGGATACCCTGGGGATTAAAACACCTTTGTCGCTGCTGTAAATATCCAAAATAGCGGAATTGTCCGGTGTTGTAGTGTTAATGCCTGTATTTTGAGCCGTGACAGGCCGGTTGATTAATAATATGCCGATATATATGAGTAAAATTTTGTAGTTCATCTTATTGAGATTTTAGCAAAATGTATGCGTTAGCTATTTCAATACTTCCTCCATTTTGTACTTCCATTTGTAAGATGATTTTATGGGGGTCGGTTCCGGCAGCCCAATTTTTCCAATTACTTTCCCATACCCCACCGGTTCCTGTGGCAGTATATGTTTGTGGGGTGTTGAATCCAATGGGAAAACTATTACCGCCTGATATGTCAGTAGCTTTTATACGAAACTTGAATTTTGCAGCGTCATTAATAGACTTGATAAGAATAACCAATTTGATTCTTAAATCACCTTGTGCATTATAAAGGTCAGGTATAACTGCCGTATCAAATTTAAAAAGTGTTCTTGGCTGATTATCTGCTGGATTATAAGTGTAACTGAAATTACTATTACCGGCATATAAAGTTTTAGCTACAATATTATCATTTCCTCCGTCGGTCCATGTCAGGTTACCGCTACCGTCTGTTGTCAGTATTTGATTAAGACTACCGTCTGTGGTAGGTAATGTGTAAGCCTGATTGATTATGACTTTACCGTCTTTCCATACTTCAAGGGCATTTTTTCTATTGGTAGTAGATCTTCCGATACCAACCACAAAGGCCCGGTCACGGGTATCAAAAGTTGAAGCATCTGCAGCATGTCTCGTATAGGTGGTCGGAAAATTTCCAAATGCTACTTCTCCAACGGAAGGCGCTTCGGCATTACTGCCACCGGCAAAACTGTTGTCACCTCCTGCTTTGGTGTCTTTTCCATAAGTAAAAGAATTGTTCCCTTGGGCCTCTGTTTGATTTCCGGTTGCAAAAGCAGCGTTGCCGATCGCTTTGGTTTGGTAGCCGAATGCAGTGGCATTTTCGCCTGAGGCTTCTGTTGCGTTATTGGCGGCAAAAGCATATTTTCCGGAGGCCGTTGTGTTATAACCGGTGGCAAATGAATAGTCTCCCAAATTGCTGCTATCCCATTGAGTTCCGGTAACTTGACCGGCTCTGAAAGCAGCTTTTTTTGGGTTAAAAAACATTTGCGGAGCGGTATTGTGTACTGCATCTTGTCCGGAACCGAATGTGCCGCTTACCAACAAACCGTCTGTTCCGGTTATTTCTACGGCTCCGTCATCGGCCGTAATGGTTCTGCCGGCTCCGGCTCCGCCTTGGTCATAAGCTTTATCCAAAGTATTACCCGGTGATTTTAATTTTTGCCATTGTGTACCGTCAAAATAATACAGTCCTGTTCCGTTGCCGCCGGTAACCGATGCGTTGGTATTCCAAATCAACAGACCGGTTGCCGCCGGGTTTGTCCCGTCCAGTGAGGTTGTGGTTACATCGGATAAGTTGATGCGTGGTATCAACATACCTTTGTCCGTGCTGACAACATCCAAAGCGGCAGAAGCATCGGGTGTATTGGTACCGATACCTACTTGTCCTTGCATGTTATTTGAAAAAATGAAATTTAGTGAGGCTAAAATCAGAATAAAATACGTTTTTTTCATTGTGAGTTTTTTTGTAGAGAACAAAATTACCATTAATAACAAACTTTTTTTTTTGTTTTGTTTATTAAAAAAAAAAATTAACATAATTTCTCGGTATTTTTATTGCATTCAATTGTAGTTATGATTTATTTATAAATTTTTTAATATGTTTTTGCCATTCACCGGTTTGAGATAAGAATGCAAAATTGTCGGCAGCATATAGTTTGGCGGCTTCAATTTCACGTTTTGTCGTAAAATTGACCGTATTTTTGGTATATTCCAAGGCTAAAACAGGAGCTTCCATAATTTGTCCGGCCAATTCGATAGCAAAATTCAGAAGTTTGTCAGGAGAAATAACATAATTAACCAACCCCATATTCAAAGCTTCTCGACCGGTTATCATTTTACCGGTTAATAACAGGTCTTTTGTTCGACCATCTCCAATCAATGCTTTGAGATACATGGTGCAAGTCGCCGGTAAGATGGCTCCCAATTTTACAGCGGGATACCCCGCTTTTGCTGTTTCCGATATAATACGAATATCCGCTGCCGTGGCATACCCGAAACCACCACCAAGTGCAATCCCATTGATAAGAGCAATGGTAGGTTTGTTAAAATTGTATATCAATTCGGAGGTATTTTCGAGGAGTAAAGCAAACTCGCGAGCCTGTTCCACATTTTTTAAGTTACTTAAAGTTTTTAGATCAACCCCTGACGAAAAAGCTTTGCCTTCACCCGTTATGATGAGGACTTTTAATCTGTTATTTGAACGTTCCTTGCGAAGTAAATCTCCGAGTTCTGTTAATAGTTCATAGTTAAATGCATTGTATTTTTCGGGGCGGTTAAATTTTAAAATTCCGGTACCCTTGTGTATTTCATAAGATATTGTTTTCATTTTTGTTGGCGCTTATTTAAATTATTGGATATGATTTCATTGAAGATGCTAAAAATACAAATGTGTATCAAGTGCGAAGATAAAGAATTCTAGTATATTTGTTTGTTGCTAAATATGTAAAATTTTGTTCTATTCGAATACATATTGTTGTCACGATTTTCGATTTTACCCTGATTTTTATTTGCCCTCACTTTCTCAAATCTCATCATTTATTGTTATACGATATTCATTCTATTTTAATCTCTTTCGTCAACAGGTTCCACCATGTTTACCCTGGGAAATTTTTATCAAAATTAAAATTAAAATAAACGCAACGACAAAAATATTAATTTAACTCCACAATAAAAAATGAAAAAAACTGTTTAGATATTAATAAAAAAATTGTTAATTTTATTACTTAGTCAAGTCTGGCATATGCAAGCTCAAAATCTTTTTTATCTTTTTATAGGTTTTATAGTTGTTGAGTTTTTGATAGAGAAATTTTTAGATTACCTCAATGCACAACATTTTAGTGAAGAATTGCCCGATGAATTGGCTGATGTTTATGACACGGAAGCTTATCAGAAATCTCAATCTTATAAGTTGGTCAATTACAGGTTTGATTTGATGACTTCCATAGTATCTTTTATGGCTGTTTTGTTTTTTATGTTTTTGGATGGATTTGCTTGGCTTGATCAGCAGGTGGCCCGTATAACGGATTCTACTTTTTGGCAATCCGTATTGTACATTGATATATTGATAGTTTCCATTTCTCTTTTAAATTTGCCTTTTTCATATTATAAAACATTTGTAATTGAACAACAATTCGGTTTTAATAAATCGACCAAAAAGTTGTTTTTTACGGACAAAATCAAATCTTTGTTGATGAATTTATTTTTTACCTCCTTATTATTGGGGGTTTTTATATGGTTTTATCGGCAATCAGGTAAAGATTTTTGGTTGTACGCCTGGATTTTCTTTACTGTTTTTATGATTTTTATCAATATGTTTTATACGACTTTGATTGTACCTTTATTTAATAAATTATCTTCTTTGGAGTGTGGGGAATTAAAGGAAAAGTTGCGTTTGCTCTCAGAGAAAACTTCATATAATATTGACAAGATTTTTGTAATTGACGGTAGTAAACGCAGCACGAAAGCCAATGCATATTTTTCGGGTTTCGGTCCTAAAAAGAAAGTTGTTTTATACGACACTTTAATTCAAGACCTGACATCTGATGAAATTACAGCTGTTTTGGCACACGAGATAGGTCATTATAAACGGAAGCATATTTTATTTAATTTGCTTCTATCGGTATTTACTGCCGGTGTAATGTTGTATCTTTTATCCTTAGTTATTGATAATCAGTTATTAGCAGAAGCCTTAGGCGTTCCAAAAGCTAAATTTCATATTAATTTGATAGCGTTTATTTTACTATTTACACCGGTTTCATTTTTGACAGGTTTGTTAACCAATTGGTTATACCGTAAGTTTGAATACCAAGCCGATGCATTTGCCAAAAAATACCACAATGCAGCCGACTTGATTTCAGGCTTGAAAAAATTAAGTCGCAAAAGTTTGAGTAATTTAACGCCACATCCTTGGTATGCTGCGGCATATTTTTCTCATCCCACTTTGTTACAACGGATAAAAGCTTTAAATTTGTCTAAAAAACAATGAGTCCGGTTACCAAAAAAATATTATGGCAATCAGTCTTGGTAATAGTCGTTATTTTTATTGTTACGGCTTTATTGATAATACCACCCAAACCGGCTCCTCAAAATTATCTTTTGAGCATTATCGCTGTGCTTGCCGGTGCCAGACTATTTGCCAAATACCGATAAAATTTATTTCCCTGAGAATCCGGGTTTACGGCGTTCTACAAAAGCAGTCGTTCCTTCTTTAAAATCTTCGGTGCTAAAAGCTTGTCCGAATAAATCTTTTTCCGTTTCAAAACCGGTTTTAGTGTAGGCTGCATTAACGGCTTTTATGGCAAAAGATTGGGCTTTGGGCGAATTTTTTTGCAATTGACGAGCTTTATCTATGACTGCTTCCATCAGTTTTGCCTGTGGTACGACCTCGGAGACCAATCCGTAGTTAAGAGCCGTTTCCGCATCAATCATTGTGGCGGTTAAAATCATATCCATAGCCCGTCCTTTACCGATTATTTGTGCCAATCGTTGGGTACCGCCATATCCGGGAATTACGCCCAAGGAGACTTCCGGGAGACCCATTTTAGCGTTATCCGATGCGATACGGATATGAGAAGCCAAAGCCAGTTCTAATCCGCCTCCCAAAGCAAAACCATTGATAGCGGCAATTACCGGTGTGTCCAGATTTTCGACAAAATCAAATAACAATTCTTGCCCTTTGGCAGCTAATTCACGTCCTTGTGCCGTATCAAAATTCATAAATTCTTTGATGTCTGCTCCGGCAACGAAAGCTTTTTCACCACTTCCCGTTACAATGATGGTCCTTATTTTTTCATCTTTATTAAACCGGTCAAAAGCTTCGTGCAATTCGGCTATGGTTTCTTTGTTTAAAGCGTTGAGTTGTTTGGGACGGTTGATAGTTATGATGCCGGTTGCTCCTTCGGTTTCAGTTAGAATGTTTTTGTAGTCTTTCATGATTGATTAGTTATTTATTTTAGTTGACATTTCGAATTTTTTGTCATTTCGAACGTAGTGAGAAATCTCATTATTCTTGTCCAATTATAGATTCTCAGTCGCTACTCTTTCAAAATGACACGTACTCGTCATTTTGAACATATTGAGAAATCTAATTTTTTTCTATTCAATTTCATTTACTTCTTTTTGCTTTTCAATATTATAAACTCTATTTATCAAATTCAATAATAAAGGTTGTTCCCATTTCTTTATCTGAATTAAAATATATTTTTCCGTTATGATTTTCAACAATTTTTTTGACAATAGCCAATCCCAGTCCCATACCGCTGTTTTTGGTTGTAAATTTAGGTTCAAAAATTCTTGATTGATGTTCCGGAGCAATACCGCTACCATTGTCGGTCACCGAAATAAAAATTTTGTCAGCGGTTTGACGGACCGAAACCAAAATATCCGGTTCCCGGTCATCCGGAACGGATTGCAAGGCATTTTTCACTAAATTTCCTATTACTCTTTGGATTTGATTTTTATCAAAGTTAAATAAAATTTCGTCATCACTACTGACAAATCGCACTTGTTCCGGGTCGTATAATTTCAGGGCGTTTTTGATCACCGGAACCAAATTGCCTTTTTCCAAATTGGCTTGTGGCATTCTGGCAAAATCGGAAAATGCGGAAGCTATTCTGCTCATTATATCTATTTGTTCGATAAGCATTTGGGCAAATTCGTCAAACTTTGATTTGATGCCGGGGTCGTCGGGGTCAAAAGTCATTTGAAAACTTTGAATACTCAAACGCATGGGAGTCAAAGGATTTTTGATTTCGTGTGCTACTTGCCGGGCCATGTTACGCCAGGCTTCCTCACGTTCGGTTTGAGCCAGTTTTTTGGCGCTTTCTTCCAGTTTGTCCACCATACTATTATAGGTTTCAATCAATTGGCTGATTTCTTCATTCGGATTTTTGATAATGATTTTTTGGTTTTCTTTTGAGAATGAAATCTTTTTCAATATGTCATTGACCGTATTCAATGATTTGGTAATATACCGGGATAGAAAATAAGACAAGACAATGGCTATCAAAAGCATTAGTAGATAAATAAGCCCCAAATTTTTTAAAAACTCCTCCAGTTCTTTTTTATAAAAAGTACTGTCGGCCAAATAGGGGAGGTTCAAAATGGCAATGGGTTTGAATTGCCGGTTATAAATATAACTGAATGATGATTGATATTCACCATCGGGACTTTCGTGTTTGATGATGTATCTTTTATCCGGGCTTTCATCTATTTTTTTGATGATATATGCCGGTAAATGTTTTATGGAATCGTTTTTTTCTTTGAAATGCCATAGCGAACTAACAATGAGATTGCCTTTTAAATCGTAAATGTTAATTGGCATTTTGTGGATTCGTGACAATTCGCTGATACTGGACAAACCGCGTGTACTGCCGTTAGATTTAAAGATATATTTGAGTTTATCGGTTTTTACTTCAAAGCTCGTGTTTTCCAAGATGCTGTTTATATGGACTTTAACGGCTGTTTCTTTTCTTAATAAACGTTTTTTGTGATAATCTTCCGCTTCTTCTTTATACTGCATAATTGTTACAACCAAAATCATGATAGAAGCCAAGAAAACCAGCCCTATCATCGAGAGAAAGATTTTGGAACGCAAAGAAGTCAGGGATAATTTCATATACCGCTTTTTGTCAAAAATACGATTTTTTATCAAAACAAATCTTTTGTAGAAATTATTTTATTTAACTTGGAACAATGTGAATTTAAAAAAAATAGACCGGAAAAAGCGAAAAAAAATCAAATAATTTTCGATTAATGCATTTTTTTATATCTTGCAATAATTAACAAAAAAAAATGAACTATGAGAAAAATTATTTTATTAGCTTTATTTTTTGGGTTCAGCCTCCATGGTTTTGCTCAACAATTAAGAGGAAAGGTTGTTGATAAAGATAATACTCCTATTCCGGGGGCCAATGTTTTTGTAAAGGAAACGCAACAAGGAACAACAACGGATTTTGAAGGAAAGTTTTCTGTCAAAATTAAAGAATTTCCCGTAACAATTGAAGTGTCGTTTGTAGGGTATAAAACATTTGAAAAAAAATTGAACGCCCCGCAAACTTTAAATATCGTTTTGGAAGAAAATAATGAATTTCTTGATGATGTCGTTGTTACGGCTTCGCGTGGTCAAGAAAAAATTAAAGAATCACCGGTTAGTATCGAACGGATGAGCTTGAAAGAAATCCGTCGAAATACGGCCCCTTCTTTTTATGACGGATTAAGCAACTTGAAAGGAGTTGATTTGAATACCAATTCCCTGACTTTTCAATCGGTTAATACGCGGGGATTTGCGACCTTTTCCAATAACCGCTTTTTACAATTGATTGACGGAATGGATAATACCTCTCCGGCATTAAATTTTCCGTTAGGGAACTTAATCGGTATTAATGAATTGGATGTTCAAAGTGTTGAAATATTGCCGGGTGCCGCTTCGGCTCTTTATGGAGCGAATGCTTTTAACGGTGTTTTAAATATGCGTAGTAAAAACCCTTTTACATATAAAGGTTTAAGCGCTTATGTAAAATATGGCGTAACCAGTCAATCTGCTGCCGGTAATAATCCTTATTCCGATGTAGGCGTACGTTATGCTTGGGGTGGGGATTATGCGGCTGCCAAAGTTAATTTTTCTTTCTTAAAAGGAACAGATTGGTATGCCGTGGACGAGACGGATATAGATATGAATCCTTTTAATCAATCCGTTAAAGAAAGCAGGCGTTCTAATCCTTCTTATGACGGTATGAATATTTATGGAGACGAAATTGCCAAAACTTTTGATATGAATCATATTTTTGATGGTACGCCCCTTGCCATTCTAAACAGAAATGAAGTTGTCAGAGTTTCCCGTACCGGTTATGCCGAAAAAGATTTGACAGACTATGAAGCCAGAAGTTTGAAAGCGGATTTGGCTTTTCATTACCGGCCGAGTGGACAACCCGGTAAATTGGAATTTATCTGGAACTCTCGTTTCGGAACCGGAAAAACTATCTACCAAGGGACCAACCGTTATGTTTTGGACGGTATTTTTATTCACCAACATAAATTGGAAATCAAAAGCAAAAACTGGTTTGTCAGAGGTTATTATACCGGTGAAGATGCCGGACATTCTTATGATACCAAATTTACGGCCTGGAATATTAACCGGAAATGGATGTCCGATAAAGACTGGTTTACCTATTATTTAGCCCGCTACTCCCTTGCCCGTTACGGTATTTTGTTTGATGATGCTTCGGGTTATCCAGTTATCGCCGGGGGCGTGCCGGTTATGGATCCACACGGACCTTATTCCGAAGCGGAAGCACATCAAATTGCTAGGGAATATGCCGATTACGGCACTATGGCTATGGGACAACCCAAACCGGTCCGTTTTAAGCCCGGTTCTGAGGAATTTAATCAAGCTTTTGATGTTGTAACTAACGACCCTGACTTTAAAACCGGTGGTAAATTTATTGACAATACCAATTTGAAACATATTGAAGGAAATTATAATTTTAATAATTTGATAGACTTCGCCAAAATTCAAGTCGGAGGATCTTTAAGACGGTTTTCTTTGCATTCCGAAGGAACCATTTTTACCGATTATCCCGGTTTAAGCCCTATTAACATAGATGAATCGGCAGCTTATATTCAAATAACCAAAAAATTGTTGGATGACAAATTAAAGTTGGCCACATCTTTGCGATATGATAAACAAAAGAATTTTGACGGTAATTTTTCTCCGAGATTCTCAGCCGTTTATTCGGCCGGAGAAAATAAAGAACATAATTTTAGAATATCTTATCAAACCGGTTTTAGAAATCCTACAACCCAAGATTTATATATCGGTTTGAATGTCGGCCCGATTACTTTGGTTGGTGGTGCGCCGGATAACTGGGACCGTTATCAAGAAACCGTTCAGGCTTACGATCAAATTAATAATGTATATTTTCCCGTAACTATTACAGGTAGAGATGCTTATACCAATTCTTATACTTTGACTTCATTTCTAAAGTTTGCCCAAACCCATAATCCGGCTGATTTGGAAGTGGCAAAAGTTGATAAAATGAAACCTGAACAAGTCAGTACTATTGAGTTCGGTTACCGGGGTAGTTTGTTCAATAATCTTAGTCTGGATATGGCGGTTTATTACAATAGATACAATAATTTTGGGGCCGGTACACGTGTAATGGCCTTGTCCAGTGACATGGGAACCGTTGATAATATTGCCAATGCCATGCCGGCTATTGCAACCGGTGCCTATAAGCCGTTCCAATTATATACTAATGCCAAATCTAAGGTTACTTCTTACGGAGCCGATTTCGGTTTCAATTACAAAGCGGGAAATTATATTATCGGCCTGATTTATGACTATGCCAAATTCGATTATACACCAGCCCCGGGTGAAGAAGATTTCCGTGCCGGATTTAATACGCCTGAACATCGTGTAAAATTGTCATTAGCTAATGATAATTTTTATAAAAATTTCGGATTTAAAGTCGATTATAAATATCAAACTGAATTTTTATGGCAAGCCACTTTTGCCGATGCAATGGTGCCTGCCAGAAGTATTTTGGACGCTCAAATCAATTATAAATTTAAAAAATATAAAACCAAAATTAAATTGGGTGGTTCCAATATCTTGGGTAAAGAATATTTACCGGCTCCCGGAACCGGAAAAGTCGGTAGTATTTATTATATCGGGTTGATTTATGGCAATTAAAATAAATTAATATGTAAAAAAAAAACAGCTACTCGCCAGTAGCTGTTTTTTTTTGTAAAAAATAGCTTAAATATTTTGTTATAAAACCAGATTAGCTTCCTTGTGATATTTTTTTGACAAATGTAAAAGCATATCTCTAACCATGGCTTCCAAATTGTATTGATGTTGCCAGTGCCAATCTTTAAAAGCTTGGGAATCATCTATGGATTCCGGCCAGGATTCTGCTATGGTTTGACGGAAGTCCGGTTTGTATTGGATATGAAAACCGGGTAAATATTTTTGAATATTATGTGCCAATTCTTCCGGTGTAAAACTTATCCCGGCTATATTGTACGAATTGTGGATTTGTAAACTATCTTCATCAGCTTCCATAATTTGGATAGTTGCCTTGATAGCATCGGGCATATACATCATGGGCAAACGGGTATTGGCATCCAAAAATGATGTATAATGCCCTTTGGTAAGTGCATCGTGAAAAATTTCAACGGCATAATCCGTGGTGCCTCCTCCCGGAAGGGTTTTCCAACTGATAATGCCGGGATAACGGACACTACGCACATCGACATCAAAATGTTCTCGGTAGTATTCTATCCATCGTTCGCCGGCTAATTTACTGATGCCATAAACCGTATTGGGGTCCATAATGGTAATTTGAGGTGTATTGATACGAGGCGTATGAGGTCCGAAAACCGCAATGGAACTCGGCCAAAAGAGTTTTTTTATGTAACCTTCTTTTGCCAATTCCAAAGCATTTAACAAAATGGTCATATTGACATGCCAAGCTTTGAGAGGTATCTTTTCAGCATTGGCTGAAAGAATGGCAGCCATCAAATAAACCTCATCTATTTTATATTCAATCAGGGTTTGCCGGACGGCTTCTCTGTCTGTGGCGTCGAGTATAAGAAAATGTTGGTCAAACGTTTGCGGTTCCTTGATGTCGGATGCTATAACATTTGCTTGGCCGTATTTTTGACGCAGTTCACTGAGTAAGTCCGTTCCAATCTGTCCGTTAGCTCCTATAATAAGTATTTTTTTCATGTGTTGCTTTTGAGATTTTTATTATTTCGTTTTTTCTGTTTGTTTGCACCGGATTTTTAGACAAAGCGGTAACTTTAAATGTTGTTTTTTTACTTTGTTAAAGCAAATATAAACTTTTTGTTAGGATTAAACAGAAAAATATGTCATAAAATTGCCTTAAAATACAGGATTTTTTGATTAATTTGCATTATGAAATGGACAGCAGGCTTATTTTTTATCACATTATTATTGAATATCAGTTGCCGTGAAATCGAAAAAAAGACGGTCGTTGTTAAGAAAAAACAGCCGGAAAAGATAGCTATAATAAGACGGACCGTTAATTTGAAACCGGTTGATGCCATTGAAGATGTTCTTAAAAATAATAAAGAGTTTATCAAGTTATACGAAAGTTTAAAACCGGATTCTTACAGTATTGACGAGTTGGTTGATTTAACTAAAAATGATTTGGAAATTTTTAAACAATTAAAGATTAAACGTTTTATCAAAAAAATTGATACGCCGCCTGTAAAAAGCCGTATGGTTTTAACAGAAATAAATTTCAAACGCCTGGATTTTTTAATCCATAAAAAGATTAAAGAACCCGATACCATTAGAAAAACTTTGGATGAAATAACCCGTAATATCAATACGGTTATAGACAAAATAAATTTGTATAATCAAAGTATTGATGAATTTGAAAATATTTTGGTAACGGATAGTCTGATACAAGTCAAAAAAGATTCCGTATCAAGTGGTAAAAAGAAAATTTTTAATAAAATGAAAACTCAAAAACATCTTAAAAATATCAGAATAAATATTAAAAATTTAAAACGGAAACCGCACACATCCCGTTGATAAAAAGTCTAAAAAAAATCTAAAATTTATACCGGTTTATCCGTTATTAAACAGTTCGTTCTTAAAAAAATAACATGAAAATAGTTTTATCTCCTGCCAAAAAACTTGATTTAAAGTCCTCATTTCCGCCTATGTCCTATACTTCTCCCGTTTTTTTAGATGAGGCCGGACAACTCATTGATGTCATGCGTCAAAAAACACCGGATGACATTAAGAAATTAATGAAGCTTTCCGATAATTTGGCCAATCTGAATTGGGAACGTTATCAGATTTGGCATAAAGAAATAAATGAGACGGGAAGACCTGCTATTTTTACTTTTAACGGGAATGTT
Organism: Flavobacteriales bacterium; assembly: GCA_027024205.1. Taxonomy (GTDB): domain Bacteria; phylum Bacteroidota; class Bacteroidia; order Flavobacteriales; family Flavobacteriaceae; genus WGBX01. The sequence continues at coordinate 11,676 of JALVST010000118.1, read as the reverse complement.
TACGACGGATTGGATGTAAAAAATTTACCCTTGGAAAAATTACCGGTTTTAAATGATAAAGTGAGAATCTTGTCCGGTTTATATGGTGTTTTGCGGCCTTTTGATTTGATATATCCATATCGTTTGGAAATGGGTATCAAACTGAGATTTGATACTTATAAAAACCTGTATGAATTTTGGCGGCGCAAAGTAACGGCTTATCTCAATGATGAAATACCCGAAGGAGATTTTTTGGTAAATTTGGCCAGTCGGGAGTATTTTAAGGTAATAGATAAAAAATCGTTTAAACACCCTGTTTATGACATAGTTTTTAAAGATTATAAAAACGGTATCCTCAAAACAATCAGCTTGTATGCTAAAATAGCCAGGGGATTGATGGCCCGTTTTATCATTCAAAATAATATTAACACACCGGAAGAACTCAAATTTTTTGATACGGACGGTTATCGTTTTGACGACAATTTATCGTCGCCATTTACTTTGGTTTTTACCCGTTGATGTTTTTGAACCATCTTTTTAACGGTTGGTATTTTAGCCAAATGATTGTAGTTAAACCGCTTACAAAGATACCTCCTAATATATCGACCGGATAATGAACGCCAAAAGCCATACGGGTATAAGCAATGAGCAAGGCCCAAAATAGGAACAACGCGGTTATATAATTGTTTTTTAACAAAAAAGTAACCGTAAAGAAAATGGCGAAAACTTCGGTTGTATGTCCGGACGGAAAACTAAATCCACCGCCATTTATCTGTGGTGATATATTAATTAAATCATTAACTTCATAGGGTCGTGGCCGTTCGATTAGGATTTTTAATATCCCCGTTATTAGAGCCGTAATGCCGTTGACTACGGCTGCATTGAGAGCAGCATACAAATAAATTTGTTTTTTGTTGAAAAAATAAATGATAATCAACAAAAATAAAAGAGCAAAACTGATGTATGTGGCATTGATAGTAGCCCATGTTAAAAAACTATCTGCATCTTTATAGCGATGCAGATAGATGTATTGTTCCAAAGTATAATCCCAATTAAGAAAAACTTTCTTCATAAATCAGTTGGTTTGCAAGTCGGTTTTAAAGTATCCGGTTTCTTCGAGCGTTTTCTTCATTTTATGATAAACATCTTCAATATCAAAATCCAATCCGATAGACATTCTGACCAAACCGTCCGATAATCCCATAGCCATTCTTTCATCTTCGGGAATTTCGCTGGACGTACCTTTTCCGGGAGCGTTAAACAAGGTTCTGTAAAAACCGAGACTAACGGCCAGATAGCCGACATTTTTGTTTTGAAGCCGTTCCATAAATTCATTTGCCATTTCAGCGGTTTTCAAATCTAATGTTATCATACCGCTGTAACCGAATTCCGGATTCATCAATTTGGTAAATAATTTGTGTTGCGGGTGGGATTGCAGTCCGGGATACTTGACTTTAATACCATCTTGTTCCATATGTTCAGCCAGATATTGCGCATTTTTACTGTGTTGAATCATTCGTATGGGTAAAGTTCTCAGATTTTTTAATATTTGAGCCGCCCGCAAGCTATCCATAACCGGACCGAGTAACATGCTACTACCATCATTGACATCTTTGAGTTGATTGATAAAATCGTTACTGCTGCATACCACACCGCCTACGGTATCATTTGCTCCGTTAATAAATTTGGTTAAACTGTGAACAACAACATCTGCTCCCATATTGGCAGGAGTAAAAATCAAAGGCGTAAAAGTATTATCAACCACTAGTTTAATGCCATGTTTTTGAGCTATTTTTGACAAATTTTCAATATCGGAAACTTCCAATAGGGGATTGCTGAGTGTTTCGGTATAAATTATTTTGGTATTAGGTTTAATTGCCGCTTCTACTTTGTTTAAGTCGGTAATATCTACAAATGAAGTTTCTATGTCAAATTTAGGTAACCAGTTTTTTAAAAAAGCGTAAGTGCCACCATAAATGGTTCTACTGGCGACAATATGTTCTCGGGCATTGATTAATTGTAAAATAGTTGCTGTAATGGCGCCCATACCACTTGCCGCCACATTAGCGGATTCTGTATTTTCTATTTTAGCCAAAGCCGAACTCAAATAATGATTACTGGGACTGGTATGCCGCGAATAAAGATAACAACCGTCTGCATTACCTTCAAAAGTATCAAGCATTGTTTTGGCTTTTAAGAAGGTATAAGTGGCAGAATCGGAAATGGACGGATTGACGCCGCCGAATTCTCCGAAAAATTGTAATTCTTGAATTGCTTTTGCAGGATTGTGTTTTTGTCGAGACATGGTTGAAGACTTTAAGAGGTTGATACTGCTAATTTAAAAAAAATATTTTGACATTTTGATATTTTTTTAAAGTTATTTAAAAAACTTTCAACTTTTAGCTTTCAACATTCAACTCATATAACTATCTTTGTGCATATTAAAAAAAATGTCGATACCCCAAACACCATTAGCCGAAAGAGTGCGTCCGAAAAACTTGCAAAGTTTTACCGGACAAGAACATCTTGTGGGTAATGAGTCGGTTTTGAGGAAACAAATTGAAGCCAATTTATTACCGTCCATAATTTTGTGGGGGCCGCCCGGCACGGGCAAGACGACTTTGGCCCAAATTATAGCCCGAGAAACCCGGCGACCTTTTTATAAATTGAGTGCCATAAACTCGGGTGTTAAAGATATCAGAAATATTTTTGATAAAGTTAAAAATCAATCCGGTATGTTTCTTCAAACCACTCCGGTTTTATTCATTGATGAAATTCACCGCTTTAACAAATCTCAACAAGACAGTCTGCTCGAAGCCGTAGAAAAAGCTTGGATTATTTTAATAGGGGCAACTACAGAAAATCCGAGTTTTGAAGTTAATAACGCTTTGTTGTCACGTTGCCAGGTGTTTACATTAAAACCATTGGACGAACAAGCTTTGCAAGGGATTTTACAAAGAGCTTTGACAACCGACGAATGGCTCAAACAACAGGATATCAAATTAGAAGAAACCGGAGCTTTAATTCATTATGCCGGTGGGGATGCCCGGAAATTGCTGAATTTGTTTGAACAGACGGTTTTGCAACTATCTGGGCAAAATCCTATTGTTATCACCGATGAAGCCGTTAGAGAAAGTGTCAAAAGTAACGCTTTTCTTTACGATAAAAAAGGTGAGATGCATTACGATATCATTTCGGCCTTTATCAAATCGGTAAGAGGAAGTGATCCCAATGCAGCTGTTTATTGGTTGGCACGGATGATTGAAGGTGGTGAAGACCCGGTATTTATAGCCCGTCGATTAGTTATCTTGGCTTCGGAAGATATCGGTTTGGCCAATCCCAATGCTTTGCTCATTGCCAATGCTGCTTTTGATGCCGTTAACAAAATCGGTTGGCCGGAAGCCAGGATTACTCTGGCCGAAGCAACGATATATTTGGCTGTCTCACCTAAAAGTAATTCGGCATACATGGCTATAAACAAAGCCCAGCAACTGGTCAAAGAAACCGGCAATTTGGAAGTGCCGTTGACATTGCGTAACGCTCCGACCAAATTGATGAAAGAAATGGGGTATGGTAAAGATTATAAGTATGCTCATAGTTTTGATGGTAATTTTATAAAAATGAATTTTATGCCTAAATCTCTTGAAAACACGGTTTTGTATCAACCCGGTGAAAATGCCAAAGAAAAAAGTTATAAAAATGATTTGAAAAAGAAGTGGGGGGATAAGTATAGTTGAAAGTTCATAATGTTCACAATGTTCGAATAGAGACAACTTGCAATTCGTCTCAAATGAACAAGACAACAAGACACGTTTCGTGCATCTGATGTGGAAAGTGAGATGAATTGAGAATGGAACGAAGTGACATTCCGTCTCCAACGGGAGCAGGATGTAGAATGAGATTTCTCTCCCTACTTTCGTAGGGATCAAAATGACAGATAGAACGTCTGAAATGACAAGCGTTGTCATTCCGCCAGGATAGCCACAAGGACACCTGTCATTTAGAAGGAAGAACGACTGAGAAATCTTAACATTAAAGAAAGTAGATTTCTCCTCTCCTGATGAAAATCAAGACCGTTTGAAATAACACCATACATCAAATAAACAAATAACCAATTAACCAAATAACCAGATAACCAAATGAAAATATTAGTAACCGGCGGCGCCGGCTTTATAGGTTCCAATTTATGTGAAAGTCTTTTGGCGGACGGCCATGAAGTGCGTTGCCTTGATAATTTTGCGACAGGACATTTTCACAACATTCAAGCATTAATGTCTCATCCCCGTTTTGAATTGCAAGTAGGGGATATTCGTGATTTGGCAACTTGTCAAAAAGCGGTTACAGATATGGAATATGTCTTGCATGAAGCTGCTCTCGGTTCCGTGCCGCGTAGTATCAATGACCCCATTACCACCAATCAAGTCAATATTGACGGATTTCTCAACATGTTGGTGGCTTCACGTGATGCCGGTATAAAACGTTTTATTTATGCCGCCAGTTCTTCGACTTACGGTGATTCCGAAAACCTGCCCAAAGTGGAAGATGTAATAGGGAAACCTTTATCGCCTTATGCCATTACCAAATATGTCAATGAATTATATGCCGATGTGTTTCATAAAACCTACGGCTTGGATACAATAGGATTGCGTTATTTCAACGTGTTCGGACGACGTCAAGACCCTAACGGGGCTTATGCAGCTGTAATTCCCAAATTTGTCATTCAACTGATGCGGCACGAGAGCCCGGTAATAAACGGTGACGGAACTTATTCCCGTGATTTTACATATATTGATAATGTGATATTGATGAACAAACTGGCCTTGACTACTGAAAATAAAGCGGCTCTCAACCAGGTTTATAATACGGCTTACGGTGACCGGACCAATCTCAATCAATTATCGCAGTTACTCAAAGATTATCTGGGTGAATTTGACCCTGAGATAAAAAATATTCCTGTCAAACACGGACCGGTTCGTACCGGAGATATTCCGCATTCGTTGGCGTCGGTAGAAAAAGCCAAAAAATTGTTGGGTTACGAACCGGAATATGATATTAAAGCCGGTTTAAAAGAGGCTGTTAAATGGTATTGGGAAAATTTGAAATAAAAAAAAACGGGAGGCAATAGCTTCCCGTTTTCAATATTTTTACTCCCGGTTATTGAAAAATATACTTTTCAATTCTACCGTCGGGGGCAACTACTTCTATTGTAAATTGTTTGTCGGCCAAATCCGATAAGATATTGGTAATATCATCGACAGAGTAAATTTTTTGACCGTTTATTTTGGTAATCATATAACCCGGTCTGATACCGTTTTGATATAAAAGACGGTTATTGACCCTGTCTATATAAACGCCGTGTGAAATGCCATACCTGTATAAAATATTTCTATTGACATTTTTAACCGAAAGACCCAAAGTTTTCAGATATGCGGCATTGTTTTTTGACAGTGTAATGTTAAAATGTTTTATGGTATTGTTTCTTATGATGGTCACTTCAATTTTGTCTCCGGGGCGTTTTGTTTTCAAGTAGCCTAACAAATCGGCCATGGTGGCAACTTTTATATTGTTTATTTTGATGATGATATCTCCGGTTTCCAACCCGGCTTTATCGGCGCCACTGTTTTTTTCTATTTCATAAATATAAACGCCTTCGGTTTGATTGATACCCAATTTTTTGGCTATTTCCCCATTGAGTTCTGCCGCTTTTACCCCTAAAACACCTTTTTGAATACTGCCGAACTCCAAGATGTCATCGGTTATTTTTTTGACAATATTGGAAGGGATAGCAAACGAATAGCCGATATATGAACCGTTCATGGAAAAAATCATCGTATTGATACCGATAAGCTGTCCTTTGGTATTGATTAAAGCACCGCCACTATTTCCGGGATTGACCACGGCATCGGTTTGGATGAAGTTTTCAATACGTTTGTTACCTTTTAAATCCCGTCCTTTGGCACTGACGATACCTGATGTAACGGTTGTGCCGAGATTATACGGATTGCCAATGGCTAAAACCCATTCTCCCAATTCAAGATTGTCCGAATCACCAAAGGTCAAATATTGCAAATTGTCAGCTTCAATTTTAAGGATGGCGATATCCGTATTAGGATCGGTCCCTATCAGCTCGGCTTTATATGTTTTTTTATTTTCCAAAGTAATTTCTATTTCGCTGGCATCTTTTATAACGTGGTTATTGGTAACGATATATCCATCAGGAGAAATAATAACGCCCGACCCGGTTCCTTCTTGTTTATAAATAGGTCCTTGACGGTATCCGTAATAAAAAGGCTTGTATTCCTGGATATAACGGGTGTTTCGTACGTGGACAACAGCATCTTTTGTTCTTTTAACGATATCTCTGAAGTCCGGCACATTATATTCGTTATTATCATCCGGAGTATAAGCCGCATTATGTAAAAAGTTATTTGTACTATCTTGTGAGGCCTGACTATGGATTAAACTGTTATTTTCCTTTCCTGAAGATTGTTTGTATGTTTTAATAAAATAAGTATAACCAGCAAGTGTCAGAAAAGAACTCAACACGGCTATCATGACAAAACTGACATATTTTTTCATTTTTTCTACATTTTTTCGGTTGAAAATTCTAATACCAAAATTATTCCAAATCGCTAAAATATGTATTTTTTTAACGGAAATTTAACGTAATTTATAATTTGAGTCTTCTCCCGGCAATTACGGGAAAGAGAATGGAATGGATTGTGGCATTTTCAATATGTTTGAAAAATAGAATGTTCATCATTTCTGTGGTGTCCCGCCCGCCCTGACAAATGTAGGGGCGGGCGGGAAGCCGACGGGAAATCTTATAAAAAATGTTTATAATTCCTCAAAATGCGATTTCTCACGCCCGAAATGACAGCTTATACAAATCTCAATTCCTCAAAATAATTCCTAAATTTGCAAGAGAATAAATAAACATAATAATGCCGGATATAAAATTAAGAGCTTTGGAACCGGAAGATATCGGTTTTTTGGATGAAATAGAAAATGATTGGGATTTGTGGTATTTGGGTCAAACCCAACAGCCTTTTTCATCTCGCGTATTGCGAAACTATATTATCAATGCCGACCGTGATATCTATGAAGCCAAACAATTTAGATTTGCTATTGAAATAGTTGAAAATCAAAAACTTATAGGGTTTGTTGATTTGTATGACTTTGACCCTAAAAACAGAAGAGCCGGTGTGGGAATTATCATTCATGACCGTTACAGAGGCCGCTCATACGGTAAGGAAACTTTAAAACAATTGGTTCGTTATGCTTTTGAAGTGTTGTACTTGCATCAATTGTATGCCGAAATTATGGCGGATAATCCGGCCAGTATCCGTTTATTCGAATCATTGGGATTTGAAAAAACCGGCACATTAAAACAATGGTATTTTAACGGTTTGGATTACAAAGACGGATTGTTTTATCAATTAATTCGTAAGTATGGCAATTAAAGATTTATTTTGAGTAAAGGATAAAAAAATACGAGAAATATCAGAGACTGCAAATAATAGTCGGTAAGTTCCTGCGTCAGTCGAGGTGACCTTTTATTGATAGAGAAATTCAGTGGATACCGGGTGTCAGTCCGGGTAAATGATTCTTAAAACGGACACCGGCAAATCTTCTATAACCCCTTAGGAATGAAATGATTAAATAAAAAGATTCTCTTTACAATTTTTGTAACATTTTTTTGATTTTTCCGTCTTTTTTTAGAACTATAAATTGTAATAAAGTGAGAAAAATAAATTTATTATTCATATTGGTTGTTGTCGTTGCAACCGGTTACAGTCAAAAATGTGATTGTTTGTCAAATCTGAAATGGTTGAAAGAAACCTTTGAAAAAAATGATGCCGGTTTTCAATATGTTATAGATAAAAAAGGAGAAAGAGCTTATATGATACACAATAAAATGTTTATGGATAAAGCAAAAAATGTTAAAGACAAAAATGAGTGTTTGAAATTGTTAAACGATTGGACGGAATTTTTCAGAAAAGGGCATTTGCAAGTTGTGTTCAATCAAGGTGCCGGCTTGAAAGATATCGGATTGACTGCCAAGGCCAAAAAATCCAAAAATCTTTTTAAAGATAGCCCTGTCTTTGATATTGATTTGAAACATTTTAAAAAAAATGTCTCAAATTTAGATGTAAAAAACGGATTTGAAGGAATTTGGTATTCCAAACCTTATACTATCGGCATAATTAAAGATAAAGAAAATCCGGAACGGGATTATGTCGGTTTTATTATCAAATCGGGCAATCCGGATTGGTCTCCCAAACAAATTAAATTGGAAATTTATAAAAATAAAGAAGGACAATACGATATGAAATATTATATGGGAAACCATACGCCACGGGAATTTAATAATGTAGAAATTTTGGGCAATAATTATCTGTTAGCCGGTTTTGTTACTTTTAAAAGATTGGAACCGAAATTAAGATCGAGTAAAGAATTTGCTTTGTTTTTCAAATCATTATCGGTAGAAGCGCCTTTTGTTGAAAAGATATCGGATAGTACCGTTTTATTGAGAATACCTTCTTTTATGTTTGGTCAAAAAAAGAAAATAGACAGTGTATTGGATAAAAATAAGGATTTGATTACGCATATGCCCTATTTAATCATTGATTTGCGAAATAACGGCGGTGGTTCCGATTCAAGTTATGAAGCACTAATTCCTTTTCTCTATACCAATCCTATTCGTGTAGTGGGACTTGAATTTTTATCAACCGAACTGAATAATAAAAGAATGTTAAATTTTATTAAAAATCCCGGTTTTAGTGATGAAGACAAAAAATGGGCAAAAAAAGCATTTGAAAAGTTGAATAAACATTTGGGTGAATTTGTAAATCTTGATGATGATGTCGTTAGTATTGTTACAAAAGATACGATTTATCCATATCCTAAAAATATCGGTATTTTGATTAATAAAAATTGCGGGAGTACCACAGAGCAATTTTTGTTAGCGGCCAAACAAAGTAAAAAAGTGAAATTATTCGGAACAACGACCTCAGGGGCATTGGATATTTCCAATTTAAATATGACTGTTTTTCCGTGCGGAGAATATCAATTATGGTATGGACTGACAAAAAGTTTCCGGATACCCGGTATGGCCATTGACGATAAAGGTATTCAACCCGATTTTTATTTTGACCCTACCATAAAACCTTATGAGTGGATAAAAAAAACGGAAGAAATTTTAAATTACAAATAATAAAAGTTTAGGAATATCATTAAATTCCGGCAAGAGCGACGTATCTAATATAAATAGAAAGTTCGTAGAGACAAATTATATCTCACCACTATACAACAATAGAAAAATCAATGAGTTTCAAGGTGTATCTCTTTGGTAGATAATAATTAAAAATTTAATGGCCTTGTCTTAATGTTTAATTAAAATCTAATTTTAGGAAAGCGGATAAATATATGATGATTTTTTAATTATCTTTACCCGCCTAAATCATTTATAAGCTGTTTTTTTTATTCAGTATGAAAAAATACAAACTCATCATAGCCGGTTTGGCCATTATCTTACTGATATTTTTTGTGTTAAACAGTATTTTGTTTATCCCTAATATTAAATTGTCAAAAGAAAAAATGTATATCGATGTACCTGAGAATATCGATATGGACAGTTTGACAAGCATCTTAAAACCCTACATCAAAAGTATGGCAACTTTTAAGCTGGCTGTTAAATTAAAGCGTTTTAAGAAACCGCACAGTGGCAGGTACGAAATAAAAAATCTGATGAACAACAATAATTTGATTAATTTACTGCGAATCGGTCAAAATGTTGAGGTCAAAGTGACGTTTAATAATAAAAATTCCATTTCCGAATTGGCCGGAGCTGTTAGCCATTTGATTGAACCGGACTCATTGTCATTATTACGTGCCATGACGGATAATCGATTTATCAGCAAAAAAGGTTTTACACAGGATAACATATTATTAATGTATATTCCGGATACTTACCGTTTATATTATAATACGACCCCGGAACAATTCAGAACAAAAATGTGGCGGTCATACCAAAAATTTTGGAATGAAACCCGCCGGCAAAAAGCCCGGAAATTGGGTCTAACTCCTATTGAGGTCGGGATTTTGGCCTCTATTATTCAAAAAGAAACGACTAAACGCTCGGAATTGCCAGTTATTGCAGGGGTATATTTAAACCGTTTAAAAAAAGGGATGTTGTTACAAGCCGACCCGACAGTGGTTTTTGCCTACCGTCAAAAATACGGTAATAATTTGGTTATCAAACGGGTTTTAAACAAACATAAAGCAGTTGACTCTCCTTACAACACATACAAATATACCGGATTACCTCCCGGACCAATCTGTATGCCTGATATTCAATCGATTGAAGCCGTTTTAAATCCTCAAAAACATCAATATTATTATTTTGTAGCGGATTTTAATAAACCGGGTTATCATGTTTTTAGTAAAACTTTACAAGAGCATAATCATCGTGCCGGACAATACCATAAAAGTCTAAATAAAAGAGGTATTTATCACTGAATTTTTAGCGGTTTTCTGACAAATTTTCAATATTTCCCCAAAAAATTAGGAAATTAAAAAAATGGTATTATATTTGCAGCCGAATTTTTGCATTTTTTTTATCAGCTTAACACTAGTACATAAATGCAATAAATTTGACTTATGAAACAAATTATTAATACAAACATTAAATGGTTGTTTTTTGCCGGCTTAACATATATCTTGGTAAGTTTTGCCAATGATATGTTTGACACGCATACGATTGAAACAATAGAGATTACACCTGAAACACATCATTTTCAGTATGTGTCCGATCAAGCCGGTTTGAAACGTAATGACCACAAAAAAGAAACCGCAAAAATTCCTTTTGTTGAAAGGGATTTTGTCGGATTTAAAGAAGCCCTTGCATTTAAAGAGTCGCAAGGAAAATATGACAGAGTTAATTCTTTGGGATATATGGGTAAATATCAATTTGGAAAATCAACTCTGAGAGAATTACATATCAATCCCAAAGAATTTTTGAGAAATCCGTTGTTACAAGAGAAAGCCTTTTTGGCCAATCTGGAAAAAAACAAATGGATCTTACGAAAAGAAATAAAAAAATACAATGGTAAATGGATTAACGGTGTTAAAATTACCGAATCCGGAATTTTGGCTGCCGCTCATTTGGGAGGCGCCGGAGCCGTTCAGCAATTTTTATGGTCATACGGCAAAGAAACCAAAGAAGACGCTTACGGCACCAAAATTGAACATTACTTACGAAAATTTTCGGGATATGATTTAAGTGATATCAAACCTAAAAAAAGTCCCGTAATCGATTTGGAATAAAAAATAAACTTTTCATTTTTAGATTAGTTTGTGTTGTTAACCTAAAATTCACCTGTTTTCGCCATTTTTATTTCGTAAAATATTAAATTGTTGATAATAAGCGTGTTATAGATTTATTTTGTAGTTTTTGGGTGTACTGCATATTTATATTAGAGAAAATTAGAAAAATTTATTGTCAATCTTATATCACAGACTTTTTTAAAAAGATGGAAAATACGGTCATTACCCCCTGCCATACGAAGGTTTTCCGTAAATTTCAAGTTTTTCGGACGTTATATCAATTTTAAAATAAATATGGTCCAAAAATAATTTGGTATAATACCGCTACTACATGAAAATAGGACAATTTATTGGACTATATTGAATGTG